>NZ_JBWYJB010000006.1:0-167860 GCF_056784015.1 Acinetobacter sp. ANC_7655 | reverse complement strand
TAGAAGTACAAACGAAAACCGAGAGTTTCGATTCTCGGTTTTGTTATAGGTCAGTAGTTCAATTGGTAGAGCGTCGGTCTCCAAAACCGAATGTTGGGGGTTCGAGTCCCTCCTGGCCTGCCAAATTATTTTTGATAAAAAGCTTGATGCTGGCTAAACTGGTCATATAATAAGTCGCGAATTCAACGACGAGTACAAAAATGTCGAATGATAAATCGCGTGACGCATTAAGCGACGCGCCAATTCCTCAAAGAAACAATTCCGCTGAAGTCGTTAAATCTGGTTCACCAGTTGACGTGATTTTATGGATTATTGCATTGGCATTACTTGCTGGTGCACTTATGGTAAATCAACATCTTCCAGCATATTGGGTTCCCGCAAACAATATTTGGGTGCGTGTTGGGGTAATTTTGGCTTGTATCGTTGTGGCTTTAGGTTTATTATACGCCACCCATCAAGGCAAAGGCTTTGTTCGTTTGTTGAAAGACTCGCGCATTGAACTGCGTCGAGTGATTTGGCCAACAAAGCAAGAAACAGTAACTGCATCATGGCAAGTGTTACTTGTTGTTGTAATCACCGCTATTGGTTTATGGTGTTTTGATTACATTATTAGTTGGTTGATGAAGTTTATTATCGGGTAAAAGAGCTATGAAACGTTGGTACATTATTCATGCCTATTCAGGTTATGAAAAACAAGTGATGCGTTCGCTTAATGATCGAATCCAGCGTAGCGCTGTTGCCGATAGCTTTGGTGAAGTCCTTGTTCCTACCGAAGAAGTGGTGGAAATGAAGGATGGTAAGAAACGTAAGTCAGAGCGTAAATTCTTTCCAGGCTATGTGTTAGTTGAAATGGAAATGAATGACGATACTTGGCACATTGTTAAAGAATGTCCAAAAGTACTCGGATTTATTGGTGGTACGGCAGAAAAGCCTGCTCCAATTACGCAAAAAGAAGCTGACGCGATTCTTGCACGTGTACGCAATACTGGCGAAGCACCTCGTCCTAAGACAATGTTCGAGCCAGGCGAAGAATTATTGGTTACTGATGGTCCATTCACAGACTTTAAAGGTGTGGTGGAAGAAGTTCAGTACGAAAAGTCACGCTTAACGTTGACGATTAATGTATTCAATCGACCAACTCAAGTTGAATTGGAATTTCGCCAAGTCGAAAAAACAATTTAATCTGAATTGGTTGAAAACGCCCGATTTTATTAATCGGGCATTGTTGTTGTAACGGTATCGTTACTTGTAAATATTGGGGAGCCTTAATCGGCGTTTGTACCCAGAGGTAATTGAAATGGCTAAGAAGATTGACGGCTATATCAAGCTGCAAGTTCCAGCTGGTAAAGCGAATCCATCTCCACCAATCGGTCCTGCACTAGGTCAACGTGGTGTAAACATCATGGCATTCTGTAAAGAATTCAATGCTGCTACACAAAAACTTGAAGCTGGTCTTCCGATTCCTGTAGTGATCACTGTGTACAACGACAAGTCGTTCACATTTATCATGAAAACTCCACCTGCTGCTATTCTGCTTAAGAAAGCTGCTGGTATCCAAAAGGGTTCAGCTGTACCTAACAAAACTAAAGTTGGTAAGTTGACTCGTGCTCAATTAGAAGAGATCGCGACTACTAAAGAACCAGATTTAACTGGTGCTGACTTAGACGCGCGTGTACGTACCATTGCTGGTTCTGCACGTTCTATGGGCTTGGAAGTGGAGCTTTAAGACATGGCTAAATTAACTAAACGTCAAAAAGCGATTGCAGCTGCTGTAGAAGCGAACAAAGTTTATACTTTGGAAGAAGCTGTAGCAGTACTTTCTAGCCTTCCAGCTGCTAAATTCAAAGAATCTTTGGATGTAGCTGTAAATCTAGGTGTTGATCCTCGTAAATCTGACCAAGTTGTTCGTGGCGCGACTACACTTCCTGCAGGTACTGGTAAAACTGTACGTGTAGCTGTGTTTGCTCAAGGCGCTGCTGCTGAAGCTGCTAAAGCTGAAGGCGCAGACGTAGTTGGTTTTGATGACCTTGCTGAAAGCATTCAAGCGGGTAACCTTGACTTTGACGTAGTGATTGCTGCTCCAGATGCAATGCGCGTTGTAGGTAAGTTAGGTACAATCCTTGGTCCACGTGGCTTAATGCCAAACCCTAAAGTGGGTACTGTAACTCCTGACGTAGCAACTGCAGTTAAAAATGCAAAAGCTGGTCAAGCACGTTACCGTGTAGACAAAGCGGGTATCATCCATGCTGCGATCGGTCAAGTAGGTTTCACTGCTGAAGCTGTTCGTCAAAACGTTGAAGCTCTTGTAGCTGACCTTAAGAAAGCAAAACCTGCAACTTCTAAAGGTGTTTATATCAAAAAGATCACTTTAAGCTCAACTATGGGTCCTGGTCTTACTATTGATGTAACTAACGTTTCTAACTAAGTTTAACTTAGACAGAATTTTAAAGCCCTGAGTAAGATTTGAAGCGCTGCTTCAAATCTTACGCAAGATACCGGTTTTGGATTTCTTGCGAACTTAGGCAAACTTTGAATTGGTAAATGAGAATTTATCAGCGTCAAAGACCTCAGGCGAGGGGAGTTTTATGCTTCGCTCTTAATATTCTAGCCTGCGTAGACGCGGTGGTGTGATTTAGTTCATCCTCCGCGTGTTGACTCAGTGATGAGTTAACGAACTGGGAGTGTACTTCGCGTGAGTACATAAATCACCGTTAGGAGGTTTTACAATGGCTCTTCTTATCGAAGACAAAAAACAGATCGTAGCTGAAGTTAACGCTGTTGCTTCTACTGCTTTCACTGCTGTTGTTGCTGACTACCAAGGTTTAACTGTTGAGCAATTAACTGCTCTTCGTGTTGAAGCTCGTAAACTAGGTGTTACTACACGTATCGTGCGTAATACTTTGGCTAAACGTGCTCTTCAAGATACTCAGTTCGATATCTTGAACGACAACCTTGTTGGCCCAACAATTTTAGCTTTCTCGACTTCTGAAGACGACATGGGCGCAGCTGCTCGTTTGTTTGAAGAATTTGCTAAAACTAATAAAGCATTTGAACTTAAAGCTGCTGCATTCGATGGCAAGGTTTATCAAGGTGCTGAAGTTAGCGTAATCGCGAACCTTCCGAACCAAGAAAAAGCGCTTACTATGCTTGCAAATGTTCTTCAAGCTCCTATTTCGAAATTGGGTCGCCTTATTACTGCGCTCAAAGAGAAAAACGAGTCAGAAGCTGCTTAAGCTTAATAAATCAATTTCCACACCATTCAATATCCATTTGGAGTTATTCTCATGGCTTTAACTAACGAAGAAATCTTAAACGCAGTTGCTGAAAAAACTGTTCTTGAACTTGTTGAACTTATCTCTGCTTTTGAAGAGAAATTCAATGTATCTGCTGCTGCTGTAGCTGTAGCTGCTGCTCCAGGTGCTGGCGCTGCTGCTGCTGAAGAACAAACTGAATTCAATGTAGAGTTGACTTCTTTCGGTGCTAACAAAGTTGCTGTAATTAAAGCAGTTCGTGAAGCTACTGGTCTTGGTCTTAAAGAAGCTAAAGATTTAGTTGAAGGCGCTCCAGCTCTTCTTAAAGAAGGTGTTTCTAAAGAAGAAGCTGAAGAACTTAAGAAGAAACTTGAAGAAGCTGGTGCTCAAGTTACTGTTAAGTAATTTCGCCATGGGGTCATTATTAATTTGACCCCAAAAATTGGCTGATGGCTCTTGGGTCATCAGCCTTTTTGCGTTACAATTATCGGCTCGATTTTTGTTAACTTGATGTAAAAATCATCAATACTAACTATAATTGAATAAAATCAAACGCTTACCAATATTTTTCCATGTTTAAAAATATTGTTAAGCGTTTTAATACCACTGAACATTGCAGCATTTGAACAAAGTGGTGGTCATATCGACCTGCGTAATTCCTTCTAGACCCGTTCTGCAGGCGGGTTTAGTTTACTTTCCGAGGACTCCAGATGGCATACTCATATACCGAAAAGAAACGGATCCGTAAGAATTTTGGTAAATTGCCCCAAGTGATGGATGCTCCGTACCTGCTCGCGATTCAAGTCGACTCGTACAGAACGTTCCTTCAAGATGGCAAAACACCAAAAAACCGCGAAGATATCGGTCTCCAAGCCGCATTTCGTTCAGTTTTTCCAATTGAAAGTTATTCTGGGAATGCTGCTTTAGAATTCGTTGAGTATAGCCTTGGTAAACCAGAGTTTGACGTTCGCGAATGTATTCTTCGTGGCTCAACTTATGCGGCACCAATGCGCGTAAAAATTCGTTTGATCATTAAGGATCGCGAAACGAAATCAATTAAAGACGTACGTGAACAAGAAGTGTACATGGGTGAAATGCCACTTATGACACAGAATGGTACGTTCGTGATCAATGGTACTGAGCGTGTAATCGTATCTCAATTACATCGTTCACCTGGTGTGTTCTTTGATCATGACAAGGGTAAGACGCATTCAAGTGGTAAGGTGCTTTATTCAGCACGTATCATTCCTTACCGTGGTTCATGGTTAGACTTTGAGTTTGATGCTAAAGATTTAGTATACGTTCGTATTGACCGTCGCCGTAAGTTACTTGCGACTGTGATTCTTCGTGCCTTGAACTATACAAACGAACAAATTCTAGACATGTTCTATGAAAAGGTTCCTGTATATCTAGACATGGGCAGCTATCAAATTGACTTGGTTCCAGAGCGTCTGCGTGGCGAAATGGCACAATTTGATATCACAGACAATGACGGTAAGACAATCGTTGAGCAAGGTAAACGTATTAATGCGCGTCATGTTCGTCAAATGGAAGCTGCAGGCTTAACTAAACTTCCAGTACCTGATGAATATTTATATGAGCGTATTACTGCTGAAGATATTACATTACACAATGGTGATGTGATTGCTGCAAACACGGTTCTTAGCCATGAAGTGATGGTTAAAATCGCTGAAGGCGGCGTTAAGCAATTTAACGTACTTTATACCAATGACATTGATCGCGGTTCATTCGTAGCTGATTCATTACGTGCTGATACGACTTCTGGTCGTGAAGAAGCGCTTGTAGAAATTTACAAGGTAATGCGTCCAGGTGAGCCACCAACGAAAGAAGCTGCAGAAAACTTATTCAATAACTTGTTCTTCTCTTCTGAACGTTATGACTTATCACCAGTTGGTCGTATGAAGTTCAACCGTCGTTTGGGTCGTCCTTACGAAGTGGGTACAGATCAGAAGTCACGTGAAGTTGAAGGTATTCTTTCAAACGATGACATCATTGACGTATTAAAAACACTGGTTGAAATCCGTAACGGTAAAGGTGAAGTCGATGATATCGACCACCTAGGTAACCGTCGCGTACGTTCTGTTGGCGAAATGACAGAAAACCAATTCCGTGTGGGGCTAGTTCGTGTTGAACGTGCTGTGAAAGAGCGTTTATCACAAGCAGAGACAGATAATTTGTCTCCACAAGACTTGATCAACGCAAAACCAGTAGCGGCTGCAATCAAAGAATTCTTTGGTTCAAGCCAGTTATCTCAGTTCATGGATCAAAACAACCCATTGTCTGAAATTACACACAAACGTCGTGTATCAGCATTAGGTCCAGGTGGTTTAACACGTGAACGTGCGGGCTTTGAAGTACGTGACGTACATCAGACTCACTACGGTCGTGTTTGTCCAATTGAAACGCCTGAAGGTCCAAACATTGGTTTGATCAACTCATTATCTGTATATGCGAAAGCGAATAGCTTTGGTTTCTTAGAAACTCCATATCGTAAAGTTGTTGATGGTCGTGTAACGGATGAAGTTGAATATTTATCTGCAATTGAAGAAGTAGGTACTGTGATTGCACAGGCCGATTCTCAATTGGATAAAGATGGCAACTTAACAGAAGAATTCGTATCTGTTCGTCACCAAGGTGACTTCGTACGTATGCCGCCAGAAAAAGTAACGCACATGGACGTATCTGCTCAGCAGGTTGTTTCTGTGGCTGCGTCACTGATTCCATTCCTTGAACACGATGATGCGAACCGTGCATTGATGGGTTCAAACATGCAACGTCAGGCTGTTCCTACGCTGATTGCTGACAAGCCTCTTGTTGGTACAGGTATGGAAGCGAACGTGGCGCATGACTCAGGCGTGTGTGTGATCGCGAAACGTGGTGGACGTATTGAATACGTAGATGCATCTCGTGTCGTTATTCGTGTGAATGAAGATGAAATGGTTGCGGGTGAAGCAGGTGTAGATATCTACAACTTGATCAAGTACACACGTTCGAACCAAAACACATGTATCAACCAAAAAGTGCTTGTGAACCTAGGCGACAAAGTTGGTCGTGGTGATGTACTTGCTGATGGTCCATCAACTGATGGCGGTGAATTGGCACTTGGTCAAAACATGCGTGTCGCGTTCATGACTTGGAACGGTTATAACTACGAAGACTCGATCTTATTATCTGAGCGTGTTCTTCAAGAAGATCGTTTGACGTCTATTCACATTCAAGAACTCTCTTGTGTCGCGCGTGATACTAAACTTGGTTCAGAAGAAATTACTGCTGATATCCCGAACGTAGGTGAGGCTGCACTTTCTAAGCTTGATGAATCAGGTATTGTCTATATCGGTGCTGAAGTAACTGCTGGCGACATCTTAGTTGGTAAAGTAACACCTAAGGGCGAAACGCAGTTGACTCCTGAAGAAAAATTGCTTCGTGCAATCTTTGGTGAAAAAGCAGCTGATGTGAAAGACTCTTCACTTCGTGTTCCATCTGGTACGAAGGGTACAGTTATCGACGTTCAAGTGTTTACTCGTGATGGTATCGAGAAAGACGAACGTGCTCAAGCGATTGAAAAAGCTCAACTTGATGCATACCGTAAAGATTTGAAAGAAGAATACAAAATCTTCGAAGAAGCTGCACGTGAGCGCGTTGTACGTTTGTTGAATGGTCAAGAGTCTAATGGCGGCGGTACAACAAAACGTGGCGATAAGTTAACTGATGAAGTTCTTTCAAATCTAGAACTTGTTGATCTACTTGATATCCAACCAGTAGATGAAGGCATCGCGGAGCGTTTAACTCAAATTCAAGTATTCTTGAAAGAGAAGAGTCTTGAAATTGATGAGAAATTCGCTGAGAAAAAACGCAAGCTTTCTACAGGTGATGAGTTAACAACTGGCGTATTGAAAGTTGTTAAAGTTTACCTAGCAGTAAAACGTCGTATTCAGCCTGGTGATAAGATGGCGGGTCGTCATGGTAACAAAGGTGTTGTATCAAACATCTTGCCAGTTGAAGACATGCCACATGATGCGAATGGTGTTCCAGTAGATATCGTATTGAACCCACTAGGTGTACCTTCACGTATGAACGTGGGTCAGATTCTTGAAACTCACTTGGGTATGGCTGCGAAAGGTCTTGGTGACAAGATCGATCAAATGTTGAAAGAACAACGTACTGTACTTGAACTTCGTGAATTCTTAGACAAGATTTACAACAAAGTTGGTGGCGAGCAAGAAGATCTTGATAGCTTAACTGATGATGAAATCTTGGCACTTTCAGGCAACCTCCGTAAAGGTGTTCCACTTGCAACACCAGTATTTGACGGTGCCGAAGAAGGTCAAATCAAAGAGTTATTAGAACTATCTGGTCTTTCACGTACTGGTCAGACAGTACTGTATGATGGCCGTACTGGTGAACGTTTTGACCGTCCTGTAACTGTAGGTTACATGTACATGTTGAAATTGAACCACTTGGTTGATGACAAGATGCATGCGCGTTCTACAGGTTCTTACTCGCTTGTAACGCAACAGCCGCTTGGTGGTAAAGCACAATTCGGTGGTCAGCGTTTCGGTGAGATGGAGGTCTGGGCACTCGAAGCATATGGCGCAGCTTATACGCTTCAAGAAATGCTGACTGTGAAGTCGGATGACGTTGAGGGTCGTACCCGTATCTATAAGAACATTGTAGATGGTAACCATTATATGGACCCAGGTATGCCTGAATCGTTCAACGTATTGACCAAAGAGATCCGTTCTTTAGGTATCAACATTGAACTGAAAAATGGTGACTAAATCCCCCTCAATCCCCCTTTGATAAGGGGGAGACTAACCCCTCTTTAAAAAAGAGGGGTTAGGGGAGATTACCAATTCAGTTAAAAAACAATATTTGTGACCCAGTTGTGAAGTGAAAATCTCCACAACACACGGAGAAAAAAATTGAAAGACTTGCTCGATATCATGCGCAAAAAGACGGATTCAGACGGTCATGCTCCTGTAGAGTTTGATCGCATCCGTATTGGTCTTGCGTCACCAGAAATGATTAAGTCATGGTCTCATGGTGAAGTTAAAAAGCCAGAGACAATTAACTATCGTACGTTCAAACCTGAACGTGATGGTTTATTCTGTGCCAAAATTTTTGGTCCAGTAAAAGATTACGAATGCTTGTGTGGTAAATACAAGCGTATGAAATACAAAGGCGTCATTTGTGAAAAATGTGGCGTTGAAGTAACAACTGCGAAAGTTCGTCGTGAGCGTATGGGTCACATTGAGCTTGCTTCACCAGTTGCACACATTTGGTTCTTAAAATCACTGCCTAGCCGTATCGGTCTTCTTTTAGACATGACGCTACGTGATATCGAACGTGTATTGTATTTCGAATCTTACGTTGTAACAGATCCTGGTATGACGCCATTTGAGAAATACCAACTTCTGAATGACGAAGAATACTTCACAGCATTAGAAGAGCACGGTGATGAATTCACTGCGAAAATGGGTGCTGAAGCAGTTCAAGATTTGTTGAAAGACATCGATCTTGAAGCTGAGATTTCTCGTTTACGTGAAGAAATTCCAAATACAACTTCTGAAACGAAGCTTAAGAAAGCATCTAAGCGTTTGAAGTTAATGGAAGCGTTCAAAGAGTCGAATAACAAACCAGAATGGATGGTGTTGACTGTACTTCCAGTACTTCCACCAGATCTTCGTCCGCTTGTACCACTTGAAGGTGGTCGTTTCGCGACATCTGATTTGAACGATCTTTATCGTCGTGTGATTAACCGTAACAACCGTTTAAAGCGTCTTCTTGATCTAGCTGCACCAGATATCATCGTACGTAACGAAAAACGTATGTTACAAGAGTCTGTAGATGCATTGTTAGATAACGGTCGTCGTGGTCGTGCAATTACTGGTTCGAACAAACGTCCTCTTAAATCTTTGGCAGACATGATCAAAGGTAAACAAGGTCGTTTCCGTCAGAACTTACTTGGTAAGCGTGTTGACTATTCTGGTCGTTCGGTAATTACTGTAGGTCCTACTTTACGTCTTCACCAATGTGGTCTTCCTAAGAAAATGGCACTTGAGTTATTCAAGCCGTTTATTTTCGCGAAATTACAAGCGTCTGGCCAAGCAACTACCATTAAAGCTGCGAAGAAAATGGTTGAGCGTGAGACTCCAGAAGTTTGGGACGTTCTTGCATCTGTGATTCGTCAACATCCAGTGATGTTGAACCGTGCGCCAACACTTCACCGTTTAGGTCTTCAAGCATTTGAACCTGTATTGATCGAAGGTAAAGCGATCCGTCTACACCCACTCGTATGTGCTGCGTTCAACGCCGACTTCGATGGTGACCAAATGGCGGTACACGTTCCATTAACACTTGAAGCTCAATTAGAAGCTCGTGCGTTAATGATGTCAACGAACAACATCTTGTCTCCAGCAAACGGTGAACCAATCATCGTTCCATCGCAAGACGTTGTCTTAGGCTTGTATTACATCACGCGTGATGCAATCAATGCCAAAGGTGAAGGCATGGTGTTCGCGGATACTCACGAAGTAAACCGTGCGCTTGCAACAGGTCAAGTTGATTTACATGCTCGCGTTAAAGCTCGTGTACATCAAACTGTGATCAATGAAAATGGTGAGCGTGAGCAACAAACGATTATCGTTGATACAACGCCAGGCCGTTGTTTACTTTGGGAAGTTGTGCCAGAAGGTTTAAGCTTCGAGCAAATCAACGTTGAGATGACCAAAAAGAACATCTCTAAATTGATCAACTCTTGCTACCGTAAGCTTGGTTTGAAAGATACTGTTATTTTTGCTGACCAATTGATGTACCTCGGTTTCCGTCAAGCAACACGTTCAGGCGTGTCTGTTGGTATGGAAGACATGGTGATTCCACCTGCGAAGTATTCAATCATCGAGAAAGCTGAAGTTGAAGTTCGTGAAATTGAGCAACAGTTCGAACAAGGTTTCGTAACTGCCGGTGAACGTTATAACAAAGTTGTCGATATTTGGGCACGTACAAATGACCAAGTAGCGAAAGCGATGATGGATAACTTGTCTTACACGACTGTTAAGAACAAACAGGGCGAAGATGAGAAACAAAAATCATTCAACTCCATCTACATGATGTCTGATTCTGGTGCCCGTGGTAGTGCAGCACAGATTCGTCAGCTTGCAGGTATGCGTGGTTTGATGGCAAAACCGGATGGCTCGATTATTGAGACACCAATTAAAGCGAACTTCCGTGAAGGTTTGACAGTACTTCAGTACTTCATTTCAACACACGGTGCGCGTAAAGGTTTGGCCGATACAGCATTGAAGACAGCGAACTCGGGTTACTTGACACGTCGTCTTGTAGACGTAGCGCAAGACTTAGTGATTACTGAGCCAGATTGCGGTACTTTTGACGGTCTCGTAATGACGCCATTCATTCAAGGTGGTGATGTTATCGAGAACTTAGGTACTCGTGTGCTTGGTCGTGTATTAGCTGAAGATGCGAAGCGACCAGGTTCTGATGAAGTAGTACTGCCACGTAATACACTCATCGATGAGAAACTTGCAAACTACCTAGAAGAGCAAGGTGTCGATGAAGTTAAAGTGCGTTCAGTAGTAAACTGTGCATCTACTTTTGGTGTATGTGCGAAATGTTATGGTCGTGACCTTGCACGTGGTCACTTGGTGAATCCAGGTGAATCAGTGGGTGTAATGGCTGCTCAATCCATTGGTGAGCCAGGTACACAGTTAACGATGCGTACATTCCACGTGGGTGGTGCTGCGAGCCGAACTTCTGCTGCGAACAGTGTTCAAGTACGTAATGCAGGCTTTGTCCGTTTCCATAATGTGAAGACAGTTCAACACGCTAAAGGTCACTTAGTGTCTGTTTCTCGTTCTGGTGAGATTGGTATCACTGATGACATCGGTCGTGAGCGTGAGCGTTATAAACTTCCTTACGGTGCCTCAATCTTGATTAAAGATGGTGGTGCGGTAGAAGCTGGCGGTATTGTAGCGACTTGGGATCCGCATACGCATCCATTGGTAACAGAAGTTGCTGGTAAAGCACGTTTCAGCCAAATCGCTGATGGTGTAACTGCAACCTCGAAAACAGATGATGCAACTGGTATGACGACAGTTGAAATTTTACCTGTAACGTCTCGTCCAGCTTCTGGTAAAGACTTACGTCCAGCGATTGTATTAGATACAGTTGATGGTGGTGAACAGTTCTACTTCTTACCACAAAATACAATTGTGACTGTCCGAGATGGCGAAACAATTGGTGTGGGTGATGTAATTGGTCGTGTACCTCAAGAAACTTCACGTACTCGTGATATTACCGGTGGTCTTCCACGTGTAGCTGACTTGTTTGAAGCACGTAAGCCGAAAGAACATGCGATCCTTGCAGAAGTTTCAGGTGTTGTAAGCTTTGGTAAAGAAACTAAAGGTAAGAATCGTTTGGTGATCACACCGGATGATGGCTCAGAGATTTACGAAGAGTTAATTCCTAAGTGGCGTACGATTAACGTGTTTGAAGGTGAGCATGTTAACCGTGGTGAAACGATTTCTGATGGTCCGCAAAATCCACATGACATCTTACGTTTGAAAGGCGAAGTTGCACTTACGAACTACATCGTGAATGAAGTTCAAGACGTATATCGTCTCCAAGGTGTAAAAATCAACGATAAGCACATTGAAGTCATCGTACGTCAAATGTTGCGTAAAGTTGAGATCATCGATGGTGGTGATACAAGCTTCATCAAAGGCGAGCAAGTGGATTACATCCGTGTTGTCCAAGAAAACCAAGCAGTACTTGCTCAGAACAAGTTCCCTGCGAAGTTTGAACGTCAATTGATGGGTATCACGAAAGCTTCACTTTCTACTGACTCGTTCATTTCTGCTGCATCGTTCCAGGAAACAACACGTGTGTTAACTGAAGCTGCTGTAACAGGTAAAGAAGATGATTTACGCGGTCTAAAAGAAAACGTGGTTGTTGGTCGCTTGATCCCAGCGGGTACAGGTTTGGCTTACCACTTAGAGCGTCGTCGTCAAGAAGCAGAAGCTGCTGAGCACGAATTGGTTAATGACTTCTCTGAAGTTGACCAAGCGTTCTCACAAGCATTAAATGAAGATCAGTTTTAATCTAAACTGAATTAAGAAGGCACCTACGGGTGCCTTTTTTTATTGAGTTTGATAATGTGAATTTGAGGCTAAATATCTATTTTGAAAAAAACTCTTTACAAATAGCATCATTTTCGCGTTGTCTTGTAACAGAAATTGAAAATTTTATTCTCTAGATCGCGATATGCTTATATAAATAGACAAAGAGGGACATCAAGATGAAAAAGTTAACAGCTGTCATGGCGATGGCAACCGTATCTACAATGCTACTTGCAGGTTGTGAAAGCATGACGCCGAATCAACAGCGTATTGGTGCAGCTGCTGCAGGTGGCGCACTTGGTGGTGGTGTTGGTAATAATGTTGGTGGTGGTGTTGGTGCAACGCTTGGTGGTGGTGCAGGTGCCGCTATAGGTAGTAAAGCTCAAGGGGGCTCAGATCGTAATGCCACTTATAGTGGTGTAGGCGGTGCAATCGGGTCTGCAGTCGGTAAAAGTATTTTTGGTGGTAACTCTGGCGCTGCAATTGGTGGTGCAATTGGCGGCGGTGCAGGAGCAGCGATAGAGCAAAAGCGATAGAACAAAATAATCGTTAATTTGCTAAAGTGATAAAAAAAAGCGCTCATAGAGCGCTTTTTTTATTAACGGAAACGTGTGGCTTTTGCCTTCTTGCGACGGATATACACAGTTTTGTGAACTTCTGCGATCCGTAAGCCTGATTCATCCATAATATTCACAGTATAGTTACGGTAAACAGGAGCATGATTGCTAGCGAGCTCTTTGATGAGTTGTATTTCACTGGAATCAATGCGGATATCTGCATAAACAGTGCTACGACCAGGAGTTAAAAAATCGATGCTTGCAGCCTTATCCCAAACAATATATTTATCACCTAAGTGATACATGAGTAATGTCATATAGAATGGGTCAACCATAGAATAAAGGCTACCGCCAAAGTGGACACCCACAATATTTTTATTTTTTCGTGTAAGTGGCATTTTTACACGAATATGATGATTTTTTAAGTCGATTTTATCGATAGTAATGCCTGCGCCTTGAAAGGGTGCAAAGCTATTAAACATATACTTGGAGATTAACGGAATTGTCGTTAGCTTTTTCAAAATACTCATTTAGGTCAATTATTTTTATTTCATTAGTTAGCATACTAAAGTACAAAAAATATTCTGGCATTGATCGAAAATCATCGTAGACCAAGAAAACGGTCAATCAATAACAAAAAAGGTTGAGCATATTATGCAATTTGAATCGCATTGGATTAACACCACAGATCAACAAAAACTCTATGCTAAAACATGGGGAGATCGGAATAAGCCGGCATTGGTGCTTGTGCATGGTTATCCAGACAATCAAGAAGTATGGGAACCAATCATTTCGAATTTAATCGAAGATTATTTTGTTGTAACTTATGATGTGCGTGGCGCTGGTCAATCGAGCGTACCGAAAAAGATTCGCGCTTATGCATTAGCTCAACTGTCTTTGGATTTGGAGAGTGTGGTAAATCATCTGTTGCCAAATCGAAACTTTCATGTGGCAGCACACGATTGGGGCTCAATTCAAACATGGGAATCCGTAACAGAATCTAAATTTAAAGGTCGTATTCTTTCATATACCACTATATCTGGACCATGCTTGGACCATGCTGCTTATTGGATGCGTGAACAATTCAAACATCAAAAACCAAAGTTCTTTAAGCAATTGATTAAGTCTTGGTACATCGTACTATTTCAGCTACCCGTAGTTGCACCGACGATGTGGAATTTTCTCAATCCAGATCGCTGGGGCAAAATATTTGAAATTCTTGAAGATACAAAAGGCTTACCTGTAAACCAAAATATCTCTAAGGATGGTGAGTATGGTGTGGCACTGTATCGGGCAAACTTTATTCCACGTCTAATGATGCCTCGTCAACGTCATGCGATTTGCCCCGTTCAAGCGGTAGTCTTAAAACGCGATAAATATGTAAGTCCAGAGTTGATTGACGAAATTCCAAAATGGGCGACAGGTTTTGAACGTGTTGAGGTAGATGCGAATCACTGGGCAGTTTTAAGTCGTGCACAAGAGATCGCATCATATATTAAACAATTTGCAAAAAAAAATGCGCAAGGCGAATAGAATCTGACGAGTGAAGGTATCAACCCCTGATGAGCAGATTTATTACAAACAAATTCTGATAAAATAGTTTTTTTGTCTGATTCCTATTTCTTATGTTTGCAATTCTTGCTGCCATTGGGGTCATGTTTGGCCTCTCTTTGGCTCGTGTGCCTGTGGTATTTGCACTGATCATTGGTGCTGTAACAGGAGGCCTATTGGCTGGTCTTGGTTTACAAGGCACTATGGAAGCGTTTAATGGTGGTTTGGGCAAGGGTGCCCAGATTGCTTTAGCTTATGGTGTACTTGGTGCATTTGCCTTAACTTTGGCTCGTTCAGGTTTGCCAGATCTTCTAGCATATAAAATGATTAATTCACTTAAAGGTGAGGCTAATCTTAAAATACAAAATCGTGTCAAATATGCCATCTTTGCAACGGTTGCAATAGCGGCTGTTTGTTCTCAAAACGTAATTCCCGTGCATATTGCTTTTATTCCTGTATTGATTCCACCATTATTGATGGTATTCAACCATTTAAAGCTTGATCGACGATTGGTTGCATGTCTACTCACATTTGGTTTATGTGCAACTTATATGTTGATCCCAGTCGGTTTTGGTGCAATTTTCCTAAATGATATTTTAGGTCAAAACATCAATACTTTTGGTGAACCACTTGGCTTCCAAATTGATTATGATCAAATCCCTTCTGCGATGGCGATTCCTGTGTTTGGGATGTTCGTAGGTTTATTAATCGCAGTGTTTTATAGCTATCGTAAACCACGAGAATATCGTGACATTCATGTCGAAGAACAACCACAAAGCATTTCGGGTGAAATGGGTGTTCAAGAAGGTTCTGCGAGACCGGAGGTTTCTAAATTTACGATTTATATGGCGGGGGGTGCTGTTTTAGCAACGCTTGCAGTGCAATTGTATTCTGATTCGATGATTTTAGCTGGTTTAGTCGGCGTGGCGATCCTAAGCTGTGCAGGTATTTTCAAGTGGAAAGAAGCTGACGATGTCATCATTACTGGTATGCGTATGATGGCACTCGTGGGTTTTATTATGATCGCAGCACAAGGTTTTGCAGCCGTGATCGGCGCTACTGGTCAGGTTCCAACGCTAGTTGAGGCTTCAGTCGCATGGATTGGTGATAGTCAAGGTTGGGCAGCATTCTGGATGTTACTCATCGGATTGTTAATTACACTAGGTATAGGATCATCATTCTCCACAGTGCCAATTCTTGCAATCATTTATGTCCCATTATGTATTCAGTTTGGTTTTAGTCCAGCAGCAACAATTGCGCTCATAGGTACTGCTGCAGCTCTAGGTGATGCAGGCTCTCCAGCTTCAGACTCGACTTTAGGACCAACATCAGGCTTGAATATGGATGGTCAACATGATCATATGAAAGACAGTGTGATTCCGACATTTATTCATTTCAATATTCCATTGATGATTTTTGGTTGGATCGCGGCAATGGTCCTATAACTACATTTAAAAAATGATTGAATAAAAGGCGATTAATATAATCGCCTTTTTTATTTTAAATCAGATTAGAATAGTAGGATTAAATAAAAAATTCCGAGTAAAATAATATGATTAATAGGTTATTTAAAATAATTGATGGTTTTATAATTGACTAAATTGGTATGATTTAAAATAAATTATTATTATAATCAGTTATTTATAAATAAAATGTATTATATTTAATTTTTGAGAGTTGCATATTAATTTTTGGCATGTTTATTATATTTAAATAGTGGTTTATTTAGATATTTCTTTCAGAGGTTATAATAATGTTAAATAAAATTGCACTGATTGTTTTAGTTGGGATGTCAGCAAATGCACTGGCAGGAGAATGGCAACTTAAGGTAGGTGCATCTGCAATTTCTCCAACGCAAGATACCACTGTGGCTGCTCTAGGAGGAGCTAAAGTGGAAGCCGATGATGAATTTGCTTTTACCCCTTCGGTGGAATATTTCTTTAATGATCAAATTTCTGCTGAATTATTATTAGCGACTCCAGTTCGCCATGATGTTTTGATTAATGGCGCTGATGCAGTGACGATTAAACATTTACCACCAACACTGACTGCGAAATATCATTTTAAAAATACCTCGGGATTTACACCTTATGTTGGTCTTGGTGCAACAGCATTTATTGCTTGGGATGAGCAAGGCGTTCAAAGTGTAAAAGAAGATTTTGGTTATGCAGCGCAGTTAGGTTTCAATTTCCAACCAGCTGATGCAAAAAACTGGGGTGTATTTGCTGACGTACGTTATGCAGATTTGAACCCTGAAGTGAATGTAGATGGAACAACAAAGTTCAAGCTAGATATAGATCCAGTCATCTATAGCATTGGTTACAGCTACAAATTCTAAAAATAAAGTTGCGCCTAGCCCTATTATTCAATAGGGCTTTTTTTATGTGTTGTACTATAACAGGTAGAAAATACCATATAAAAAAACAATTTTTTTCAATAATCTAGAAAGCTCATAACCGAGTAGTATGCATGAAGAACCAATTCATAAAACTCATCATTGTACTGGCTGCATGTGGAAGTGTTCCAGTATTTGCAGCGAGTTTTGATTGCAAAAAGGCGCAGTCCGAAACTGAGAAAGCTGTTTGTGTACATCGTATCGTGAATGATGCAGATGTTAAAATGGCTACGACTTATCAAATTCTACGTCGTTTAGTACCGATGGGAATGCGATCAATCATTCAGAATGAACAAGTCAAATGGCTGGAATTACGTGATCAATGCCAAGCAAATTTGCAATGCTTAAATCATGTCTATCAAATGCGTCAGCAAAAACTAGAAATACATCTTGATCGAATTTACAAACAAGGTCCTTTTTAAAAAAATTTAATTTTGACCATTGAAAAAATTAGAAGCTACACCATTCATTAAGCATTCAAAAAAATTGTTTTGATGTGTTTAAGGAGTAGTTTATGAGCGAGCAGAATACACAAAAACATAGTTTCCAAGCGGAAGTTGCTCAGCTTTTACATTTAGTGACGCATTCACTTTATTCAAATCCAGAAATTTTCCTTCGTGAGCTAATTTCAAACGCTTCAGACGCATGTGATAAATTACGTTTTGAAGGGATTAATCATCCTGAATACTATGAAAATGATCCAGATTTACGTGTACGCGTACAATTGGATAAAGATAATAAAACCATCACCATTTCAGACAACGGTATTGGTTTAAGCCAACAAGAAGCTATTGATAATTTGGGTACGATTGCTAAATCTGGTACTAAAGACTTTATGTCTAAATTAACCGGTGATCAAAAGTCAGATGCACAGTTAATTGGTCAGTTTGGTGTCGGTTTTTATTCTGGCTTTATTGTCGCTGATAAAATCACAGTTGAATCACGTCGTGCAGGGGCTGAAGCTTCAGAAGGTGTACGTTGGATCAGTGGTGGTACAGGCGAATTTGAAGTTGAGCAAATTACGAAAGAAGGTCGCGGTACAGATATTATTCTACACTTGCGTGAAGACGCATTAGATTATTTGCAAAGTTATAAAGTAAAGCAAATTATCAATAAATATTCAGACCATATCAGTTTACCAATTCAAATGGAAAAAGAGGTATGGCAACAAGAAGAAGCAGCTGAGGGCGAAGAAGCGAAACCAGGCCAGTATGTCAAAACGGGTGAATGGGAGGCGATAAATTCTGCCAGCGCATTGTGGACACGTAGTAAGAATGACATTACTGAAGAACAGTATATTGAGTTTTATAAAAACTTAAGTCACGACTTTGAAGCACCGATTACTTGGGCGCATAACCGTGTAGAAGGGAGCACTGAATATACGCAATTACTGTATATCCCAAGTAAAGCACCGCACAACATTTTCTCACGGGAAGCGAAAGCAGGTATCAAGCTCTATGTGAAACGTGTCTTCATCATGGATGATGCAGATAATCTCATCCCGAACTATTTACGTTTCGTACAAGGTGTTGTGGATAGCGCAGACTTACCGTTGAATGTGAGTCGTGAATTACTTCAAGAAAGTCGAGATGTTAAAACCATCCGTGAAGGCAACACACGTCGAATCTTAACAACTTTAGATACTTTAGCTAAATCTGAAGATGAAGCAGATCAAGAGAAATTTAAGAAGTTTTATGCTGAGTTTGGGTCTGTCTTAAAAGAAGGTTTGGGTGAAGATTTCACCAATCGTGACCGAATTTTGAAGCTTCTACGCTTTGCAACTTCAAACAATGATGAGGTCTCTACTTCATTGGCTGACTACAAAGCAGCAATGAAAGAAGGTCAAAAGGCGATTTATTATGTAACGGCGGAAAGCTTAGCCGCTGCTAAAAACTCGCCACAACTTGAGTTATTCAAGAAAAAAGGCATCGATGTTCTGCTAATGACTGAACGTGTAGATGAATGGGCAATGGAATTTGTTCATGAGTTTGACGGGACACCAATGCAGAATGTCGCAAAAGGTGCTGTAGACTTAGGTGATTTACAGGATGCTGAAGAGAAAAAAGCATTAGAAGCGGCGGCTGAGCAGTTTAAACCTGTGGTTGAAAAGCTGTCTGAGTCATTAAAAGACAAAACCAAAGAAGTGCGCGTAACCACTCGTTTGGTTGATTCTCCAGCGTGTCTGGTGACGGGTGAAGGCGAATTGTCTCCACAGTTGATTCGGATGTTAAAGCAAGCAGGTCAGGCAGTCCCAGAAAGCAAGCCAATTTTAGAGATTAACCCTGAGCATCCATTAGTGAAAAAGTTGGATGGTTCAGCACAATTTGACGATCTTGCAAATGTGATTTTTGATCAGGCGATGATTGCGGAAGGTGGTTTACCAGAAGATCCAGCTGCATATTTAAAACGTATTAACAGCTTATTATTGAAATAAGCGCATATTTTAAATTGTGATCCAAAGCCTATCTTCGGATAGGCTTTTTTAATGCAGCGCCGTCGTAGGATGTAAAAGGAACTATTTAAGCTTTGGGTTAAACTAGATAAATTTTTTCGATGTTGATGATAAAAAAATACGTCCAAGTTTCGATTTGTAAAACATATTAAAAAACAATAATTAATCTATAATAGCGATCATTAAATATTGGGAATATTCTATGAAAACTTCAATGATGCTCGCATTTAGCATGTTTTGTCTGAGCTTAACCAATGTCTCTTATGCAGAACAAGATGTGAAAAAAATTGTTCGAAATGATCGTGTAACCGTGGTGAAGCATCAAATTCCACAGTTTGATATTAATCCTTTTGTGGATAGTAAACGTATCGCACGCACAGATCGTGTCGGTTATGTTTTACCTAAAACTGAAGCTGAAGTGGCGCCTAAAAAAACACGTATTACACGTAATGATCGTATCGTGATTCAAAAGCCTGTCATTTGAGAATCTAAGATCCAAACAAGCCCATCAATGATGGGCTTGTTTTATGATTATTATCGAGCGCTAAAATCTAGCTTCAAGACGAACTAAAGCACGAGGATGGTGTGATCGATCTTCACGCTTGTCATTAAAATAGTTAAGATCACCTTGAACAAAGAACCATTCGCGAAATAAGGGTTGGCGCCAAGAAACAAAAGGTCCCCAACTGTTCATACGTAAATCATCTTCGTTGTAATAACCACCCACATACATACCGTAGTTAAAGCGGTTATCATGGAAAAACTGATGTTGGCGATAGGTACGATTATCCCAAGTCCAATCATCATCCTGCTCATCTGCATAAGTTAGATAAAGCTGATTTGAAATAAACGCTTCATTTGGACGTGCGTGCGTGAGTTCCAAATTGGTTCTTAGATAATTTTCGCTATCTATACCATAACGATAGATTTGTTCAGCATGAAAGGAAAAATCATTCCCGAGAGTCCAATCTTTTTTTGCCTTTAAGCGGGCATAAATGTCATCTCCAGATCGAATACCTAAGTCAGCATCTAAATCGAAAGGTAACTTATCAGATAGTTGTGACCAACGTAATGCGATCGAACTGTTATCTTCACGGATTCGCTTAGTGTCGACATTTTTGTTGGGATCAGCAGCGGGATTTTCATTGGTAATGGCAATATTGTTGTCAATTTCATTATCCAGTGAATCATCACCAAAGACTAAACTTAATTTACGCTCTAAGGTTGGTAAGTCGATTTTACCGCGTATACGTGGCTTGAATTCGTAACCATCATACTTATTCCATTTATTATCAAAGATTACACGTAGCGTTGCTTTGGCGGTTTCATCTTCATAACCTTCACCAAACCAACCATCGATTCGCTGAGCGGTTCGGTCTGCCCAGTGGCGAATCGATTTTTGACGTCGGTCAATCCATGATAAATCTTCAGTCGCTTGGGTCGGAGCGTATATTTTTTTATTGGATTGTTCTGGGAATAGTGTCGGCGTTGCATCAACCATGCGAGGAACGTAGTTAATCCAACCTAAGCTATTTTCATCCGATGTTGGCCAATCTTTTTGTTGAAATTCTAAAGGATAGTCTAAAGTAGGGAATTCGTTACTGACACTGATTTCATCTGTTTGATAAGGATCAGTCAAGTCATCTTGCTGATCTTGGCTATACACGAAAGTACTTAAAAAGCTACAACTTAAGACAAGACTTAAGGTTGACGGTTTGAACTGCTGCATGATTCTTTTCATATTCGCTCTAAGTCATTTTCATTGTTAAGCCGCTGAATTTATTTATAAAATTAAAAATGGGCTTAAGCATCGTGATATTATTAAAAATCAATGTTTGATCTATTCTAATGAATTGTTCAACAAAATTCACAATAAACAACAATGAATTTAAAGTGATTTAAAATTGGAACAGATAATGAGAAGACTTAAAACTCAAATAATTTTATTAAATAATTGTTTTATAGATAAAAAAAGACCTCCTTGGGGAAAGAGGTCTATAAAAATTTACCATGTATAGAGTCATGCAGTGAATCTATACATGAAGTATATTCAGTTCCGATTCACTTGAATAGGCTTGTTTATGCAACGCTGAATTCTATTTTTATAACAGTCTAAATATGGCTTAAGTCATGCAACCTTAAGCCAGTATTTAGGTTCTCGAAGATGTTTTATGATTTGCTTGGTGGCACGTCACAATGTTCATCAGTACAAGTTTCTGCATCTTCAACAGTGGGTTGATCTGTTTGTTCATTGGCAGTCGTTAATACTTTGTTGATCACATCTTGGAAGACTTGAGTCGGTTGAGCACCAGCCAAAGCCACACGCTGATCGAATACAAAAAATGGTACGCCAGTCACTTTTAATTGATCACGTGCAAGTTCTTCATCAAATTGGACAAAATCGGCATATTGATCAGAATCCAAAATATCATCCACTTCAACTGGATTCAAACCAATGCGCGAAGCAACATCTTCGAGGGTTTCACGCTCACCAATGGCTAAACCTTGGGTCATATAGCTATAAAAAAAGGCTTCTTTTGCTTCCGAACCCAATCCTAAGCTTTGTGCATGATGAATTATTCGATGGGCGTTGAATGTATTTCCTGAGTTGGCATTTTCCCAATTGAACTCGATGCCTTCTGTTTTTGCCATTTCCGCAATATTGCGTTGCATTTCTTCAACTTCAGCGACAGTACGCCCATATTTTAATGCTAAACGTTCGCTATTTGAGACTTCTTGACGTGGCGGTGCATCAGGATCTAGCTGAAAACTGTGCCAATGGACTTCAAGTTCTACACCAGTTGCAGCAGCAGCTGCTTCTAAACGTTTTTTTCCGATATAGCAGAAAGGGCATACTACATCTGACCACACATCTACACGCATAAAAAATCTCTAATCATCATTTATGAATCTATAGTGTGGGCAATGACAACAAAATTAAAGGTCTAAATCTGAAACGCAGAGTTTCAATCCGATATATTTCTGTCGAAAATATGAATTTTGCGTAATAAATTATTGAAACTTGATCACAGAATCACGAATAAATCGACAAAATCACAGCAATATCCACTAAATTCATTCCTATTTCTGCTTAAAAAATATGCTATACAATACACATCATGTGCTTGTCATTGTTCGCAAGTGATTCATTACTCAAACAAAAAAAGGATAGGAGTTTGAGATGCGCGGAATTTTAGCGGTGGTTATCGTCATGGTGACCTTATTATTTGGTTATTGTGCCTACGCGCAAAATGAAAAAAATGATGAAGTGCAACGTCAACAATTTGATTTGGTGATGACAGAAAAAATTGAGCAGCTTTATGTTCAAGCGAAGGATTGGAAGACCCCTCTGAATTTTAAAGTTGAAGATAAGCGTTTGAATGGTGACTATAAAGTACTTTCTGAATTTATTTTGAAGTATTGGGTAGACAATATTGAATCACGAAATATGTATTTACGTGAGTTAGATCAAGCCAAGTGGGATGAGTTTCTGAACGTTCGTCGCCTAGAATTAGATAAAAAGAATAAATATCAAGACACCGAAAAGATGTTTGTCCAAGTGAAAAAAATTCAATCTGAATATCAAACGCGTGACCAACAAATTTATGCGACAGCTTTACAAGCGCTTGATGCTTTGGAGATGAAAGCAGACTTGCGTGAGCCAATGAAAGAAAAGTTAAAATTCAGCCGACAGCATAATAATGATCAAGCTTTGTTTGCTTTAGAACTTAAGATCACAAAAAAAGCTGAAGAAATGTTTGAGTTTTTGAAGAATCATGACTGGCAACGCCGTAACGAAATGATCCTATTTAAAAGTGATCTCAGTGTGAATCGCTTTAACGAGTTATATCGCGAATTAAATCAATTACAACGCGAAATTGATCAGTTAAAAAATCAAAATGCCGAAGTGATTGAAGCACAAACAGTGAATCAAAGTCCAAGTTCAGAGCCTGCTGTTCAGGAAGAAACGCAATAAACAAACTTTCTTGGTTGTTTCTTTCAGCGTGGTTATAAAAAATGGACGCATGCTTTACTCACGGAGTAAGGCAGAAAAGGCTTTACTTGAAAGTAAATGTACATCATGAACATGCTCAATTTTAGGATTAATATGTGCTTTTTCTTTCCATTGATTTAAAGTAATACCATTATCGAGGACTTTTTTGTCATATAAATAGTTTGGAATTAAGCCTGGTAAGGTCACGCGATAATCTCGTGGAATTTGTCCTACTGCATGTTCTAATAAATCAAACAAGATGGTCGTACAATTGCTGATATAGGTGTTATACCAAACTGGGGTATGATTCAGCCGATTGGCTTTGTTCAGGAATTCTAAAAACAACATCTGAATTTCGGTTTGATTCATTTGAATTGGATAAATATAGACATCTTCTTCGCGAATATTTGAGCGTGTATAAATCAAATCATTTTCATCACCTACGACCAGTGCCAATTCATACTGCCGAAAAAAACCGCCAATGGTGGAGAAACCTTCATCCTTTTCCTGACGAACCTCTAAAGAAAATGCGAGATGTTCGCCACCATCAAAACCAAATGTAATAAAAACATGCGCAATAGGACCTTGCATAAAATGAGATACCACTAAATCTATACGATCTAACTTTTCTAAATCGTATTGTCGTGTTTCCCATCGCGTCACGTAGTCTTTATCACTGTGCCAAATAAAATTTCTGACATTCTGTAATTCCACTTTGCCATCTTTGAATTGGAATTGAATAATTTTGTCGGTTTCATCCTGCCAAACGCGATCATTGCGCGGTTCTAAGGAAAAAAGCTAATCATGGCAATCAAAAAAATAATCAAATACGCCCATGTGAAATAGGGCTTATAGCTGTGTTGCTTGAAATGGAATATCCCTGTAATGATGGCAAGTCCAACCCAAAACAAGATCAGTGCATAAGTGAAAATGGCATTAACAGGCTGATGTGTCCAAATGAATAAGATTGCCCAGAGTGATGTGAGACATAAAAATATAACGAGTAGGCTGTTTTTTATTTTAGTTTTCATGGCTGATGGATATGTATGAGTTTTCTATTTTTATAATGAATTGAAGTTAAGCTTTGAAGTCCATATTTGTAAAATCAGACCGAGTCTTGAAATTCAGTTGCTTAGCAAAACTTTTAAAAAACACTTGAAACCATTTATCTGAGTGCTGATGAATACGTAAATAAATTGGTGTAGTTTAATTAAAGAATGGCTCTATTTGTTTAGTTATTCTTGTTTGTTGATGCTCAATTTGAACGATGCATGTCAGAGTCTTACTTATGACTAATTCTAAATTATGTTTGATGTTCGGTGTGATCTCAGCCTTGCTGATGAGTTTGACTCATGCTGAAGATGTTGCAAGCCTGCCATCAATTCAATTGTTGGCGGACGATGACTTACGTGATGAGGTTGTGACGACTGTTACACCTTTTCAAGAAGATCAAAAGGTGCGTCAATCTTTGCAACATCAAGTGATCAAAAAAGAGCAGGATATTCAAAATGCTGCTTTAGAGCAAAGTTCACCTGCACTGAATATTCAACCGAAAACTCCAGTGCCTGATATGAGTCATCTATCACCTTTACAGCAGCAGTATGTTTTGTCTGTTGCAGCAGGTTTACAGTCGAATGATCCGAGTTCAGGCATTTTTAGAATGTTGGAGCCTTTAGGGATTGATCGGGACAAAGCATTGACTCATATCCAACAGGGTGGAGGCGCGATTCCAATGACCTTTGATGAGCAACGTTTAAATCAGTTGTTGGGTGATGGATGGCGGAGTAATCTAAAATAAAATTTGATTTCTAAAGTATAAAAATCCCGCAAACAGCGGGATTTCTTCTAGTCACGTATCTAAACTTAAACACGTTTGATAATTTGCAAATTATCTTAAAGCCTAGGTAAATTATAGTAGATTAATTCACATGAATTTAAAGTGTTAAGATCTAAATTGATATTTTGTTGAGCAGATACATGGTTGCTCAAGTGTTGATTTTGTTGAGCACTAAAGCCCAAAAAAGAATTATAACCTTCAATTTGAATTTTATATTTCTGAATATTAAGGTTCAAATTTTGAGTTAAGCAATACTGCTTTAATGAGTATTCTCTCTTATTATCAGATAGCGTAAAATTTATCTTGTGAGTAACAGTATCAATAACATAAATAGAATGTTTGTGTGAGCCAATATTAATTTTTTGTTGATGAGTTGGATTAGCTTGTACCGTACCGTTAAATAGAAATTCTTTGATAACTGGCTTGCCAATGACTTCATTTATTTTGATCAGAGCGAAGTTTGTAAGCGTGATAAATTGCGGGGAAAATAACCTCCAAAAAAAAAATAACACAAACCCTGTAAGAAGTATAAATATAAAATAATTCATGAATTTATTAATTTTTTTATAACGGAATTTTTTGCGATTCTCCTCAATTTCTCGGACATAAAACTGATTGATAACAACAAGAAAAATGGGAGTTAAAAAAGTAATAGCCAGTCCATAAGCAATACTAGAAACTAATAGAGGATTAAAGAAAGGCAATTCATATTGATTTTCTAACTTCCATCCAAAATAGAAAATTATAAGACTGAGAACGATATAAAATACTGGATAGAAATATGTCTTTTTTTTCTTCATATTTATAAATTTTTTAACAAGATTTTTTTTTAGAGAAAAAACCCCGCATTAAGCGGGGTTTCTTTTGGTCACGTATTTAAAACTTAAACACGTTCGATCACAGTTGCGATACCTTGACCAAGACCGATACACATCGTCGCAAGACCGATTTGTGTATCTTGTTGTTCCATCACGTTTAACAACGTCGTTGTGATACGCGCACCAGAACAACCCAATGGGTGACCAAGCGCAATCGCACCACCGTTTAAGTTCACGATGTCTTGTTTGTCATGTAAACCTAGACCTTTCAATACTGAAAGACCTTGAGCAGCAAATGCTTCGTTTAACTCAACAGTTTGAATGTCACCAATGCTCAAGCCAGCACGTTTCAGCGCTTTTTGAGTTGCTGGAACTGGGCCATAACCCATGATCGCAGCATCACAACCTGCAACTGCCATAGATCGAATTACAGCACGTGGCTTAAGACCGAGTGCTTGCGCACGCTCAGCAGACATCAATAACATTGCAGATGCACCGTCAGACAACGCTGATGATGTAGCAGCAGTCACTGTACCGCCTTTAGGGTCAAACACAGGACGCAACGCTTTAAATGCTTCAAGGTTCGCATCTGGACGAATCACTTCGTCTACATCACAAAGGATTTTGAAGCCATTTGCATCATGACCTTCAACACCAATGATTTCGTTTTTGAAACGACCTTCTTGAGTAGCAGCCCAAGCACGACGGTGAGATTCAACACCAAAAGCGTCTTGCTCTTCACGGCTAATGCCATTCATACGACCTAACATTTCTGCCGTTAAGCCCATCATGTTAGATGCTTTTGCATAATGTTTAGATGCTTGTGGGTTCAAGTCGATACCATGCATCATGCCAACGTGGCCCATGTGCTCAACACCACCGATGATGAAGATATCACCTTGGTTTGTCGCAATTTGAGCAGCTGCGGTATGAATTGCTTGCATTGAAGAACCGCAAAGACGGTTAACAGTTTGACCTGCAACAGTTTTTGGTAAGTCTGCCAATAACACGATGTTACGACCGATGTTCATGCCTTGCTCTAGAGTTTGGTTCACACAACCCCAGATCACATCTTCAACTTCGTTCACATCAAACTGGTTACGAGCAACCAATGCACGAACTAATTCAGCAGATAAGTTATCGGCACGTACATTGCGGAACATACCATTTTTGGTTTTACCCATTGCTGAACGTACGCCATCAACGATGACAACGTCACGTGGATTTAAAGTAGCCATTCACGTTGCTCCTTAACCGTAGAATTTTTTGTTGTTAGCAGCCATGTCACGCAACATTTGTGGCGCTTCATAAGCCTTACCTAAATGCGCATACTTGTCGCAAAGCGCAACATACTCAGCTACACCAGTTTGATCGATGTAACGGCATGGACCACCACGGAATGGAGGGAAGCCTACACCCATGATCATTGCCATATCTGCTTCGTTTGGTGTTGCAACGATGTTGTCTTCTAAGCAACGAACAGTTTCGTTACAGAAAGCAATCATCATACGGTCAATGATCTCTTGAGAATCAAATTCACGTTTTTCACCAGTCACGACAGAAGCAATTACGTCATACGCTGTTGGATCAACAGTTTTTGCTTTCTTGCCTTTCTTGTCCAATTCATATTTGTAGAAACCAACATCGTTCTTTTGACCGAGACGTTGTGCTTCATACATTGTTTGGATTGAACCTTTGAAATCAGGCTTCATACGGTCAGGGAAACCTTCAGCCATCACTTCTGCACCGTGAACGCCAGTATCAATACCGACAACGTCCATTAAGTATGCAGGACCCATTGGCCAGCCAAATTTTTCCATCACTTTGTCGACTTGTTGGAAGTCAGCGCCGTCTTTAAGAAGAAGGTCAAAGGCACCAAAGTAAGGGAACAATACGCGGTTTACAAGGAAGCCCGGACAGTCGTTTACAACGATCGGAGTTTTACCCATTTTTTGAGCGAGGACGACAGTCGTTGCAATCGCTTCAGGTGAAGTTTTTTCACCACGAATCACTTCAACCAAAGGCATCATATGCACTGGGTTAAAGAAGTGCATCCCTACAAAGTTCTCAGGACGCTCTAGGTTTTCAGCCAAACGCGTGATTGAGATCGTAGAAGTGTTTGATGCAATGATCGTGTTTTCACGTACTTTAGACTCAGTTTCTTTGAGTACGATGCCTTTCACTTTCGGATTTTCTGTTACCGCTTCGATCACGATATCGACTTCTTTAAACTCATCATAGCTTAATGTCGGACGGATACGTGCAAGCGTTTCACCCATTTGAGCAGGCTTGATTTTCTTACGTTCAACTTGTTTAGTCAGAAGACCGTTTGCTTCTTTCATTCCTAAAGCAAGTTGTGGGTTACCAATATCTTTCATGATAATTGGTGTGCCTTTGCTTGCCGCTTGATAAGCAATACCACCACCCATGATACCTGCACCAAGTACTGCAGCTTGATTTACAGGGTGAGCGCCTTGTTCATATTTTTTCGAAGTTTTCTTCACAACTTGGTCGTTGATGAATAGACCAATCAACGCGCCTGCTTGTGGCGTTACCGCTGCTTTTGCAAAGTGTTCAGCTTCTTGGCGAAGTGCACCAGCACGATCTAAGCTTGAACCTGCTTGCATAGAATCAAGCAATAATTTTGGCGCAGGGTATTGTGCAGGATTAGCTTTCGCAAGCACCACACCTTTAGACGAGTTGAAAGCCATCATTTGTTCTAATGGATTCAACTTAATTGGATCTAATTTTTCTTGACGCTTCGCTTTCCAGTCTAAACGACCTTCGATTGCTTGTTTAACGATAGAGATCGCAGCATCTTGTAATTTATCAGCAGCAACCACCGCATCGACCGCACCATCTTTAAGTGCAGCAGGTGCTTTTTTCGGGTTCGCCATTGCCATCCATTCAACAGCGTTATCGATACCGATAACACGGCTTAGACGAACAGTACCACCGAAACCAGGAATGATCCCAAGTTTAATTTCTGGAAGACCAACTTGTGCTGATTCTGACATCACGCGATAGTCACACACCAAGCACATTTCGAAACCGCCGCCCAATGCCATACCATTGATTGCAGCAACTTTAGGAATATTTAAATCTTCGAATGAATTGAAAATTTCATGAACAGGCATCGCCCAATCTACAATGACTTGTTCGCCTTGCGCAAAGTTTTCACCAAACTCAGTGATGTCTGCACCAACGATAAATGTAGATTTACCAGATGTAACGATAAGACCTTTAATCTCAGCGTTTGATTGAACAGCAGCAATTGCAGCTTTAAAGTCGTCAATTGTTGCGCGGTTGAATTTATTAACCGACTCACCTTGTAAGTCAAAGCGGAATTCTGCAATTCCGTCCGAAAGCATTTGGACGGTAATGGCATTGCCAGCGTGGATCATGCCCTGATCTCCTTTTTTTTGGAGGACTTCTAAGTTGATGTTGTGAAGCTAGTGCGTATTTCCTGCGCACATTAAAGCTTCGCTAATCTTACGATAACTATATCGAAAAAGAACATAACAAGTTGTATCAAGCCGTGACGCAATGGTCATCTATTTATTGCACCAGCATGCGTTATAAAACAGCAGATGCGAATGTAGAATTTGTTCTTCTTACAATAAAGCGATTGTTTCAATTGGCATTTTATTTAAAAACACTTCAACTTATATCTGGGGTAGGTAGGTAATTTCAAGTTATTTTGCACTTTAAATTTCGTCATAAAAGTCAATAAACTGAAATATAAAGCCATCAAAAGTCTATTTGTAGAACACAATGTTTCGTTGTTTGGGGTAGTCGTTATACAATTTACGTGATTATCTATACATCTAAATTGGAACAATTCATTTCCAATTTAGGTGCAGCATCTCCTCATTTAACCCGCTAACCAAAGATAAACCGAGTCAATCAATGATCAAGTGGATTATTCTCGCGATATTCATCATATCGGCACTGTATATTCAACGTCGTGGAAAAGTACGACATTCGTTCTATCGTCAATTCTTTGATCATTCGACCATTTTGGCACCTATTAATTTTTTGATGTATATGTTCTCTAAGGTGCCAAACCAGCCTTATATCGACACACAGCATTTTAAAGATTTAAAAGTGTTAGATGAAAATTGGGAAATGATTCGTGATGAAGCCAAAGCTTTATATGAGCAGGGTGGGATCAAAGCCTCTGAAAAATATGATGACCTAGGCTTTAATTCATTTTTTAAAACTGGTTGGAAGCGTTTTTATTTAAAATGGTATGACTCTGCACATCCTTCAGCAGCAGAACTGTGCCCTAAAACGACAGCATTGCTTAAAACATTGCCAACCATTAAAGCGGCGATGTTTACTGAGCTTGCTCCTGATAGTCGCTTGGTTCGTCATCGTGATCCTTATGCGGGATCTTTACGCTATCATTTAGGGTTGTTGACGCCAAATGATGATCGTTGCTTTATTGATGTAGATGGTCAGCGGTATTCATGGAGAGATGGTGAAAGCGTTGTGTTTGATGAAACCTACATTCATTATGCAGAAAACACGACGGATCAAAATCGTATTATTTTCTTTGCTGATGTAGAGCGCCCTTTAAAGACACGTTGGATGGAACGGTTTAATCATTGGTTTGGTAAAAATGTAATGACTGCGGCAAGTTCACCGAATGAAGCAGGGGATCAAACGGGTGGTCTGAACAAAGCATTTGGTTATATTTATCGCTTGCGTGTCAAAGCAAAAGCACTGAAAGCGAAGAACCGTCAGTTATATTACTTTTTAAAATGGTTCTTGATGTTAGGGATATTCTTCCTGATTTTCATTCGACCTTATGTGTTTTAAGAGCATTCAGATCAAAATGCGCCTCAGGGCGCATTTTTTAATTTTACTTAAAATGATGTAAATTAAAATTGAGAAGTAGTTCAATAAAAGCTATGCTTTTGTCTGTAAAATATACAAAAGAAAATTCAAATGAATCTCAAAAAAACAATATTAGTACTAAGTGTTTTACCGTTTTTTTTAAGTGCCTGTGGCGGCGGTGGGTCGGGAGATTCGTATGAATCATCACCGAGTACACAATTTCGAAACGGTGATCAACTCTATTCAATTTACTATAATTCCAATGATCGATTCGGCTTAAATTATATTGAATTTCAAAATGGACAATTTACTTATACGGATAGTTTTAAACCGTTGAATAGTGTGATTGTGACGCGAAATCGTATCTATCAAACCTATGATCAAGCCCAAAATACGCTCAGTGTGAATAGTCCTAGTCATTGGACGATGAATATCATTGGTGACATCCAAACGGATATCGAAATGGAGCGTGTAAACCTATCGGGTAAAAATGTTTTTGATACAGTTTTACCAGGTTATCGCAACATTGATCGAAATGATTTGAGCCCTAATGTGAGATTGTTTATCGCCAAAGATGGTCTTAAAAATTTTTCTTCAGGTAGCTATTGTTATAGAAAGAAAGCAGAACAAAACAGAGTAGATTATTTACAACTCTATCCAAACACGAGTGAACCATTGGAAGAGAGTTTTAACCAATTTTATGAAGATAACTTGCTGTATCTTGATCTTTTAAATGACAAAAATCCAATTGTTAAATTTCAACTCGCAAAAGATCGTTGGATGGGTATGAATTTTAGCAGTATTTTTGACACCAGTATGAAGATTAGTTTAGATGATTCAACAGCCATTGAATTTGAAAGCAAACTATATCCTGCTGAATATCATCAAACTTTGAAGCGTACGACTGATGATGAATATAAACTCTATGAAAAATTGATAATGAACGATGATGTTGCAGAAAATAGACAGCGTTATCAGTTATTAATGGCAAATATTGAAAAAGGGTGTACGTATTATAATAAAACGGCAGCAGAATCCTTTGTCACGATTCCTGGTTTAAGATGATTTGTTTAAAAAAAGCCCATAATGGGCTTTTTTTATTGATTGATGATCGAGAGCTGACCGTCTTTGCAATCCAGCTTGAGATGAAGTTGATCTGGATGCTTTAGAAAGTAGATCGCAATAATGGGTTCTAGTTCAGTTCTCATTTTCCGTGCTAAATGACGTGCCCCAAAGCGGATATCATGACCCTGATAGAAATATGCTTTGGCAAGGTCTGATAAATGAACCTGACGTTTTTGATGTTGCAAACGAATGTTGAGTTTTTCCAGTTCAATATCTACCAATTTAGGGAGTGCATCATCTTGAACAGGCTGATAATGAAGGACACGATCAATTCGATTCAGAAACTCCGGATCAAAACTGCGATGCAGTATTTTTTCAATAATGGCTTTCGTGGGTAGGCGTTTTAAACATAGATTTTGAAGTTTTTGCGGTAAAACATTTAATTTATCTAAATATTGTTGTGCTGCGCGCGCTCCTGCATTACTGGTCATAAAGATCATACAATTACGAAAATCAATCGTTTTTGTTCCAGCAGTAAGGGTTAGACGACCTGTATCCAACACATTCATTAAGCCACGAATCACTTCGGGAGAGGCTTTTTCAAGTTCATCAAACAGCATAATGCCAGGACGGGTATGAGAGCCATTAATCGCAGTTTCATCGAATAAACTGTGACCTTCTTTCGAACCGACATATCCGGGCGGAGCGCCTGTTAAAGCGGCTGCATAATGTTCTTGAGCCAGTGTATTCATATCGATACGACAAAACGCATCAGGACGACCATAAATCGCTTCAGCAATCAAACGAACAGTCTCTGTTTTACCAACACCTGTTGGTCCAAGCATTAAGGTGACGGACAAGGGGCGTTCAGGACTTGAAAAGTCAGCTTTGACCACGTGAAGCATTTTTTCGATTTCATCTAAGGCTGGATTTTGCCCAATGATACGATCACGCAATAACTGCATCACTTTGGCTGGTTCAAAATGAAAGCGAGACTTTCCAATGAGTCGATCTTTTTCTGAAGGACTATGGGATGAGAGTGCAGGTTGTATGGCGTGAAAAGCACGATCGGTCGCAGTCATGTTGGCGCATCCATGAATGAATCAGTTGAAAAGCATATCAAACTTGAATTTAACAACTCAGACTTTTTAACAATCAGCTGATTATAAAATCTGCGATCATTGCCCTGAACTGTTGGATCAACAAGGTTTTAAAATCGTCTACCGAAATGCACTTGAAATAGAGCGCGTTACCATCACAATAAGCTCATGCTGTTGCATGAATGACTGACTCTACATTAAAGGCTGCTTGTGAACGAAAACGCACGTGAACACATTGAAAAAATCTTAGCCAATCTTACGACTTTGCCTGGTGTCTATCGCATGTTAGGTAAAGATGGAGAGTTGTTGTATGTGGGAAAAGCGAAGAATTTAAAAAATCGTGTTTCTAGCTATTTTGTTAAAACCATTGAGCATCCCAAAACACAGGCTTTAGTTGCCCGCATTCATGATATTGAAACCATGGTGGTCCGCTCAGAAACGGAAGCATTACTTCTTGAACAAAACTTAATTAAGCTTCATCGACCGCCGTATAACATCATGCTGCGAGATGATAAATCTTACGTCTATATTTTTGTGTCCAGTGATAAGCCTTATCCACGTATTGCAGCAGGTCGTGGTAAGGGGAAACATCAAGCAGGTAAATTTTTTGGACCTTATCCAAGTGCTTATAATGCACGTGATACATTGGTGGTCTTACAAAAATTATTCAATGTCCGCCAATGTGAAAATAGTTATTTTGCGCAACGTAAAAGACCGTGTTTGCAGTATCAAATTAAACGTTGCTCAGCTCCATGTGTGGGTATGATATCACCTGAAGATTATAAAGATGATGTTGATAACTCTATTCGTTTTTTACAAGGGGACACACGTGAGCTTAATCAAGAATTAATTGCCAAAATGGAAGCGGCAGCAGAAGCTCTCGAATTTGAAAAAGCCGTTTTTTATCGTGATCGGATGGCATTATTGCGTGATGTCCAAACTCAACAAGCGATTTATAAAGTCAAAGGTGAAGCAGATATATTAGCGATCGCATACCAAGCGGGGGTAACGTGCGTTCAGATTATGCATGTGCGTAATGGCAAGATGTTGGGAGGAAAAAGTTATTTCCCAGATATGTTGGGCGATGATTTGGGACAAATGCTGGCAGATTTTATCGCGAACTTTTATTTCCAAGTTGCCGATGAGATTCCAACAGAATTAATCGTCAACGTGGAGCTGCCAGACAAGAAAGACATAGAAGAGGCACTACAACAAAATTTTGGCAAAAAAATTCTGATTAAATCAAAAGTTCGAGAAACCCGTGCAGAATGGCTCGAGCTTGCGACCATGAATGTACAGCATGCCATTAAAGGACAACTTGCTAACCATTATGAATTGAATGAACGTTTTCATCAGTTAGAAGAGGTGGTCGGACGTCCAATTGATCGTATCGAATGTTTTGATATATCCCATACGATGGGCGAAGCAACGATCGCTTCTTGTGTTGTCTTTGATAGTGGAGGGGCTCGCAAGCGCGATTACCGTCAGTTTGCTATCGAAGATATCACTGGCGGTGATGATTATGCTGCCATGCGTCAGGCTTTGACACGACGGTATAAGAAGGCGATGCTGCCAGATTTGCTTCTCATCGATGGTGGTAAAGGGCAATTACATATGGCAATGCAGGTCATGCAAGATCTTGGATTGGATGCATTCATGGTGGGGGTTTCAAAAGGGGAAGGACGTAAGCCTGGTTTGGAAACCTTACATTTCACTGATGGCACAAAGATTCAACTGCCTGAAGACCATAAAGCGCTACATTTAATTCAACAGGTTCGTGATGAGGCGCATCGATTTGCCATTACTAAACATCGTGCCAAGCGCGATAAACGTCGTGGGCAGTCAGTTTTAGAAGCCATTCCAGGGCTAGGACCAAAACGCCGCCGTGATTTATTAACACATTTTGGTGGGATTCAAGGGGTATTAAAAGCCTCTGAAAAGGATCTGAATTTAGTCCCAGGTTTTGGTGCAAATCTCGCTCGGACTGTGTACAAAATCTTGCATGAGTAATCATGCATATCAATTTGCCAAAAGGATCATTGACCTGCGAGTCATTGATCATTTACCTCAATCTGAAAATTCAGCATGCTAGCGCGATAAGAAATTTAAAATAAAAGGGTTGCACATGTCATTTGGACAGGTATTTCAAGAAATTGATCAACAAGAATGGGTGGAGATCCCTGAGGGTTGGTTGCAGGGTCGTACCATTTTTGGTGGTTTAACCACGGCGATGATGCTACACAAAGCAACACAAATGATTCATGACCCTAAAAAAAGATTATTGAGCACCAGTGTGGTATTTGTGGGTCCTGTTCAGGAAAAGCCAGTCAAAGTGACAGTGGAAATTTTAAGGCAAGGTAAATCTGTGACTAATATTGAGGCTCGGATTTGGCAGGATGATGCTGTACAGGGAATTCTGCTGGCAAGTTTTGGTTCAGACCGTGAATCAGTTGTGAATATGGATCAAACTCGCTCAGCACCACAGTATGATTCACCTGAAAGTTTAGTTAAGTTGCCTTATCATCCTCTTATGCCGCAATGCTATCAGAACTATGATCTGATTTGGGCTGAAGGGAAATACCCTTGTACGGCTGCTGAAAAGCCAGATTTTGGTGGGTGGTTTCGATATGCAGAATCTAAATTTGAAGCAGGTCCGCTGAGCATGCCTGAATTTATAGCAATGTTAGATATTTGGCCTGCAGGAATTTTTCCTATATTAAAAAAACCAGCACCGGGCAGTTCAATTTCTTGGTATGTGACGCTGTTAGAACCTATTCAAGCTGACCGACGAGATTGGTTTAAATATAAAGTATTTACAGATCATTCTGCGCATGGTTATTCTACTGAATATGCCCATATTTGGGACCATAATGACCGTCTCGTTGCAATTTGTAGACAGACTGTCGCGATTTTTGCCTAGTCGACAGCGGGTAGTGAATCGTTTAAAGTAAGCGGATTAAAGAATCAAAGCTCAAGTTTTTATTGCAAATTTTAGCTGTAATTGGGGCAAACTGGCGGTGTCTATGTCTACAGGTCGCATCCTGAATATACCAAATATCTTGACGCTAGCACGTATTGCGTTAATACCTGTTTTTTTAATTATTGCCTATTGGCCTCCTGCGATTGGTGTGGGTGGGCATGAAGGGGGTATGACGCGTCATATCATTCTGACTGCAATTTTTGTGATTGCTGCTGTCACAGATTGGTTTGATGGTTATTTGGCAAGAACATTGAATCAGACTTCTGCATTCGGACGTTTTTTAGATCCTGTTGCGGATAAATTAATGGTCGCAGCAGCATTGATTGTTTTGGTGCAATGGCAACCTACAATTTCGATGGCTTTTGCTGCGATTGTGATTATTTCACGCGAGATTACGGTTTCTGCTTTACGTGAGTGGATGGCTGAGCTCGGTGCACGTACCAATGTGGCTGTATCAACGGTTGGAAAATATAAAACAGCTTTCCAGATGATCGCTATTTCCGTGTTCTTACTTAATTGGAAACCACTTGAATTAGTTGCATATGGTTTATTGTATACCGCTGTAATTTTAACACTGTGGTCCATGTTTATTTATTTAAGAGCGGCATGGCCATATCTAAAACAACCCTAATGTATTTAAAGCGCCAAAAGGCGCTTTTTTATTGTCTTGAGAAAGTGATTTAAAAATGAGAATTAAATTTGCTATTGCTTTGAGTATCTTGTTGAGTTCAAGCATTTATGCGGATGATTTATCAAGGGCACAAGAGTATTTGCATAATGATGGGATCGCGTATTGTCTATCTCATTCTGAGATTTATGCAGCTGAAGCAAATATTGCGAGAGGTGGATATTTTCAACTCGGTGAGCATAGCCATGAGGCGGCAAAACAAGTGCAAAATTATATTGATCAAGCGCTCAAAGAAGCGTTAGGCAGCTATCAATATTCAAAAGAGAAAGCATACCTTATGCGTTGTTTGGAAATCTCTTATTCAACGCAGTATCGAAATTATATTAAAACTGTTTATGCGTTAGATGTTATCGAAAATCAAAAATAACCTTAATTGCTTAAGCTTTTCTGCTGAGGGTTAAAGTAATTCATATTGGGAGATTCAACCGCTTTAAAGTTGAATCATCTTAGAGATTAAAAATAACAATGAAAAAAATACACTTTCAAAAAGTCATTGATGACTTAAACCTTTTGGAAATACTCAAGCGGTATCAAGTTACAGTGGTCGGTACGCCACCTTTAGGAATTGCAACAGCTCAAAGTGATATCGACCTCATTTGTAGTTATCCGATTGAGCAAGAGAATCATTTGATTGAAACACTAAAATTATTTCAAACATATAAGGCATGGTGCATTGAGCGAAGTTATTTTGAACGTGATACTTGGATTTGCCGATTCGAATATTGTGCTTGGTCAATTGAGATATTTTGTTCTACAACACCAATTGATCAGCAGGCGGGATTCCAGCACTTCTACGTTGAACATAGAATATTAGATTTGGCAAATGACCAATTTAAACAGGAAATCATTCGCCTTAAGCGAAAAGGTATAAAAACTGAACCTGCATTTGCACAGATGTTAGCGCTCGATGGTGATCCTTACACGAAGTTAAGTCAGCTATATGAAGCAGATGACTGTGTGTTGATTCAACTGCTTCAATGCCAAGGTTACCTAGATTAAACTTTAACTATGGGTTTCCTCATCTCCATCGTCTTCAAAAGTTTTTGCAATTTTTTCGATATTCAAACTTTTAGCCATCGCATCAAAAATTTGTTTATACACACCGTCTTGATGGTAAAGGGCATCATGTTCTCCATGCTCGGCAATTTCGCCTTCTTTCATGACATAGGTATAATCCGCATCGATAATTTGCGACAGGCTGTGCGAGATAATAATGACAGTACGTCCTTGTTTAATCTCATCAAGGCTTTGTTTAATTTGTTCCGAAGCGATGGCATCCAAACTCGCAGTCGGTTCATCTAAAAAGATAATCGGCGGATTTTTCAAGAACATACGAGCAATCGCAATACGCTGTTGTTGTCCTCCAGAGAGTTGCAATGCATCGGAATGATAGCCATCTGGAAGTTGTAAAATTTGCTCATGAATGGAGGCTTTTTTAGCAGCAATGATCACGTCTTCTTCAGTGGCTTCTGTTTTACCATAGCGAATATTTTCAAGAATAGTCCCTTGGAAAATATGATTTTTTTGTAGGACTAATCCAATATGATCTCTCAAATATTGAGTATCAATTTGATTGAGATCGATGCCATCGAGTTCGATACATCCCTGATTAGGTTCATAAAATTTATCTAAAAGACTGATTAAGGTTGATTTTCCCGCACCTGATAAGCCAACTAATGCAGTAATTTTATTGGGTCGAATCTCCATATTGATATTCTTTAGTGCGTGGTGACCGTTTGGATAAAAGAATTCAACATTTTTCAGCGTAAATTTTCCTTGAATTTGCGGTTTGAGTTGACCTGTAGGTTCAATTTGATCATCTGCTTCTAAAATTTTAAAGAAGCTTTCTGAATAGATCATGGCATCATTCACTTCATCATATATACGATGTAAGGAGCGAATTGGTGCGGATACATTATTGAACAGCAGTACATGAAACATGATCATACCGATGCTCATCTGACCATCAAGCACAAAATACGCAGTTAGGATGATGATTAAAACAATACCTATTTGTTCAATAAAGGTTTTTAACCCATCAAATAAAAAGCTGACCTGACGGGTTTGCATTTGATTATCTGTGAGTTCTTTTTGTAGTTTGAGTTGTTTGGTCGATTCTATTGACTCACGGTTGAAAGATTTGATAACCGTAATTGAATTAATAATTCCGAGGATACCTTGGCTTTTCTTTTCTCGACCATCACGTAAATTTCTACGCCAGCCTCCGAGTTTTTGTGCTTGTTTATAAGTTAACCAGAAGTAGATTGGAACGATAGTGGTCGCCACTAAGCCAACATAAAAGTTGGCGTAGTACATTAATCCTAAAGCCACGATCGCACTGGTAAATAACGGCAAAATGTCAATAAAGAATATTTGAACTAGACGAGTCAGAGAGCCAATACCACGATCGATTCGTGTTTGTAATTTTCCCGCCTGATTATTCTCTTCGTTGAAAAAAGCTAATCTATAGGTCAGAAATTTTTCAATGATGCCTTGTGCTAAATCTTGTGAAATAAAAATTCTAAGTTTTTCACCATAAAACTTTTGTCCGAATTGGACAAAAGCATTAATCACTTCTTTACCCAATAATATCGCTGTAATGGTAATCAGGATATTCCAGCCTTCGGCTAAGCCAAAGCCATTCTCAACCAGCGCATTAATTTCATCAACCGCATACTGCAAAGTGAGTGCATTCACTTGAGCTGTGAATGAGCCGATGAGCGTAAGAAAGAGAGTGGCAATCACTAAAAAGCGATAAGGTCTAACGAAAGGTTTAAGTTTTAGAAAAAGTTGCCATAAATTCATAAGCGATTGTTTTTATTGTCTACATTTATGCCAGTCTAAGCTTGATTGTCCAGTGTCACAAGCGTTCACAATGTTTCAATTTGTCAGTTGAAATATTCAGCTAATATACGGTTATATTTTCATGGCAAATTGGTTATGAACTTTGAGCTGTTTGCACCCGAACCCAATTCAAATCTCCTATCTTGTGATGGGATTGTAGAAGATTACGGTCTTATACTTACTCATGCTGAATCACAAAATTATTTCGATTATTTTTTCAAAGCTTTAGCTTGGGAACAGGATGAAGTGATTTTATACGGCCAATATTTTAAGACGGGTCGTAAAGTCGTATGGTATGGTGACCAAAACTATCAATATCACTATTCAGGGATGGATAAACAAGCACAGATTTGGGATTTGAAATTATTAGCACTCAAGCAAAAAATTGAACTTATAACAGGAGTTCAATTTAATTCTTGTTTGGCTAATTTGTATGAAGATGGAACTCAAGGTGTAGGATGGCATAGTGATGATGAGGCTGCATTAAGAGATCCTGAACATGGCGAGACCGTCATTGCTTCACTGAGTCTCGGCGCAACCCGAAAATTTAGATTTAAACATCGTGATAAAACTCATACTGCGGAAATATATCTACAATCAGGACAGTTGATTGTGATGAAAGGTCAAACACAGCGTTTTTGGAAACACACTTTAGCGAAATCAACCAAAGTATTAGAGCCTAGAATCAATTTAACCTTTCGCTATTTTTATCCTAGATGAAGTGGCAAATATTCTATTAAGGTTGAATACCTTGAGGATTACGATACCAACTTTCAATAAATAAAGCGGCTGCCAAGCTGTCTGCGGACAACTTTTTTCCACGCCCTTGCGCCTGATAATGATCGAGTTCATCACGCGCTTCGCGAGTTGTTAATCGCTCATCCACCATCCATGTTTCTATATTGGTTTGGTGTCTTAAACGACGGGCAAATTTACGTGCTCGTGTTGATAGTTCCGATTCGCTATCATTCATATTCAGTGGTAGCCCGACTAAAAACAGATTTGGAGAATGCTGTTTTACAATTTTGAGTAGATCATCCCAATTGGGAATGCCATCTTTCATCGGTAAAAGTGAAAGTGGCGTAGCACTTTCAATAATGGACGATCCTACAGCCATTCCTGTTTTTTGTGTGCCAAAGTCAAAGGCCATAATGAGTTGAGCGGTAGTTGAATCAGGCATGTCCAATCTCAGATGAAAGCCATGTACGATCGACCCCCATTTTTCTATAGGCAGCGTCCCAGCGATCGTCATAGGGTAAGTTAAAAATCAAATCCATATCAGAGTCACAAATGAGCCAGTCACCTCGAGCGATTTCTTGCTCCAACTGGTTTTTACTCCAACTTGCATAGCCTAAAGCAATTTGATAGCGACCAACACCTTCATTGTGTGCGATTGCATCAAGAATATCCTTTGAAGTTGTTAAACAGAGATTTTCACCTACAGCGATGGACGCATGCCAAGTAGGTTGACCCGTATGAAGTACAAAACCCGCTTCTGGTCGTAAAGGACCACCTTGTAAGACATCATGTGGGTGAACATGATCTGCAACGATATCAAGATCTGTTAAGAGTTCTTTAACCTGAATCCCAGCTGGACGATTGATCATAATTCCCTGCGCACCTTCATGATCATGACGAGCAATATAGACCACACTATTTGCGAAGAAATCATCTGCTAAATCAGGTGGGGCAATCAGGCAACGGTGCGTTAGAAATTGTTTACTCACCTAATGGCTTCTCCTATGTTTGAGTATCACTTTACTTCAACATACTAGACTTATGGGTTTTCAACAATCCTTTTAAAATAATCAAGATGTGCTGGTCTGAAACTTTAATTGTCTTAATTGTTTTGCATGTTGAAGGGTGGTCTCGCTAATTTCGACACCACCAGTCATACGAGCAAGCTCTAATATCCGTTGATCTTCATCAAGCTCAACGATAGTGCTGCTAGCAGGGTCTGTTTGCAGTTTTTTCACTAACAAATGTTGGTCCGATTGCGCTGCAACTTGGGCTTGATGTGTAATACATAGAATTTGAACATGTTGACCTAATCCAGCCAATAAGCGACCGACAATCTCAGCTGTTCCACCGCTGATGCCCACATCAATTTCGTCAAAAACGAGTACTTCAGCTTCAGTTTTTTCTGCATTCATAACTTGCATGACCAATGCAATACGTGACAATTCACCACCAGAGGCAACCTTCGCAAGCGGTTGAGGTGGAATCCCTTTGTTTGCTGTGAACAATAATTGAATAAAACTAAACCCTTCAGATGAAGGCTGCTCCAGAGGATCGAAACGGAATTCAAAATGAGCTTCTGGTAAAGCCAGTTGTTTGACTTGTTCTGTTAAGAGTTTGGCTAAGGGCTCTGCTGCTTTACGACGAATATCATCTAGATATTGAGCTTTCTCTATAAACTGTTGATGTGAAATTTCAACTTGTTCAGCCAAAGTCTCTGGATCTTCAAGCTGATGTAATTGTTCTAGCTCTGCCTGCCAATGTTCGTATTCTGATTTTAAATCTTCGGGTTGTACTCGATATTTGCGCGCTAAACGATGGAATATTTCCAGTTGTGTGTTTAACTCTTCCATTCGTTCAGGATCAAAACTCTGACGGTCAATGAATTGTTTTAAATTAGCACTGGCATCATCGAGTTCACTTTGCGCATTTAATAATGAGTTATAAATTTCAGAGAGTAAATCACTACGACCTGCATGAGATTCAAGCTTGCGAATAATACTTGAAATTTCCTGAGTGATATTTTGATCAGACTCATCTAAAACGTTGATTGCATAACTACAATCTTGCATGATGTGTTCATGATGACTTAAGCGATCGAACTCTTGTTCAATTTCTTTATAGTCAAGTCGAACCACTTCTTCTAATTCTTCTAATTGAAGATTAAGTATCTCAATGCGTTGAAGGCGGGTGGTCTGTGCATCAAGCGCAGCTTGATGCTGTCGGATATTTTTTTGCCATGCGTTATAACTGTCTTTGACAGCGAGCGTATGCTGACCAAAATTGCTGTAACGATCCAACCAATGTTTTGGATAGGGTGGTTCTAACAATTGTTGCTGACTATGTTGGCTGTAAAGTTGGACTAAGAGTCTGCCAATTTCCTTTAATTCTGACAGGCTACTTGGACGTCCATTGATCCAAGCTTTACTACGACCTGTAGCAAAGATTACCCGTCTTAGGTGAATTTCACCTGATTCATCTGCCAGCTCATGAGTGCTTAACCATTCAGCTTCGGGACTTTGATCTTGATAACTAAATACGGCTGTAACATCAGCCTTATCTGAACCATAACGAACGTAATTCGTATCAGTACGCTCGCCTAAACACGCTGATAATGCATCGAGTAATAAAGATTTACCTGCACCAGTTTCACCCGTAAGAACATTGAAACCTTGATCAATATCAATGGCTAAGTTATCGGCTAAAGCAAAGTTGATCAGATTAAGGTGTGTCAGCATAAACGCATCCGAGCTGCGAAAGTGTGGATTCTAAGATAGAGAAATTTTGTTTTAGTCTCAAGTCACGACATTTGAATATGAGAACTTTTAGTTTGCATTTTAACTGAAATTAGGTTGATTACTAGTGACTGAATATATTCTTTTACCTGTGTACAAAAGATATATAGAAGAAATCAAAAAAATCTTTAAATTTCATCAATAGGGAACAAAAGTTGCTTATAAAAACCATTGCAAAACACTGATTGATTAGTTGCTCGAGCGCAATTAAACTACGGCAATTAAAATTTATAAAATGCGCATTATTTGGAGAATACGCATGTCATCACAATTTGATCATGTATCTGTTGTAAAAAAATCAAATGTTTATTTTGGCGGGACGTGTATTAGCCACACTGTTCAATTTGAAGACGGTACGAAAAAAACACTTGGGGTTATTCTACCGACGGAACAACCGCTTACTTTTGAAACACATGTACCAGAGCGTATGGAAATTATTTCTGGTGAATGTCGTGTCACAATTGCAGACAATGAAGAACATGAGCTTTTCCGTGCAGGGCAGTCGTTTTACGTGCCTGGTGAGAGCCGTTTCAAAATCGAAACAGATGACGTATTAGACTACGTTTGTCATTTCGAAGGCTAATTACCAAAAAAAAATTTGACCAACATCCAATGGTCAAATCGGTTAAACTATTCGCTATATAAAATCCTGTAAAGTTGGCTTTGCGGGATTTTTCTTTTCTATATTATTGTATTGTCTTAGTGAGTTGAGGTCGTTCATGGCTAAACCCGAATATTATTATGGCGTTCATTCTGTGGAGTCATTGTTGGAGTTAGAACCTGAACGCGTTTTGACTCTATTTGCACTAAAAGGTCGTGAAGATCAACGTTTAAAACGTATTTTTGAGTTGGCTGAACCTTTCGGAATTAGTATTCAAAAAGCGAGCCGAGACAGCCTTGAAAAACTGGCTGGACAACCTTTTCATCAAGGTGTCGTTGCTGCAGTTCGTCCTCATCCAACGCTGAATGAAAATGATCTTGAGCAATTAATCAAAAGTACAGACAATGTTTTTTTACTGGCGCTTGACCAAGTGACGGACCCGCATAATTTGGGTGCGTGTATTCGAACTGCGGCAGCCATGGGCGTACACGCGGTTGTTGTTCCTCGTGATCGTTCTGCGAGCTTAACACCAACTGCTCGTAAGGTTGCTGCTGGTGGTGCAGAGAAAGTTAAATTTATCCAAGTGACGAATTTGGCTCGTACTTTAGCTAAAATCAAAGATGATTTTAATGTTCGAGTGATTGGCACGATGTTAGATGAGCATGCTCTACCTATTCACGAATGTGATTTGACTGGTCCTGTCGCAGTGATTATGGGTGCTGAAGATACTGGTTTAAGACCGATTACTCAGGCGCAATGCGATCACAAAGTTTATATTCCAATGAGTGGCAATTTACAAAGTTTGAATGTGAGTGTGGCGACAGGCATGGCACTTTACGAAGCATGTAGACAACGTCAAGCCTAATTTGAGATGGCACTTTCAGATCGAGCCCAAGGCTATTTTTTTCTTATTACTACCATGTGCATCTGGGGGGGATTTACCCTCACTGCACGATTAAATGCGCTATGGCACATCAATACTTGGGACATTGTGGCACTGCGTTTTTCACTGGCTTTTTTGATCTTAATGCCGATTTTACTTTATCGTAGAGAAGCCTCTTTTTTACTTAAAAAAGAGCCATTTATCTTGGCAATGATTGGTGGTGTGATCTATTGTTTGTTGGCTTATAGCGCATTTCACTATGCACCGACTGCGCATGCTGCAATTTTTCTCAATGGTTGTATTCCTATTTGTACTGCCATCGTGGCTTTAATATTGATGAAGCAGGCTTTTGATCGTCATACATGGGCAAGTTTGATCATTATGATCACCGTGCTCGGTATTATGAGTCTCCTGATGTATCGTGAATCTGGCATTCCTTTTGGTGCTGGTGATGGATTATTCTTCTTGAGCGCCATTTTTTGGGCAATATTTACCGTATTACTGCGTAAATTCCAACTGAGTGCATGGCAGGCGATGTGTGGAGTTGCCATCTGGTCAGCCGTGATTTATGTACCCATTTACGTGTTATTTTTACCCAAAGATCTTAGTACTCCTCAGCCTCAGCATTTAATGTTTCAAACAATATTTCATGGCATATTCGTGGTCATTATTGCAACTTTAACTTATGTGGAAGCGATTAAAAGACTCGGGGCTTTTAAAGCAGGGAGCATTACCAATTTAGCGCCTTTTTTAGCTGCAATTTTGGCAGTGCCTTTGTTAAATGAACCTTTAAGTATTGCGATGTTATTTGGGTTATTGGGTATGGCGATAGGCGCATTACAACCATGGCGATGGCTGGGTCGCCAAGATGCACTAAGCCAAAAACTTGAGCAACAAAAAAAGCAGTCTTCTTAGACTGCTTTTTTTTAATCTAAGCTTGTTGTGCAAGACTAAGATAATATTGGTGTTTTACAGCGAGTTGTTGATAGAGATGATCAAGTTCACCATCATTTATAACAACATCGTCTGCACGTTTTAATTTTTCTTCACGAGACATTTGCGCACTCATTATCTTTTTAATTTGCTCAATGTCTTGATGATCACGTTGCGAAGCACGCAAGATTTGTAATTCTGTTGATGCATCGATCAGTAAAGTACGTTGAGTAAGTTGGTGTTGATTGGTTTCAAACAAGAGTGGGGAAACTAAAATGGCATAAGGACTGGTCGCCCGTTGTAGTTGTTCAATAATCGATAGGCGAATTGCAGGATGCGTAATATTTTCTAATATCTTTCTAGCTTCAGGATGTTTAAAAATATGGTCTCTTAACGCTCTGCGGTCGAGTGCGCCATCTTCCAATAGCACCCAATCCCCAAAATGATCTTTAATTTTTTGTAGTGCAGGTTTTCCAATTTCAACCACTTCACGTGCCACGATATCTGCATCAACAACGGTAATCCTTTGTTTTTCAAACCACTGACTTGCAGCAGTTTTTCCACTACCAATACCACCTGTTAAGCCCAAAATAAAGCGCATGTAAAAAAACCTTGTAATTATCATAATGGGGCTTATTTTAGCTTAACCCCCTAAATAAACCTTCATAATTTCGTTACCCCATAAGAATGCAATCCATCCAGCAATCGCAATATAAGGTCCAAAAGCAAAGGGCTGATTTTCTTTTTTGACTTTCATCAAAATGATGCCGATGATTGCACCGACTAAGGATGAAAGTAGGACAATGAGCGGTAATAAAAATGGACCCATCCATGCACCAAGCGCGGCCAGTAATTTGAAGTCGCCATATCCCATTCCTTCTTTGCCTGTCACGATTTTAAATAAATAGTACACTACCCATAAACAGAGGAAACCAATCAAATATCCCCAAATTGCGGAGGTAGGTGAGGTGTAGAGTGCATAGCTATTTACCGCTAAACCAAGTGCAGCCAAGGGGAGAGTATATCGATCGGGTAAAAGTTGTGTATCGAAGTCGATGAATGTGAGTGCGATCAGTGTCCACGTTAAAATTAAGCCAAAAAGCATTTGTAGGCTTGGACCAAATACCGCGACGACCATTAATGAGCAAACAGCAGTCAAAACTTCTACCAGTGGATAACGAATGCTGATCGGATTTTCACATTCACCACATTTTCCACGCAAAAATAACCAACTTATCACTGGGATATTTTGATACCAACGAATAGGTGTTTTACATTTTGGGCAGGTCGATGCAGGTTTACTTAGCGTGAGCTTATCTTCATCAATTATGGCTTGGTCGGGATGTAAAAACGTCTGACAGTCTTGACGCCATTCTTGCTCCATCATTTTAGGTGTGCGGTAAATGACAACATTTAAAAAACTGCCGACACATAAGCTGATGATTCCTACAGTTAAATAGAGTGCTGTAGGCGATTGAATTAAATACCCAATTATTTCGTTCATTACACCACAGAACCCATTTGGAAGATTGGAAGATACATTGCGATGACTAAACCGCCGACCAAGACACCTAGAATGGCCATAATCAAAGGCTCCATCATGGAGGTTAAGCCATCGACAGCATTGTCGACTTCACTTTCATAATGGGTTGCAACCTTATCTAGCATAGCATCGAGTGAACCCGATTCTTCACCAATCGCTACCATTTGCACAGCCATAGATGGGAATAAATTGGTCGAGCGCATAGCGAAATGAAGTTGTTGACCAGTCGCAACGTCGTCACGAATACGCATAACTGCTTGCTCATATACCACGTTATTCGTTGCACCAGCTGTTGATTGGAGTGCATCGATTAAAGGGACGCCGGCAGCAAATGTGGTTGAAAGTGTACGGCTATAACGTGCGATAATTGCTTTATAAACCAAATCACCAAAAATAGGCAGCCTTAAAGCCGTGCGATCTAATGCATCCGCAAATTTTTGACTACGTTTTTTGGCTTCAATAAAGCCGATAATGGTCAGCGCGATACCGATAATTAAAATAAACCAATATTTTTGCACCCACTCAGACATTGCCACTACGAGTTGCGTGAACGCAGGTAAGTCTGCGCCAAATGAGCTAAACATCTCAGAGAAGACAGGAACCACTTTGACCATCAAAATAATGGTCACAATAATTGCAACCACAATGACAGTAATTGGATACTTCATCGCTTTTTTAATTTTTTGTTTGAGAACTTCACTTTTTTCTTTATAAATCGCAACTCGATCGAGCATGGTTTCAAGCGCACCTGATTGCTCACCTGATTCTACCAATGAGCAGAATAACTGATCAAAATGCTGAGGATATTTGCGTAGTGCACCTGCAAAAGTATTACCACCTTCGACCTCAGTTTTAATACCCAAAACCACTTCACGCATTGCAGGATTATCTAAGCCTTCTGCAACAATTTCAAAGCTTTGAACAAGTGGTACACCTGCTTTCATCATGGTGGCAAGCTGACGCGTAAAGATGGTGATGTCCAAAGTAGACACTTTCTTCTTCATTAAGCCTTCAAGAATATTCTTGCGCTTCTCGCGGATACTACGCACCGTAATGCCTTGTTTGCGGAGCATGACTTTTGCAAGTTGAATATTACGCGCAGGCATTTCACCTTTAACTTTGGTTCCCTTGCGATCCACGCCGTCATATACAAACGTTGGCATCATCTGTGCTTTTTTCACCGCCATAATGATTTCCTTATTTTTAATTATTCACTGGTCACACGATTCACTTCTTGTAAAGAAGTGAGTCCGTTCATGACCTTAATTAAGCCTGAACGTCGAAGATTCTTAAACCCCAGTCTTTCAGATGCAGCTGCAATCTCTAATGCATTGCCATCATCCATAATAATCTTCGAAATTTCAGGTGTCACTTTCATGACTTCATAAATACCGACACGTCCTTTATAACCATCACGGCACTCAGGACAACCGACAGGTTGATAAATTTTAAAATCTGGATCTGCTAAATCCTGTTCTGTGAATCCCATTTCTAACAAACTTGGTTTAGGAATATCAGCAGGTACTTTACAGTGTACACACAGTCGTCTAGCAAGTCGTTGAGCAATGACGAGATTCACCGAAGTTGCAATATTAAAAGAGGGAACCCCCATATTGCGCAACCGGGTTAAGGTTTCAGGAGCACTATTGGTATGAAGTGTAGACATCACCATGTGGCCTGTTTGTGCTGCCTTAATTGCAATTTCAGCTGTTTCGAGATCTCGAATCTCCCCGACCATAATAATATCAGGATCTTGACGCAGGAATGATTTCAATGCGACTGAGAAGCTTAAGCCCACTTTATAGTTGACGTTGACCTGATTAATGCCTTCTAAGTTAATTTCTACGGGATCTTCTGCTGTAGAGATGTTGGCATTTTCAGTATTTAAAATATTCAATCCTGTATAAAGCGATACTGTTTTACCAGAACCTGTTGGACCCGTAATCAGTAACATGCCTTGAGGCTTCTCAAGTGCCTCAAGAAATAAAGCTTTCTGATCTTCTTCATAACCTAATGCATCAATACCAAGCATTGCACTAGACGGATCCAAAATACGTAATACGATTTTTTCACCAAATAAGGTTGGCAATGAGTTAACACGAAAATCAATCGCTTTAGTACGAGATAATTTAAGCTTAATACGGCCATCTTGCGGAATACGCTTTTCTGAAATATCCATTTGAGACATAACTTTCAAGCGTGAAGCTAATCGATTCGCGAGTTGCAATGGTGGATTTGCAACAGTTCTTAAAACACCATCAACGCGGTATCGAACTCGGTACGTTTTTTCATAAGGTTCGAAGTGTAAATCTGATGCACCCATGCGAATGGCGTCAACCAAAAGCTTGTTGATGTACTTAACAATCGGGGAATCATCACCTGAAGGACCATCATCGTTATTATTTTGCGGTGTATCGTTCTCGACCACGTTAACGTCAAGATCTTCATCACCGAAATTGAAATTCTCATTTTCAGAAAAATGCTTTTCGATCAGTTTTTCAAGTTTATTATGTTCTACAGTAATAGGAACGACGTTTAATTTACTATTAAATCGAATTGCTTCCAATGCTTCGATATCTGTAGGATCACTCGTCGCTACAAATAAAGATATACCTCGTTGATATAAAGGTAAGATTAAATGTTTTGTAACAAGATTTTCTGCAACGATATCTTTGGGTAGTAACTCAACATTATATGCATCTAAATCGAACAATGGCTCCCCAAACTCTTGAGCAACCATTTCAGCAATCGTATTTGCTCGTATTTTGAGATGTTCAACGAGGTAAGGTACTAATTTTTGATGAGATTTTTTTGAATTAATAATAGCATTTTGCATTTGCTGGGAGGTCAAAATGCCTTCATCAACCAAACGACGACTTAACCCAGAAAATTTTGGCCCACTTTGATCTAAAGTCATCCCCAATACGCCTTAAATTCATTTTATAATTCGAATATTAAAATTATACGGTTATAAGTAGAAAATTCTATACTTAAAATCATTAATATTATCCGAAAACTATGAAAAAATTGAATTTTTTCACTAATTCTGTTGGGTATTGTATCTTATGTTGTCTTTTTTTAAAGAATTCTAGGTGCTGAATCTGTATCCATTGAATTTTTACGTTAATTTTTTAAAATCCGTGTAGAATGTGCGCATTTTTGATAGAAGGTTAGATCTATGTCGGGTTCGACAATTACTCCGTGGGTTGTAGGCAATTGGAAAATGAACCCAATGCAGGCTAACACGCAACAGCTTTTAGTTGATTTGAAACAACAGCTTGAGCAAGCTTCAATCGCTCATGATGTTTGTAAAATTGGTGTTGCGCCAACTTTATTGGCTTTACTCCAAGTAAAAAATGAACTTGCAACAGATGCTCATGAAGTGTTTGTGGTTGCTCAAGATGTATCTCGTATTGCGGGTACTGGTGCATTTACAGGTGAAGTCAGCGCAGATCTTTTAAAGGATAGCCAGGTCGATTATGTATTAATTGGACATTCTGAGCGTCGTGAAATATTTAATGACACGCCTGCGATTCTTAATGAAAAAATAAAAAATGCTTTAGCTGCTAACTTACATATCATCTATTGTGTGGGTGAAAGCCTTGAACAGCGTGAAAGTGGGCAAGCTGAGCAAGTGGTGTTACAACAAATTTGTGACATTGCAGGTGTTGTGAATCCAGAGCAATGGGTGCATATTACCGTCGCTTACGAGCCAATTTGGGCAATTGGAACTGGTAAAACAGCTTCCCCGGATGATGCACAAGCAATGCATGCTAAAATTCGTGAAGGATTGAGTCAAATTACACCTGAAGGTCAAAACATAGCAATTCTTTATGGTGGTAGTGTAAAACCTGAGAATGCTGTTGAATTGGCAGCATGCCCTGATATCAATGGTGCCCTCGTAGGCGGTGCATCACTCAATGCAGAATCATTTGTTCAAATTGCGCAAGCATTTGCCCAATCAAAATAATTAGGAGTTCATCATGCAATCTTTTGTACTGGTGCTACACATCATTTTAGCGTTATTGATGATTATTTTAATTCTAGTACAGCATGGTAAAGGTGCAGATGCAGGTGCGTCTTTTGGCGGTGGCGGTGCAGCGACTGTATTCGGCGCTTCTGGTTCTGGTAACTTCTTAACTCGTTTAACCGGGATACTTACTGCTTTATTCTTTATCACAAGTATTAGCTTGGCTTACTTTGCGAAGCAGCAAACGACAGATGCTTATGGTTTGAAAACGATTAACACAACTGAGCAAGTTGATCAAAAATCGCCTGAAACTTCATCAACTGCACCAAAACCAGCTGAATAATTGAATATTTCGCTTTCAATTTTTCATTGAAACCACTAGAATGCGTCACAGCTGCGGTGGTGGTGGAATTGGTAGACACGCTACCTTGAGGTGGTAGTGCTTTCGGGCGTGGGGGTTCAAGTCCCCCCTTCCGCACCAACTTATAATCCAGAAGTTTAAGTTGGTGTTTGCAGCAAAATCTGTTGATGCGGGATGGAGCAGTCTGGTAGCTCGTCGGGCTCATAACCCGAAGGTCGTTGGTTCAAATCCAGCTCCCGCTACCAATCAATCCTATAATTAAGATGCAAACTTAAAATAGGCAACTTAAACAAAGTTTGAGTTGAGATATACTTTTTGCACGTTGATGCGGGATGGAGCAGTCTGGTAGCTCGTCGGGCTCATAACCCGAAGGTCGTTGGTTCAAATCCAGCTCCCGCTACCACTTTTGATTAAGGTGCAACTTAATCAAGTCTAATTAGAAAGTTTTTCTGATTGAAAAATGATTCAAATTTAGATATAATTTTGCACGTTGATGCGGGATGGAGCAGTCTGGTAGCTCGTCGGGCTCATAACCCGAAGGTCGTTGGTTCAAATCCAGCTCCCGCTACCAAGTTTCTAAAGAGGCTCACAACTAGGTGGGCCTTTTTGCACAGTGGGCATTGCTTTTCTGTGCAATAATGGGGGCGAATGCGCCCTTTTTTGTTATCTATCGTGTAGTGTGGACATCAATTGGTCAAATAATCATGCTATCACTATAGTTAGTCTGTGTCGGTCTGTTGGCCGATTGAATCGCACATAAATGACGAGAGTAAATGAAGTTATCAAATAAAACCCAAGCATTGTATGAACTGATCGCACCCGCTGTTGAGGCGTGCGATGTTGAACTATGGGGTTTAGAATTTACACCTCAGGGTAAGCGTTCGCTAGTACGTATCTACATTGACAAGCCTGAAGATCCAAACAAAGAACCTGTTATTTCCGAAGACGGTGAAATTGATCTTGGTCGTGGTGTGGGTGTGCAAGATTGTGTACGTGTTACCCAACAAGTTGGTGCAATCCTCGATGTTCATGATCCAATTTCTGGTGAATATGCATTAGAAGTGTCATCTCCAGGTTGGGATCGTACTTTCTTTAAACTTGAACAGATGCAAGCATATATTGGTCAACAAGTTGCTTTACGTTTGATTTCTGCAGTGGATAACCGCCGTAAATTCCAAGCGAAACTGGTTGCTGTAGATGTAGAAAATGAAATGATCCAAGTTGAAGTTGAAAAGCAACAAGTGCTCGAGATCGATAGTCACAATATCGATAAGGCCAACTTGATCTACCAAGACTAAATTAATCTTAACTAAAAGAATTTGAATAGTAGGTGACTTATGGGCCGTGAAATTCTTACCGTTGCTGAGACGGTTAGTAATGAAAAAGGTGTTAGTCGTGAAGCGATTTTCGAAGCGCTCGAGCAAGCTCTAGTTGCTGCAACGAAGAAAAAATTCTACGAAGGCACAAATTCTGAAGAAGCACAGTTGCGCGTTGAAATCGATCGTAAGACTGGTGAATACCGTACTTTCCGTCAATGGACTGTAGTAGCAGATGAAGATCATGAAATGCCTGCATGCCAAGACGCGATTTCTGATGTGGACCCAGCGAAATGGTCAATCGGTGATGTGCGTGAGCTTGAAGTAGAATCAATTGAATTTGGTCGTATTGCAGCTCAAATCGCGAAGCAAGTTATTGTTCAGAAAATTCGTGAAGCTGAACGTGCGCTTATTGCAGATGCATATGAATCTAAAGTTGGTGAGTTAATTTACGGTGAAGTAAAGAAACAAACTAAAGATGGTTTCATTATTGACCTCGGTGAGAATGCGGAAGCATATCTTGCACGTGAAGAAATGATCGCAAAAGAAATTTTACGTCCTAAACAGCGTGTAAATGCGATTTTATTTAACGTAAACCGTGAAGGTCGTGGTGCGCAGCTACAACTTTCTCGTGCTAAGCCAGAAATGTTAATGGCATTGATGAAAAAAGAAATTCCAGAAATTTCTGAAGAAATCATCGAAATTAAAGCTGCTGCACGTCAACCGGGTGTTCGTGCTAAAATTGCAGTGAAAACGAACGATCATCGTATTGATCCAGTTGGTGCATGTATTGGTATGCGTGGAACACGTATCCAAGCTGTACAGCAAGAATTGAACGGTGAACGTATTGATGTTGTAGTTTGGTCAGATGATCCAGCTCAATATATCGCAAGTGCTTTAGAGCCAGCAGATGTATCGGGTATTGTGATTGATGAAGAAGAACGCACAGCAGATATTATTTTTGCTACAAGCGATCAATTGGCGCGTGCAATTGGTTCTCAAGGTCAAAACGTACGTTTAGCTTCTGAGTTAACTGGTTACAAGCTCAATATGATGCTTGAAGAAGAGTACCGTGCTCGTCAACAAAATGAAGCACAGCAATATCTCGATATGTTTGTAGGTCGTCTTGATATTGAAGAAGACCTTGCGATGGCATTGGTAGAAATGGGCTTTACTTCACTTGAAGAGATTGCTTACGTTCCAGCTGAAACATTTGATGAAATCGAATTAGATGCAGAAACGGTTGAGCTTTTACAAAGCCGTGCGAAAGAAGTTGCATTAGCAGATGCACTGAAAGAGCAAGAAAATATTCAAGAACCGAGCGAAGAGCTTCTAGCAATGGAAGGAATGAGTTCAGAGCTTGCTTATGCATTAGCGGCTCGCGGTGTAATCACAGTAGATGATTTAGCAGATCAGGCAACTGATGATATCTCTGATATCGAAGGTTTAGGTGCTGAGAAAGCAGGTCAATTGATCATGAAAGCACGTGAATCATGGTTTAATTAACGAGGAGGTCATACATGACGGATAAGTCAATTAAAGAGTTAGCAGTCAGCGTAGGTCTTCCAGTTGAAAAACTATTAGATCAGGTGCGAGATGCTGGGTTGCCTCAATCTAAGGCAGAAGACACAATCTCAGTAGAACAGCAAGACCGTTTAGTCGCTCATTTGAAAAAAGCGCATGGGCAAGACAGCGGCAGCGCAGGAAAAATCACGTTGAAACGTAAAACTACGAGTACTGCAAAAGTAGCAAGTACATCAGGTAAAGCTAAAACTATTAACGTAGAAGTTCGTAAGAAGCATACGTTCACTAAGCCAGATCCTGAACAAATTAAAGCTGAAGCATTGGCAAAAGCAAAAGCTGAAACTGAAGCAAAAGCACAGCAAAAAGTTGAAGTTAAACCAGTTCAAGCTGAAGAGAAGGCGCAACCTGCAGTAAGTAAAGCGAAAGCGAACTTAGATGCAATGCGTGCTGCAGCGAAACAATCGAGTGAGAAGCAAGAAGTTGCTAAAGCTGCGGTTGTGGTTAAGCGCAAGTCAACAAATAAACCGATTGTTAAACAAGCAACTAAGCCAACTGAAACTGCAGAACAGAAAAAAGCACGTGAAGCTGAAGCTGCTAAATTAAAAGCAGTTGAAGAAGCAGCACGTCGTAAAGCAGCTGAAGAAGCACAACAACGTACGCTTGAACAAATGCGTCAGATGGCTTCTAAGTACTCTAATGAAGATGCAACTGCAACGATTCGTGTGGTCGATGATTCTCCATTGGCTGCTGGTCTTGTTGGTCAAGCATACGAAGATTCATTTGCGAAAGAAGACCGTGACATTAAGCGTGGTAATAACACACCAGGTGCACGTTCTCCTAAGAAAGGTGGTCGTCGTGGTCAAGAAGAGCAATCTTTCCGTGACAACTCTCATAAACGTGGTTTGAAATCAAGCCAAGCTAATAAACATGGTTTCGAGAAGCCAGTTAAAAAGCAAGTTTATGATGTTGAAATCGGTGCAACTATTGTTGTTGCTGACCTTGCTGCAAAAATGGCGATTAAGGTTCGTGAAGTAATTAAAACACTCATGAAAATGGGTGAGCTTGTCACTCAAAACCAATCAATTGACCAAGATACAGCAGTTCTAGTGGTTGAAGAAATGGGTCATAACCCAGTTCTAGTATCAGATACTCAAGCAGAAGATAACTTACTTGAAGCGGCTGAAGAAGCACGTGGTGCACAAACAACGCGTCCACCAGTGGTTACTATCATGGGTCACGTTGACCATGGTAAGACATCGCTTCTTGATCGTATTCGTCGTGCGAAAGTAGCGCAAGGTGAAGCGGGCGGTATTACACAGCATATCGGTGCTTATCACGTTACAACGGATAAAGGTATTATCACTTTCTTAGATACTCCGGGACACGCAGCATTTACTGCGATGCGTTCACGTGGTGCGAAAGCAACTGATATCGTTGTATTGGTGGTCGCAGCTGATGATGGTGTTATGCCACAAACAGCGGAAGCGATTGACCATGCTCGTGCAGCAGGTACGCCAATCATTGTTGCAATCAACAAGATGGATAAAGAATCTGCTGATCCAGATCGCGTATTGAATGAATTGACAACTAAAGAAATCGTGCCTGAGCAATGGGGTGGTGATGTCCCTGTCGCGATGGTTTCTGCGCACACGGGTGCAGGTATTGATGAACTTCTTGACTTGATCTTGATTCAATCTGAACTTCTAGAGCTAAAAGCTTCTGAAGAAGGTGCGGCACAAGGTGTTGTAATCGAAGCACGTGTTGATAAAGGTCGTGGTGCGGTTACTTCGATTCTTGTTCAAAATGGTACATTAAAAGTAGGTGACCTCGTTCTTGCAGGCGCATCTTACGGTCGTGTACGTGCGATGACTGATGAAAATGGTCAACGTATTAAGTCTGCAGGTCCATCGATTCCAGTTGAAATCTTAGGTCTTCCAGAAGCGCCAATGGCAGGTGACGAAGTTCTTGTTGTAAATGATGAGAAGAAAGCACGTGAAGTGGCTGATGCGCGTATGGATCGTGAACGTCAAAAACGTTTAGAGCGTCAATCTGCAATGCGTCTTGAAAACTTAATGGCTTCAATGGGCAAAAAAGATGTGCCGATTGTGAATGTAGTTCTGAAGACAGATGTTCGCGGTACATTGGAAGCGCTTCATGTTGCATTGGCTGAACTTTCAACTGATGAAGTGAAAGTGCGTGTCATTGGTTCAGGTGTTGGTGCGATTACTGAGTCTGATGTCACACTTGCAGAATCTTCAGAAGCATTCTTATTAGGCTTTAACGTTCGTGCAGATAATACAGCACGTCAAAAAGCTGACGCAGATGGTATCGACATCCGTTACTACTCAATCATTTATCAATTGATTGATGATGTGAAAGATGCAATGAGTGGTAAGCTTGCACCAGAACATCGTGAAACAATTCTTGGTGTGGCTGAAGTACGTGAAGTATTCCACTCAAGTAAATTTGGTGCGGCAGCAGGTTGTATGGTTCTTGAGGGCTTATTACACCGTAATAAACCAATTCGTGTCTTACGTGATGACGTGGTTGTGTTCCAAGGTGAACTTGAATCACTGCGCCGTTATAAAGAAGTGGTTGAAGAAGTTCGTGCTGGTATGGAATGTGGTCTTGCAGTCAAAGGCTATAAAGACATCAAAGTGCTCGATAAAATCGAAGTCTATGATGTTCAATTAATTAAACGGAGTCTTTAATGGCGGGTAGTCAACGTCTTAAGCGTATGGCGGACACGGTTCAGCGTGAATTGTCTGAACTTATCCGTCAGGAGCTGAAAGATCCACGCTTAGGTGGTCTTGTGACCATCTCAGCGGTGAAAGTGAGCCCAGATTTAGGCTATGCTGAAGTTTATGTCACTGTCATGGGTCGTGAACTTGGTGATGAGCAAAGTGAAGCAGCAAATAAAGATACTCTAGATGTTTTAAATAAAGCATCAGGTTTTCTACGTCATGAGCTGAGTCGTCGTATTAAGACACGTATCACACCTCGTTTACGTTTCCATTATGATAAAACTAATGCATACGGAAACTACATGTTTGGTCTAATTGCTGAAGCTGTGAAGGACTTACCTCCAGCTGACGATAAAAAAGACGAAGAGTAGTTTCAAACAAAAAGCCACCTTAGGGTGGCTTTTTTTATCTTAATGTTTTTATATAAATTAAAGCCATAAAATAAATGCTACATTCAATTTTGAATTTGCGTATACAATATTTTTAATTAAACAAATACAAATAAATAATGAGGTTGATGTCATGCAAATTTTAAAAAAATCAGCTGTTGTGCTCGCATTATCAAGTACCTTGCTTTTCACAGGTTGTGGGTACAATACACTTCAAGCGAAAGATGAAGCGGTGACTGCATCATGGTCTGAGGTACAAAACCAATACCAGCGTCGAGCAGACCTTGTTCCGAATTTGGTGAATGTAGTTAAAGGATATGCAAAACATGAAGAACAAGTTTTAACTGAAGTCACAGAGGCACGTGCAAATGTTGCAGGGCTCAAAGTTGATAAAGAAGTTCTTGAAAATCCTGAACTATTCAAGCGTTATCAAGAAGCGCAATCGCAAATGACAAGTGCATTATCACGTTTGCTGGCAGTGACTGAAAACTATCCAGATCTTAAAGCGAATGAGCAATTCCGTGATTTGCAGGTACAATTAGAGGGTACAGAAAACCGTATAGCAGTTGCGCGTAATCGCTATATTTCTACCGTCCAAGATTACAACACCTATGTTCGTCAATTCCCACAAGTCGTAACTGCGAAAGTCATTGGCATGGATGCAAAAGAAAACTTTAGTGCTGAAGCGAGTGCACAAAAGGCACCTAATGTTTCTTTTGATTAAATCAATAATTATAAGTTGATGAATATGAGCATGAGCATGAGAACTCAGCATCTTAGACACAATAGTATGAAATTGCTTTCATGGCTATTTGTCTTTGCGATGACCTGTACATTGCAAATGATTCATGCAGAAACTGCAACAGCAGTAGATCATGAGTCTGACGCGATTGTGCTGGGAAAAGTGATTCAACCCAATTCAACAAATCCATCATCAAGTGCTCAGCAAAATAAACCAACTCCAGTACCTCCTGTTACTGTTTCAAATGATATGCAGGAAGGAGACACTCAACGTCAACTCCCTACATTAAATGAACCTGTGATAGATCAGGCGAATATACTTTCTCCTCAAGAAAAGTCGGAACTCGATACAATAATTCGCGGTCTATATAACGAGGGTAAGGCTCAAATTGGGATCGTCATTGTTCCAACAACTGGTCAGGAAGGTATCTTTGATTTTGCAATGCGTACTGCACAGACTTGGGGGTTAGGTTCTGCTCAACAAGATAATGGTTTATTAATCGCAGTGGCGATTAATGATCGAAGATTACATATCGCAACAGGTTATGGATTGGAAGGTGTGATTCCAGATATCGTTGCGAGTCGAATCATTCGCGAACAAATCACCCCTTATTTTAAAGCCAATGAATTTGGACAGGGTTTAATTGCAGGGGTTAGAGAAATTCAACGAATCGTTAACCTTGATCCGGAAATTGCCCAACAAGCCGCTGAAGAACTGAAACTTAGGCAAGAACAAGCGTTAAAAGCACAATATGCAAAAGAAAAGACATTTAACACGGTATTATTTATTTTGATCGCTGGTGTGATTGGTTCTTTTATTATTGGTAATCGTTTAAGTGCATCGGTGGCGGGTGTTACTGCTTTTGCAGCGAGCATGATTTATGGTTCAGGGATTTTAATCAGCTTGATTGTGGGTATCGGAATTTTCTTTTTATTATTTACATCCATCGCACAGTTGATTTTCCAAGCATTTTTATCTGGCGGAGGACGCGGCGGCAGTGGCGGTCGAGGCGGATTTGGCGGTGGTGGATTTAGTGGCGGTGGTGGTGGCTTTGGTGGGGGAGGTGCGTCAGGCTCATGGTAACAAAAACTGAAACGACAGAAATTATCACTGAACCAAAGTTGCAACAAGCATCTCAACCGAGCTTCAAGCGCTGGATTAAGCACTTTTGTTATTTGCCTGCATCTAAACGTTATTTTTCCAAGATGGACCAAAATGCAATTGCTGAGGCAGTGAAACAAGCGGAGCAAGGTCATATTGGAGAGATTCAAGTGGTCATAGAGGGATATATTCCATGTGCCTTGGCTTATTCAATGAATACTCGTCAGCGCGCCGAACAGCTTTTTGCTGAATTAGGTGTATGGGATACAGAATTTAATAGTGGTGTACTGATATATTTAAATCTATGTGAACAGAAAGTTGAAATTGTGATTGATCGTGGAATTCAAAAGGCCACAACGCAACAGGATTGGCAAGCAATCTGTGATCACATGATTAATGAGCTAAAAAATAAAAATTATAAACAGGGTGTTATTGTTGGTGTAATGGAAGTCGGTGAAATTCTGAATCGTTTTTATGATGATAAAGTGCAAGATTTAGAAAATGAGCTCAGTAATCAGCCAATTATTTTAAATTGAGTTAAGGAAAGTGACAAAAAATGTCACTTTTTTACATAAATTAACATTAAAAATAAATTTGAAAATTATTTATTGGCAACCTTAAAGCGTTATCCGAAAATAGCATCAGTTAGTTAGCAACAATAAAATCTATTTTGGGGATAGGTTGTTAACTTTGAACTTAAAAAATTAGGAGAGATGTTATGAACGCTCAAAAAGGTTTTACTTTAATCGAGTTAATGATTGTTGTTGCAATTATCGGTATTCTTGCTGCGATTGCGATTCCTGCTTATCAAAACTACATCGCTAAATCTCAAGTGAGTGAAGCTCTAAGTTTATCTGCAGGTCTAAAAACAGCTATTCAAACCAACTTACAAAATAATACTTGTTTTGCTGATGGTAATACTACTGTTGGTGATAAAGACAAATTGGCAGGTAAGTATGGTGATGCTGTAATTGGTGGTACTGCAGCTACTGCACCTACAGCAGGTGAAACAGGTTGTACTATTACATATACTTTTAAAGAAACAGGTGTTTCGAATAAAGTTTCAAACTCAAAAATTGTTGTTGGTGTTCAAGAGAATGGAACATTGGTTCTTGATAAAACGAATACAACTACTAATGTAGACTTTCTACCACAATCTTTAACGGTTTCTGGTTCATAAGTTAAATTGAATTAAAAAGAGGATTTTAAAATCCTCTTTTTTTATGAGAAAAATAAATGTTGTACTTGGTCATTTTCTTTTTATCCCTATTTTTGTTAGGGATAAACTTTGCTTGGCTCACTAGTGAGTATGATGAATTACGACTTATACAAATTTTATTAATTAGTCTAACTGGACCATTTCTCTTATTTAGTAAAAAACAAAAAATACTTTCTAAAACTCAAAGTTCATTCACTTTTCTGGTTGGTATATTGTCAATTATTCTAATTTTCTGGCATTTTTCAATCTATCACATTTATGATTTTCTTCAACTTTTGGGTCTATTTCTACTATTTATTTGTCTAACTCATACTGATTTGACAAGCGATCGGAGTAATATGTTGATCGCTATTTTATTGGTTCTGTCTTGCATACCTTTTCTGAATTTATTTTTTTCTATTTTTGAGTTAATGCAGAGCGGTATTTGGTACCGATGGCAGTTAAATACTGGATCTGTACGAATCATTGATAGTGTTTTAGTTGTAATGTTTTGGTTAGGTTTTTATCTAAAAGATAAAAATACTTTTATCTGGAAATTCTTTCCCATTTTCAGTTTTTTATTGTTTTTAGGATTATTTTTCGATGGTGCACGTGCAGCTTTACTAAGTATTATCGCACCTCTTATTTTTTTATTCATTATTGGACCACAGCATCGTAAATCTATAATGATCTGTGCTTTAGTGATTTTAATTGCATACGTTATTTTTAACCTAACCCATTACTTTTACTCACAATTATATCCAGAGAAAAAGATCTTAAATATCGTCCGATATTCAAGTTCTGGGCGCTCTGAAATGTGGGAGTTTGTTGCTCAACAATGGTTATATCAACCTTTTACTGGTTTAGGGGGAGGCTATCTAGCTAGTATCCAATATCATATTGCTCATCATATGCATAATATTTATTTTCGTTTGATATTTGAATGGGGAGTTGTTGGGATATTATTCTTAAGTTGGATTTTGATTAAGCTATTTGTATTTTTTAGATCAGAAACACCAATAATCCTAAAAATGGGTGTCCTTGCGATAATGATTGATGGCTTCTTTTCGGGTAATTTTATTTACCCAGCTGCTCAGGTCATTTGCATCTTATTTCTTGCTTTAGCTTTTCAAGTGCAGTATCAAATTACAGTTGAGAGCAGTCAAGTTAAACAAGGGTTGAATCAAAAGTATATATTCGGATTATTCTATTGCATTTTTATCATTTTAGTAATCAGTTTCCTCCGAGAGGACTTTCTATGTCAAGGGTGTGCTGGAATGCAAGGAAAAGCATTACCTTATTTTTGGGGATTAGGTCACAGCGCTAGCTTAGAAAAGTAGGAATAATTTAATTAATCTAATAGAAGCAAATGTTTTAACATAGTGTAAATTTAATTTAGCACCATAGTTATGATTTTTTATGCCCTAAGTATTGTATTGATCATGGTTGCTTGGCTGTTGCCATACCATCGTTCTCCTTGGCCAACCTTCGGTTCAGAAGTACTGACGTTTATCGCAGCCTCTTTTTTATTGCTATGCTTCGCAAAATCTAAAGTAAAAATCGCAAAACCACAGCTTTATTTATTGCCATTTTTAAGTATTCCACTCATTCAATTTATATTTGGTCAGAACATCTATTTGAGCAATGCTTTATTTAGTTTTGCGTATATTCTGTTCTTTGCATTGATGGTCATTGCTGGATATCAACTTTGCCTTGAGCAGAAAAAGAGAGAGCAAGTATTTAAAATTACCTGTTTAACATTTATTTCCGTTGGCTTCATTTCCGCTATATTCGCGATGCTTCAATGGCTTCAGTTGAATTGGATTTTAGGCGATCTCATTTATCCACTAAAGGGAAATAGACCTTACGCCAATTTAGCTCAACCCAATAACTTAGGGACTTTACTTTTTTTAGGTCTACTGAGTTCGCTCTATCTATTTGAAAAACGATTACTTTCCAATCTTTATCTTATACCAATAGCATTTGTTATTTTATTGGGAATTGTTTTAGCACAATCCCGAACAAGCATTATCGTTTGTGCTTTTATCGTGATCTATTGGTTAATCAAACAATTCAAAAAACAGAATCGATTTTCATTGACCCATTTAGCTTTTTGGTTAGGTGTTTTTGTACTCTTAACACTAAATTTAACGACGATCAACCAGTTGATTTTTTCTATTGGTGATTCAGCTTCAGTTGTGCAAAGTTCCGCAGCAAACCGTGCTGTCCAAGGTATGGGCGATATTCGTCTTGATATGTGGCAACAAATGATAGCAGCGATTCTGCATCAACCATGGTGGGGGTATGGGTGGAATCAAACAGGCTTAGCACAATACTATATTACCGATACCTTCCAAGTTTCACTTTGGTATAAAAGTGCACACAACATGATTCTAGACTTATTGGTATGGAATGGTTTGATTTTAGGTGGGTTTATTCTTCTGTACTTTACAGCTTGGCTACTTTGGCTCAATAAAGGGGTGAAGGATAATATCTCGATCATTGCAACATTAATGGTATGTGCAATCTTCATTCATGGCATGTTAGAGTTTCCTTTGCATTATGCTTATTTTCTACTTCCAGCAGGTTTCTTACTGGGCATCATTCAGGCGCAATATGCAAAATTGCCTTCAGTGAAAATAAATGGTCGAGTGTTCGCAGTGGTTGCTCTTATCACGATTGTTGGGGCTTTAGCTACGACACGGGATTATTTTTTATATAAAGAGCAAAGTGTACTCGCATCAAAGACAGAAGCTTTAACAGTAGATCAGCAACACACCATGCAAAAGAAAATTTGGTTGATTACTCAATTTAAAGAGCGTGTGTGGTGGATCGGATTAGATCCTAAAACTGAAATGACAGAACAACAACTTGCTGATCTAGAGCGAATGGTTGCAAACTTGGCATCAAAATATGATTTACATAAGTATGCACAAGTGTTGGCTTTTAATGGTAAGGAGCAAGAAGCGAAGCATCAACTATGGATTTTAGAAACATTGCATAAGCAACATATTGAGTATGATGACTTATTGAAATAAAAAAATCCCCGAAAGGGGATTTTTTTATTTCAATCATTAAATTTGGCTTTGAATATAATTCTCTACACCAACTTGATCGACAAGATCGAGTTGAGTGGTCGCCCAATCTAAATACTCTTCTTCTTTTTCTAAAATCTCTTGTACTAAATCACGCGTAACGTAATCGAGTTGTTCTTCTGCTAATTTCACAGCAGTTTGTATCGTTTCAATGTTTTCTTTTACTTTCCGAACATCGCATTGCAGCACTTCGATTGTGTGTTGACCAATATAGAGCTTACCCAGATGTTGAAGATTTGGAAGACCTTCTAAAAATAAAATGCGTTCAATGATTTTATCTGCATGCTTCATTTGGCGGATAGATTCTTTATATTCCGCTGAACCGAGTTGTTCGATGCCCCAATCATTAAACATGCGTGAATGTAAAAAATATTGGTTGATGGCTGTAAGATGGTGGTAAAGCACCTGATTTAACTGATGAATAACGTCACGGTTGCCTTTCATGATCTTAGCTCCAAACTCAAAATTTAGCCTATCATAGAAGGCTATCGATAGAGATTATCTTAACCCAACTTGCTAAAGCCTGACGAGTAATTTATTGAACAGCAAATGAAAATCGCAATCAAATACACTTTTTCAAAAAATAACCCCGCTGAGTCAAAGCGGGGGGAGAAATTGGAAATCTGAATTATAGTTATAGAATGAGTTGTTATTATTTTTAGCACATTCTGAATTAAGCGGCGATTGAAATTCTGGCAGCTATTTCAGCAAGTTCTTCATTAATAATACTGCGTGCTTCAGGAACACAGCGTCCGCAACAAGTGCCTAGATCAAGCAAGTCACGAATTTCACGATAAGATTCAGCGCCATTTGCCATAGCATCTTTAATATCTTGATCTGTAATTCCACGACATAAACAAACGTACATTTCTGCTCAACCACAAGGATAAATGCGATAGTTGATATTATTGATAATTATTATCGTTTGTCAATGAAATTCATTTAAAAATGCTGTTTAATTCATCGATTTTCTAGATAAAAAAATACCACCTCATAGGTGGTATTTTTTAAGATATTGAAATTATTTAGAAATAATCACAACACCATCCATTTCAACCAGTGCGCCTTTAGGTAAACTTGCAACGCCTAATGCCGCTCGTGCAGGGTAAGGCTGAGCGAAATATTCCCCCATAATTTGGTTTACCAGTTGAAAGTGAGATAAATCAGTGAGGAAAATATTCAGTTTAGCAATATCAGCTAAAGAACCACCAGCAGCTTCACAAACTGCTTTTAGATTATCAAATACACGACGAATTTGAGCTTCAATGCCCTCAACCAATTCCATGCTATATGGATCTAATCCAATTTGTCCTGAAAGATAAAGTGTATCGCCGACAAGAATGGCTTGAGAGTAAGTACCAATTGCAGCAGGTGCATTTTCAGTATGAATGACTTGGCGGGACATCTATTTCTCCATTATTCAAATCTAGCTTCATCATAAAGGATGAACACTATAGGTGAAAGCTCTAATCTGTATTCTTTAGCAGGCTTGTGAGACTTCTTCAACCGCAAGAGGAGCTGACATGCGTGAAATACGCGGAAAACCAAATTGCATGCGGAGTTCACGAATGATTTGCGCAATTTGCTGACGACTATGAACAACAATACTCAGATAGGTTTTTGAATCGTATTTTCGAACGGACTCGATTCCTATTTTTGATTTACGGCAGATATAAATCAGTTCTGAAATTTGCTCATCACTTAATAATAGATCGATACACAAGTAAGCATTGAAGTTGATTTCTGATTCACCTTCATCTTTCCAGTGCAACGGCATAATATTTTCAGGGTGTAACTGTTGTTCGTGTAGAAGGTTCTTACAGCGAGCACGGTGAACAATAAGACCGCGGCGAGATAAATGTCCCTGAATAGGATCGCCTAGCACTGCATTACAACAATGGGCATATTTTACATCTACACCATCAGTACCTAAGATCAGGCGACTTGATGCTTGATCTTGATGATGATCTTGAGCAAAGAGATGGTTCGCCACAAGTTGTGGGAGCAAATCACCTACAGCAATTTGTTCAAAAAGTTGATTCTTGGTTGGAATATGGCGCCATTGTAATAGTTCAGTCCAATTTTGATCGGTTAGATCATGAATAGACGTATTAAATAACTTTAATGCACGATTTAAAGCTTGTTGACCGACAAGGCGCTGTTCATCAATATCTTGATCTCGCAAAATATTTTGAATAGAGCGTCTGGCTTTTTGAGTGTTGATAAAGCTCAGCCAATCAGGGTTGGGTGAAGCGAGAACATCTGTAATCACCTCAATGACTTGACCACTTGAGAGTGGTGTAGAAAGCGGTTTGATTTCACCATCAATTTTACAGCCGACGGCATGGTTACCTAAGAACAAGCTTGCAGAGTAAGCGAAATCTACTGCTGTCGCTCCTTGTGGTAACTCATGTAAGTGACCTTGAGGAGTATAGACCCATATTTTTTCTTGATGTAGATAATCCAATAGATCATTAAACGTGGTCTTTGCACAGTCGCCACCGACTAAGGTATGCAAATTCTGCATAGATGCCTGAATGGCAGATCGGCATGTTTGAGGAGCATTTTCACCTAATACCACCCCAAATCGCGCAGCCTTACGCATAAGTTCAGTTTGTATGGTGAGCGAAAGCGTTGTTTTCTCGCCTTTCAAACGCAGCATCAAGGATTGATTGCCACCAGGGAGAGGGCGGCGGATATGATCTTGGTAATTTAAAACTTGGAAGTTATCTTTTAACAACTCAACTAAACGATCGCAATCGGCAATGGTCTGGAGAACGATTTCAAACGCATGACTATGTGTGAGTTCTTGAAGGTTAATTTCGTTTTTAACAAAGTGGCGTAGCAATTCAATGTTATTGTTTTTCTTTTTGATCCGCCCGGGAATATTGAAGTTTTCCAAGAGATCGCTCAAATGTTTTTCCCAAATGGCTTGGTACTTACAGCGTTGAGGTTTGGTTTGCGCCAAAGCATTTTGAACATCATTGAACATATCTAGATCAAGATTTTGATAACAGAGGTGTTCAAGATTGTCAGCCATTTCATTCATGCCGACCAAACGTGCCATTGGCACGAATATATCAAAAGTTTCTTGTGCAATACGGGCACGTTTATCTGGTCTTAAAGCTTCCAAAGTTGTCATATTATGGTAACGGTCTGAAAGTTTAATGATGATCACACGAGGATCTTGTAATGTGGCTTGTAGGATTTTTCGGAATGAGGCTGCTTTATTATATTCTTTGTCACTAGAGTGGCTTAATTTCGTAACACCATCGACCAGCTCAGCCACTGTTTTGCCAAATTTTTCAGTAATGTCTTCTTTGCTAAAGTCGGTATCTTCAATGACATCGTGCAGTAGTGCTGCCATCAACGTTTCTGGGTCTAGACGCATATGCGCCAGAATACAACTTACGGCTATCGGATGCAGAATATAGGGTTCACCGCTTTTGCGTGTAATACCATCATGCGCCATGTCAGCATAATCGCAGGCCACAAGCACTCTGTCGACGTCCTTTTCAGATAAATACGCGTCGATGATGACTTTTAGCTGTTGCTTAGCTTGGCTGACCAATGGGCCTGGCATACTACACCTTTGAATCCGTGGAAGAGAGTAAAAAGTAAAAGACTTTACTAAAAATTCATATTGCTACAATGCTCTATTTTTAAATAGAGAATAGCTCTAATTTTTTTAACAAATTTTTTCAATTTTGTCGAATCATTCTCTAAAAAAATTCAATAAAAAAGCCTAGTCATTGGACTAGGCTCTTTTAAATGCAGGGCTTAAGCTTATTGGAAAGAAAAACCATCTAAGTTTAAGTTATTTGCAGAAAGTGCTAAATCTAAGCTAGACGTTTGATAATCTTGCTCACGCTGTTTCAAGATATCTTTAGTGACATGACCTTCAGCGATTTCACGTAAAGCAACCACTGTTGGTTTGTCATTGTCCCATTCTACAGTTGGTTCGATACCTTGACGAGCAAGTTGACGCGCGCGTTTGCTTGCCACTAGTACAAGCTCAAAGCGGTTGTCTACATGGTCTAAACAATCTTCAACGGTTACGCGTGCCATAAGAGTTCTCGTATGTATGAAATTTTTTAACAGACTGCGCAGTATAAAATGCTTTGTCTATAGACTCAAGTTTAATCACGAATTCGGTGTGATTAATTTTTGAATTAAATCTTTATGTCGGTGAGCCTGTTGTGATAATGAAAGACGGTTCGCATTAATGACAGACTCAAGATCATGTAAAGCTTTATTAAAATCATCATTCAGGATGATGTAATCAAAGTTTACGTACTGTTGCATATCTTCTACTGCACAACTTAAGCGATGTTCAATCACTTCAACAGAATCTGTACCGCGGTTTGATAGGCGTTGGCGAAGATCAAATTGAGTAGGTGGAAGAATGAAAATTTGTTTTGATTCAGGAAAAAGTTTGCGAACCTGTTCTGCACCTTGCCAATCAATTTCAAGTAAAACATCATGACCCTTTGCAAGTTGTTCTTTTACAGTCGCTTGTGAAGTGCCGTAGTAGTTACCGAAAACTTCCGCATATTCGATGAAACCACCTTGATTCACTTGCTCAATGAAAGATTCTTTGCTGGTAAAGTGATAATGCACACCATCTAATTCACCAGGGCGTTGACCTCGAGTAGTGTGTGAAACAGAAACGTGTAAATTGCTTACGCGCTCAAGTAGGGCTTTAACTAATGATGTTTTGCCAGTTCCAGAAGCAGCTGAAACGACAAACAAGAGACCCGACATGATATTTTTCCTGATATGATAAAATATCTTCTCTATTTTAGAGCAGAGTGCTTTTAAACTAAATAGCAATTCGCATTTGTTTTAAAAAATATTCTGATTCATTGACCAAATTTTAGCGATCGTTTGAGGGTCTTATGGAAATTGTTTTAGCTAATCCACGTGGTTTCTGTGCTGGTGTAGACCGCGCTATTGCGATCGTTAATCGTGCACTTGAAAGCTTTAATCCTCCGATTTACGTTCGTCATGAAGTGGTACATAACAAATTTGTTGTGGACGATTTACGCCAACGTGGTGCAATTTTTGTAGATGAATTAGATGAAGTTCCTGATGACAATATTGTGATTTTTAGTGCACATGGTGTATCAAAAGCTGTACAACAAGAAGCTGAGCGCCGTGGATTAAAAGTATTTGATGCCACATGTCCTCTCGTGACAAAAGTGCATATCGAAGTAACAAAATATGCGCGTGAAGGGATTGAAGCCATTCTGATTGGTCATGAAGGGCATCCAGAAGTTGAAGGCACCATGGGTCAATATGATCTGAAAAATGGTGGTGCAATTTATCTGGTTGAAGATGAAGATGATGTTGCTGCTTTACAGGTGAATAATCCTAATAAGTTAGCATTTGTCACTCAAACGACACTTTCAATTGATGATACTGCAAAGGTCATTGATGCTTTACGTGCTAAATTTCCAGCCATCCAAGGGCCACGTAAAGATGATATCTGTTATGCAACTCAAAACCGTCAAGATGCGGTCCGTGATTTAGCGACTCAATGTGATGTCGTTTTAGTGGTTGGTTCTCCAAACTCCTCGAACTCTAATCGTCTTCGAGAATTGGCAGAGCGAATGGGTAAGCATGCTTATCTCGTAGATAATGCGGATGAGCTAAAAAAAGAATGGTTTGCTGAAACCACTAAAATCGGTGTTACTGCAGGTGCTTCAGCACCTGAAATTTTGATTAAACAAGTGATTCAGCGTCTACAAGATTGGGGCGCTACGTCACCACAGGAATTAAATGGGCGAGAAGAGAACATAACCTTTAGCTTGCCTAAAGAATTGAGAATTCAAGTTACTCAAGCTTAATAATGAATTATCAATGACATAGCAGGATAAGTGAACAGATTGCAAAATCGTGATCTTATCCTCATTTTCATACCATTTGTCATAACTGTGTTGGTTTTATAATTATAAAATATTACTTTTGTAACATTAATAAATAAATACAAAAGTTTGAATATGAAAGACTTACAACGGGGCTTTACCATTATTGAGCTGCTGATTACCACAATTGTGCTATCAATCACAGCAACCATGGCTATTCCATCTTTTAAAAATCTTGTTGCGCAATATCGCCTAAATTCAGATGTGCGTGAATTATCAAGCGTGCTGATGATGGCGCGTAATCAAGCAACATTGTTAAGAAAAGATGTGACTGTAGATCTTCAGTCGAATCAATCAGATAGCAATACAATCTTTCATTGGACACCCAAAGAGCAAAATAAATTGACTTCATCACAAGAAAAAGTCACATTCTGGATGGATGGGGGAATTTCTGACTTTACATCTGACATAAATTTTTCTATTTGTAATAAGGTGTTAGGTGTTTCTAAAACGATAGCAATTACAAGAATGGGAACACAATATTTAAAAGCAGAGGGGACATGCTAATGCGTGCTGCGCAACAGGGGGTAGGAATGATTGAAATTCTAGTTGCCTTATTGGTTTTGGCCATTGGGGTATTGGGGTTTTCATTTTTACAAATGCGCGCAATTGATGCTTCACATGAAGCAATGTCTAAATTACAAGCCATGAATTTAGCGCGTGACTTATCTGAGAAGATACGTGCGAACTCAAATGCTTATACTCAGTATCAAGCTAGAATAAATGCAGAAACACAAACAACTACAGCCAAATCATGTGTGCAAAAAGGAACGACGAATCCATGTGTTCAAGCAGCCGATTTTGCCCATTATGATGCTGCCCAGATAATAAAAAATGCCAATGGTCTTGGTATGAGTATCAAAATGCCGAATTGCCAAGTCAGTAATAATTTGCAATCTCGCCGATGCATTTACGTAGCCTGGGGAAAAACAAAACCTATCGATGATGCTTCTGCAAAAGATGCATGTACCCATGGTGGAAGTTATTTACCAAAAGCGCAATGCATCGTTATGGAGCTTTATTGATGCAGCATCTTAGGTATACACAAAAAGGTTTGACGCTAGTCGAGCTTATGATCGCTTTGGTGCTTGGATTATTGATTACCGCTGCTGCGGTACATCTGTTTTTTACAGGGCAGATGGGATTCACGATGCAGAAAGGGATGTCGGAGGTTCAAGATAACGGCAACTTTGGTCTGCGCTTTCTTACTTATGAAATTCGTAAAGCAAATTATGGTCAAGTAAATATCATTAATGATCGTTTGACGCATGGTGGCATTGTTATCACTTCAGCTCAGTCTCCAGTGGTGCCTACATCTGGTGATTTGGCATTTAATGCGACCAATATTCCTGTCAATATTTCACGAAATATTCCAAATACGGAGGTTGTGCCTGTATCGCAATCTGGTATGCCGAGTAATATAGAGTTGGTTTCAGCTGAATCTTCACAACCTGCTCAAGCGGGAATGAGCGACCAATTGGTCATGCAGTTTTATGCTGATACACAAGGTGTGGATTGTGAAGGTAATAATTACGATGCTGGACGATATATTGTTCAACGTTTTTTTCTACGTAAAGATGCAAATGCAAATATTCAAAAAGAACCACACGATGCATTGGTCTTGGCCTGTGAAGCAGGGTGGTACACGCGTAACAGCACTCAAATTTTAAAAAATTTTAATAATAAAAAGACTGTCTTTGGAACAACGAATGGTGAAATTTTGATGCATCGTGTTGATCACTTTCACTATCTGTTGGGGATTTCTAATGACGATAATACGGCACAGCAAAGATATATAAGTATTGAAGATTATAAAAAGCTCAATGTTTATCCACGTCCACGCATTAATTCAATACAGGTCGGTTTATTAGTAAGGTCATCTGAGAATGTAGGTCAAAATCAAGCAATTTCTCCTCATCAAGAATTTGAAGTTCTTGATCAAAAAGTAAAATTAAAAAAAGCACAAAAAACCGTCGCGACTAAATTTATTCGACAAGTCATTACACAAACGATCGCGATTCGAAATGGTATGAGTGTGATGGATTCAGCGGAGGGCTTATGATTCAACATCAACGTGGTGCAACGCTGATTGTGGTACTGATTATGTTAGTTCTGCTCACCATTATTGGTACTTGGGCGATTCGACAAAGTATGGTGAGTTTGAATATCACCACCAACAGCCAAGCGCAACAATTGTTAATGCAATCTTCCGATACTGTTTTTTATCGATTGGGGCATGGCGGCTATGCTGCCTCCAGTGGTAACCCTCTGAGCTTAATTGGTTACTCGATTCAGAATGAAGGTAACGAAGTCGTATTCTGTTTTAGAAACCAATCCAATAGTGCGATGTTTAATGTTTCCAACAGTAGTGTATTGCGTTGGAATGAAGCAATGAGTGATGTCTCAGTCGATGGTGTTTCTGGGTTTTGTTCCTTATCAAATGATGGGGATTATGCCAGTGCTCGTAAGGCGCAATTAACTCAGGTGTCTGTAATCGTAAGCCCTCCATCAGACAGTGATCATGATATCCCACTTTCAAACGCAAACGTTGGAACTGACACTGAAAGTATAGGACAACCTTCTGATACTAAAAAAATAACAGTCTATTCAACATCGCTCTTACCCGCATTGTCTTCGACAGATTTAACGGATGAAATCCATCTTTGTTTGCGCCGACCACATACAGCACCATTGGTGGGTAATGCACAAACCATTTCGTCCTGTTTAAAGGAAATTGGTGTGCCGTATAACACCCAAATTCAAAGTTACATTTTTGATGCTTATCAGCGCGCTGAATCTTAATGGGGATGTGTTGTGAATAAAAAGATAAAGAATCATTTTACAAAAAAGATGATTGCGCAAAGTATTGCAGTCGTGATGGCATTGGGTGCGATCCCAATGCAAATGAACGCCAGTGATCTACAAATTTATCAAAATCCTGTAGCAAAAAATAATCCGATTATCATGTTGGCGATTGATAACTCGATGAGTATGAGTGCAGTAGATGCAACTTATAAAGGTCAAAGTGTTAGCCGTTTAAATGCCTTAAAAAACTCATTGGTAGATGCCTTAAATGCAAAGGACTTATCAGGAAATTATCGTATTCCAGATAATGTTTATATTGGGGTGTCGGTGTTTACGTCAACGGGTGAAATAGGGACAACAGAAGATTGGTTAAGCTATGGTGAAAATGCTCGTTCATCTAAAATCTTACTAGAAGCAAAACAACTTACACCTGCTCACCGTACGGATTTAATCAATAAAATTAATAGTATTGGAGCCGTAGGTAGTACGCCCACACCACTATTACTCTCAGAAACTTATGCGTATTTACTAGGAAATCGTACCTTTGGGGCTAACCTAAAAGGCATCGATTTACTTCCTTCATCTAAATATTCTAATTATAGCCGTGGTTTATCTGGAGCATCATTTGCGCCAGCGGACATTCGCAAAGCGGATGGTAGTTATAGAGCGCCACTCAACAAGTTGAATAACAGTGATGCCCAATGTAGTACGCAAGGTGTTTTTTTCTTAACAGATGGGGCGCCAGTTGGTTTGAGACCAAAGACGGTACTCCCTGTCATGCAAAATGCGTTGGCAGATGACAGCTTTACTTGTGAAGGCTCGCCCTTAAAAGATGTCTATTACAATTACGGTAATGCCAAAGGTGCCAGTGGTGCCGCGACCTTCAATGGCGAGTTTAAGGAAATGGCGACGCAGCCATATCGTTTTTATGAAGATGATATTGGTAATGCTGTGTCAGCCAATCAAACCACCTGGCAAAACCGTAGTTCATGGGCTTGTGTGGGTAAGATGGTTCAGCGTTTGGCAAATCAAACACAGATGACCAGCGATGCGAATCAGAAGCGTGTTTATACATCTACTGTAGGTTTTGGTCCCTTATTCCAAAAGCATCCACGAGAAACCTGTCGTGATTATGACAATGACGGTCTATACGATCATTGTACTTTTGATAGTAGCTATACAGGTTCTGGAAATGACATTTCCAATAGTATGAATGCTCAAGCATTAAAACAGTTGGGGAATGTGATTGGTAAAGGGGATACCTACGGGACTCGCCAAGAAATTGGGGGGTATACCCAAGCGACTTCTGGTGAAGATATTCAGAATGCATTGAATACCTTCTTGGTTGCCGTCTCTCACGGTAACTTTGAGGCTGCTAGTTTTGGTACTTATGTGGTGCCATTTGACCGTTTATCAACAAGTTCAGTATATCCTTATGTGTTCGCACCGCAGTTTCAACCACAGGTGAGCACAGCAAATTCGGTATTGGCTTCCACACATCAATTATGGTTAGGGAACTTAAAGAAATACAGTATTAACGCTCAAGCTGTGATGATTGATCGTGGGGGGAAAGAGGTACTTGATCGATCAGGTGCAATACGAACCAATACGCAGGATTTTTGGAACAATACTGGAATAGATGATGGTTTGAGTGCAATTCAAGGGGGCGTGTTCTCTCGGATTGCCACACCTTCACCACTAGCAGGTGTTACTGCTACAGACAAAATAAAAACGCGCCCTTTATTCACCAATGCAACGATTGCCACAACGGGTGATCAAGCAAAACGATTGGTAGGTTCTGAGAATGGACAACTGACGAAATTAACGACACAGAATGTGCTAGCCGCGACCTATATTGATTCAACCAAGTCGGGGTGGCGACAAAATGTATATCAACCCTATTTACTGTCGGCTTTGGGTTATCGACTTGATAAAAACTACTTAAGTAGCTTACCTGCTGGATACATTTGGAATGATCTAAATAAGGTTAAAGATCTTAAGGTGATGCAGCAAATGGGAGGCGTTGTTCACTCGGAACCATTGTTGGTGACGCTCGAAGCAAAATATAACGCGGGGTCTGGTACCATTTTAGCGAATACCCGTAATGCGACTCATCGAAAAGATTACGTGGTATTTGGGACGATGCAAGGATTATTGCATGTTGTGGATCAAGAAACTGGTGAAGAGGCATTTAGTTTCTTAGCTCATGAAATGGTTCAAGATCCAAGTCGACGAGACGCGTTACTTGAACAGTCCAATACATTATTGTCATCTGCGCATCCTATTTATGGCATGGATGGATCATGGACTTCAGATGTTCAATATAAGATTGATCAGAACAACAATAAGTTTATTGCTGCGAAAGCCAACATTTATGGTGGTATGCGCATGGGTGGGCGTAGTTATTATGCCTTGGATATGAAAAATCCGAACCAACCTGAATTACTTTTCCATGTTGATCCAAGTTCTGGAACGATAAAGAGTAAATCAACATCAGTGAGTGGCACAAATCAATCAGATGCCTTAAAAGCTATGGGATATAGTTGGTCTAAACCTACCATTGCTAAAATTCGTTTTGACGGCAAAGTTAAAACGGTCATGATTGTGGGTGGTGGCTATGATATGGCCTATGAAACGGATGGTTATCAGCCTCAATCTGCATTAACTGGTCAACGAGCTAATCAAGGGGCGGGCGTCTATATTTTTGATGCTGAAACGGGCGAATTATTGTGGAATGCACGCTATGGCAACCAATCGAATCAAACCAGTGTTGATGTTAAGCATGCTGAGATGAAATATAGTGTGGTCAGTCAAATTAAAGCATTTGACCGCAATACGGATGGTTTGATCGATCACCTATATTTTGGTGATTTAGGTGGGCAAGTGTGGCGCGTCGATCTCAATAATCGTCTTGGAACGAATACAACCGCGTTTGGACGAGTGACACGTCTTGCTGATTTTAGTGCGTATCACCAACGTTTTTATGAAATGCCTGCTTTGACCATCCATGATCTGAATGGTGAGCGATTTGGTGCGGTGAGTATTGCGTCAGGAAATCGCAGCTTTCCATTAAATACCAGCAATATTTATGACAATCGAGTCTATGTGTTACATGATTATGACTTGGCACAACCGAATTTGTTTCAAGCGAATTTTGCTAAAACACAAAACCTTACCGAAGCTCATTTAACTGCATGGTCTAATTTATCAGGTACAACAGTGCCACATCTGATGAACCGTAATAAGCGTGGTTGGTTCTATGTGTTGCAACGAACAACGGCTAAAAACGAAACAGCGAATACTGGTACAGTTAAAGCATTAAATGGTTATATTGCGATCGCAAATAGTCCAAGTCATTCAGATTTATATGTGTCTTTATACAATCCAAATGATGCATCGTCACAACAACCGAACCAATGTACTGGGGGCATTAAAGGAGCAAGTCGTACCTTAAAGCTTTGCTTGCCGTATGGTGTTTGTGGAGATGCTGGATCAACGTCTAATCTTCAAAATAAAATTGTGGCAGAAATCTCAGAGACTAAGTCTGATGGGATTAGTAAGCTAAACAGCGTACCTATTGTCCAGAATGGTAAAAAGAAAACGACTTTGCTGGGCGGTGGTTATACCAACTACATCACAACCAAAGTGCTGAAAGCTTATAACTGGTTTGAGCGTCAGTAGGTGGTTACCATGAATCAAAAAGGTTTTACGCTGATTGAGTTGATGGTTGTTGTAGTGATAATTGCCATATTGATGACAATCGCAGTGCCATCTTACCAAAGTTATTTAAAACGTAATGCTGCTGCACAGGCTCAGCAAGAAGTATCCAAAATTATTGAACAACTTGAACGCTATAAAAGTCGTAGTTTTTCCTATCGAGGTTTTGATGCGAAGTATATCTACGATCAAGATACTTCAATGACGAGTATTTCCCTGCCTGATGCGAAGAAACCAAAATATGTGATTAGTATTGCCGATATCAGTGAAAAAACACCTAAAACCTTATTAAGTTCAGATCAGGGCTTGGGACGGGCATGGGGGATTCGAGCTGTACCAACGCAGACAGGCTATGATGCGTTTTTGGCGACGAGTCAGGGTATTCGTTGTAAAAGAGAATATTTGGTGGAAAATGACTTAAAAGAAGTCAATGCATATACAGGATGTGGTGCAAATGCAAAACAATGGTAATTCAGGATTTACTTTAGTAGAGATTATGATTGCAGTGGTCATCATTGGAATTTTAGCCATGATTGCCTATCCGTCCTACCAAGAATATGTTCGTAAAACTAAACGTGTCGAAGTAAAAACCACATTGGCAGATATTGCAGCTCGACTTCAGCACTATCAGGTTGCGAATTACAGTTATATTAAACCGGATGGCAAAGCAGTCACGTTGGCTGAATTGGGATTTCAGACCAATGCGCAAAATCGAGTTGAAGTTCCGTATTATGATCCTGTCTATACGGTTGGTATATCAGATGTAACCAACAACAGTTGGGTGTTGAGTGCAGTGCCTGTGAGTGGAAAATTGATGCAAACAGATGGTCACTTTGTCATAAATGAAGCCAATGAAAAATGTTGGGTGAAAGCAGCTTCTTGTACACCTTCTTCAAGTACAAACTGGGATGGAAAATAAATTTAAATTCAAAAATGTGGATAAATAATTTTTGAGCTTTTAATCGGATCAAAGTTCACGTAAAATACTGCCCTCTATGAAAGGGGTTTGAAATGTATCGATGGTCGGTGCAGGGATAATCCGTAAAAACTATAAGGTTCTATCATGGTTGTTATTCGTCTTGCACGCGGTGGTGCTAAAAAACGTCCGTTCTATCAAATCATCGTGACTGATAGCCGTAATGCACGTGACGGTCGTTTCATCGAACGTATCGGTTTCTTCAACCCTACAGCTCAAGGTAAAGCAGAAAAACTTCGTTTAGATGCTGATCGTTTCGCTCACTGGGTTGCTCAAGGTGCTCAACCTTCTGAACGTGTTGCTTCATTAGCTGCTCAAGCTAAAAAAGCTGCAGCTGCTGTTTAATACGGTAGAAGCTAGCCCATGACACCAACACAGAATGTTCCCGAAGATCGTATTCAGATTGGACAGCTACGTTCAGCTTATGGATTAAATGGGTGGCTCTGGGTCTATTCCAACACAGAACCTATGAGCAACATATTTGACTATCTGCCTTGGTACATCGAGACCAAAGCAGGTTGGCAAATTGTAGATGTGAAACGTTGGAAGCCACATGGTAAAGGCTTAGTTGTTTCGCTGAAAGGTGTGAGTGATCGTACTGCAGCAGACAATTTAGTTGGCGCAAATATCTGGATTTCTAAATCGCAACTGCCTCAACCAGGCGTGGACGAGTATTATTGGTCTGATCTAAAGGGTCTAACAGTGTTAGGTCTGGATGATGAAGAGCAAGAAGTCAATCTTGGTCAAATCCACGAATTGTTTGAAACAGGTGCTAACGATGTGATGGTAGTTCGCGCAACTGCTGACAGTGTCGATGGCGAAGAGCGAATGATTCCATGGCATAAAGATGTGGTGCAACGCGTTGATCTCGAAACTGGTCGTATCTATGTCAATTGGGGCGTAGATTACTAATATTTTCGGAAATACGGGAGTCTGCGATGTTTTTTGCAGTCATTACGCTTTTTCCTGAAATGTTTGAAGCGATTACAAGTTTTGGTATTAGCGGTCGCGCAGCGAAACGCGATTTAATGCAAATTCATTGTATTAATCCTCGTGATTTTGCAACAGGGAACTACAAACGAGTGGATGAGCGTCCATTTGGTGGTGGTCCTGGTATGGTGATGATGGCTGAGCCATTGGCAAAAGCAATTCATCGTGCCAAAGAGCTTGCAACGCAAGCAGGTGCTGTTCATGTACCTGTGGTGTATATGTCGCCACAAGGTAAAACCTTAAATGAACCTTCAGTACAAGATTTCGTGCAATATGACGGATTAATTGTATTGTGTGGTCGTTATGAAGGTGTTGATGAGCGTTTGATCCAAAAATATGTTGATCAGGAATGGTCCATAGGGGATTACGTTTTATCTGGGGGAGAACTGCCTGCGATGGTTTTATTGGACAGTATTATTCGGAGACTTCCGGGTGCAATGTCTGATGAACAATCACACGTTCAAGACTCATTTGTAGATGGTTTACTCGACTGTCCGCAATATACAAAGCCTGATCATTTTGAAGGTTTGGATGTGCCTGAGGTACTAAAATCAGGTCATCATGCAAATATTGAAAAATGGCGTTTTTTGCAGCGCTATCAACGAACGCTTGAACGTCGACCTGAATTGGTTGAAAAAGTTGAGTTGACTAAGCAGCAAAAGAAATGGCTCAAAGATTCGCAAAAATAAATCTTTTAGATTTATTTAAGCAAATATGACCTCAAGCATATTGCTTGAAGTATTAAATAGGCTCTTTATGCATTGAAGCGGTCAAGCATAAAGGGAAAGTCAATCGGGTCTATGCGCCTTAGCCTCTAGCCCCAGTGGATATCAGACCTCTTCTGACCCACACATATTGGAGATACCCCATGAGCGGTAAGCATCCTTTAGTACAAGCTGTAGAAAATGCTCAGCTTAAACAAGACATCCCAGCTTTTGCACCAGGTGACACAGTAGTTGTCCAAGTAAAAGTAAAAGAAGGCGACCGTGAACGTTTACAAGCGTTCGAAGGCGTTGTAATCGCTAAGAAAAACCGTGGTTTGAACTCTGCGTTCACAGTACGTAAAATTTCTAGCGGTGTTGGTGTTGAGCGTGTTTTCCAAACTCATTCACCAATCGTAGCTAAAATCGAAGTTAAACGTCGTGGTGACGTTCGTCGTGCTAAACTTTATTACCTACGTGAACTTTCTGGTAAAGCTGCACGTATTCGTGAAAAGTTACCAGCTCGTAAACAAGGTTAATTTTAGCCTTGCTTCGAAGCAAAAAAATGCGCCTTTTGGCGCATTTTTTTATGATCAAAACTTACAAACCTTGAATCTTCAAACGATTGGCATGTTGTCTAAAGATTGATACTGGATCAGGAGCAAAGAAGCCTTTAAGCCCAAGTATTTGATTGACTTCATCAAAATGATTTAAGTTGTAATTATCACGAATTACTTTGCCGTATTTAGCACTACAAATAGGCACGAGACCATCGTGATTGCGTTCATTAGGCATAATCACTGTCCCTAAGACAACAATTGCGGTATCTAAAATATCGAGAACATTGGTCACCTTTGAAGAACCAATCCAAGAATAATGATATACGCCGTTAGCCGTTTGTGATGAACCGTTAGAATTACAGTCTTTCGGGATCGCAGCAGAAGGGAACTTTTGATTAAATTCTAAAGAACCTTTTACAGAAAGATCATACATGGATTGTTCGTAATTAACGCTAAGACTTGGATTACCTTCCATAATTGAAATTGCAGGTGCCAAAATATCACCAATAACTAATTTTGCTACACTATTAAGCACTTTACTATTTACGAAAGTATCTCCTAGGGGAGAGCCCTTAATACTGCCTGCAACAGCAGTTAGAGAAGCAACTTTCTCAGGAGCAATGGCTTCAACGTACCGTACAGTAGGTCCTCCATGACTATGGCCGATCAAATTGACCTTGTCTTTACCCGTAATAGCTAAAGCTGTTTCTACTTGTTGTAACAGTTGCTCACCACGAACCACAGTTGATTCGACAGGAGACATTTGAGCGACAAAAACACGTGCACCATTTCGTGCGAGGTCAGGGGTAATTTGATAGAACTGATCTAAACCGAAATGTTCTGTACCAATGCGGCTAAAACCTAATGCAAAGCCATGGGCCATAACAATAGGGTACTTAGTTTGCGCATAATTGGTATTTACGTATTTAGCTTCGACATCGATCAGGCCGGAAGCATATGTAAGTTGAGATAATCCTACCAGACTTAGCAGAAGTACTGGGATCATTTTTTTTGTTTTCATGTTTTCTTCCTTAAAAAGACAATATTTATTGTCAAAAAATATTGTAAAGAAAAACTAAACAAAAATAAGATAAATCCGACTAAATGTTAATCATTATTAAACTGAAAGAAAGGGTGAAAAGCTCACCCTTTGTGTTTAGGTTTTATAGCCCTTGGAGTTTAAGTCGATTTGCATGCTGACGATAAACATCTACAGCGCTTGGTGCAAAAATGCTTTTTAAACCGAGTAGATGGTTAATTTCATCTAAATGATTCCATTTATAATTATCACGAATGACCTTGCCAAATCGAGCGGAGCAACGTCCTACAATTCCATCTCCATCTTTTTCAGCCAAAAGAGAAGAAGCTAACATGCCATAATCAGATGGATCTAAAGCGGTATTAAATGGAGAGTTACCCATAAATGAATAATAATGAGTATTGTTGACACGATAAGCCCCTTCACCACATTGGGTTGTAGGTACACCATTTGGAAAATTCTGACTAAATTTGAGAGATTCTTTCGTTCCTAAACTTTGTAGGGCTGCTTTAGCATCATAAGGAAAGACTTTTGGATCAAGACCAGATGCGAATGTAATCACTGGCGATACCAGATTGTCAAAAATCGCGCGAGCAGGTGCTTCTAAAATATTACCTACCAGAACACCTTCTAGTATATCAGCCATTCTTGCTCCTTGATTTCCAGAAGCAATTGTCGTAACAGATGCGACATGATCAGGTATAACACCTGCAATATATCGAACAGTCTGACCACCATGACTATGTCCGATTAAATTCACTTTTTGCTTACCGGTAATGGCAAGTATCTCTTCAACTTGACTCAGTGCTTGTTCGCCTCGCACTTCACTTGAGTTCATCGTTGAAACACGTGTTTGCCAGATGTTTGCACCATTTCGAGCAAGATCAGGAGTGATCTGATAAAAGTAGTCAACACCGACCATACTACCAAAGCCAAATAAGCCATGGGCAAGCACAATAGGGTATTGGGTTTGTGCATAATTTGATTTAGGTGTTTTGACGGTATGGTTAACGGCTAAATCTTTAATTTGCGTTGAGGCTTGTGCAACAGGAAGAAAACATGAACCTATGCATAGGCTCATGACTATTTTTTTTAGTTTCATTTTCGATACTCATTCAGTGATTCGTTTATTTTTATGATTCAGGCGATATCCATCGCCATAATTTAAGATACTAAAATTGTGACTTAAGTCTACAAAAAAGAGATAAAGTGCAAATTTATTGATATAAATTGGATGGGTGACTCATTTATAGGATAGATATGTCATGCTAATGAGGGCTATTTAAACAGTCTGGACCCATCTAGAGATGAGTGCAGACAAAAAAATATATTAGAGACCTTGTTGTTTAAGGCGATTTGCATGTTGACGATACATCGAGACTGGATCTGGCGCAAAGACACTTTTTAAACCAAGCACTTGATTGACTTCATCTAGATGATTCCAATTGAGATCATCACGGATGGTTTTACCGAATTTCGCACTACAGCGTGAAACTAGTCCATCATTCTCTTGACCACCGTCAATTAATAGACTGGTAATTTTTAAAGCTGAGTCTAGATCAAGTGGGTTTGTGGCCGTTCCGATACCCGTAAAGGAATAGTTATATATTCCTTGTTCACGATATAAACCTTCAGAGCATGAGTTTTGAGGAACGCCTATAGGATATTTTTGATTAAATATTGCTGATCCTGCTAAGCTCAAACTATTGGCTCCCGCAAGTGAGTCATGAGGGAAGGATGCTGGATCAAGTCCCTGTGCCCAAATAATAGCTTTAGACAGTAGATTGACTACAGCCACAATAGGTGTTTCAAGGATTGGTGCTGTATCACGAATTTTTAATATAAAATCAGACACTGGTGAGCCTTGATGTGGCGCCCCAATCGCTGTCATTGATGCGACTAATTCAGGTCTTACACCTGCGACATATCGAATTGTGGGCCCGCCGTGAGAGTGACCGATTAGATTGACCTTAGGCGATCCAGTGAGTGCAATGACTTCTTCAACTTGATGTAAAAGTTGCTCACCCCGAATTTCTGATGAGTTAAATGGCGATACACGGGAAGCCCATACATTTGCACCGTTACGGGCGAGATCAGGTAAAATTTGATACCAATAATCTACACCGAGTGGATCAGTGCCAATACGGATAAAACCAGACATTCCGTGACTAAATACGATTGGATACTGGGTTTTTGCATAAGTAGTTTGAAATTTTGAAGTCACTTGTTCAGGTGCTGTAGCAGCGTAACTCGTGCCAATTAAACATGCGAAAGAGAGGCATGTCCCCAAAATAAATTTTCTCATCTCTATTCCTTAGATGGATTGAAATACTCGACAATTTCCGTTGTCACAATAAGAGTATAGCGAAGCAAAAGGAAAGAAAAGTGGATTTAAACTTTAGGGAACAATTTTTAAGATAAGCCTCCATAATTTCGTGATGAGTGTATGGAGGCTTGAGAAGATTATAGTCCTTGAAGTTTCAAACGATTTGCGTGTTGTCGATAAACCGATACTGGATCTGCTGCAAAAATGCTAGTCATCCCCATCATTTGATTGACCTCATCTAAATGATTCCAACGGTAATCATCCCGAATCGTTTGTCCGAAGCGAGCACTGCAAACTGGGACTAAACCATCATTTGCACCTTCCTTAGATACAATGAAAGATGCCGCTTGCATTGCATAATCCGATGGATCAAGGGCATTGGTAAACGGTGTATTACCAGTAAATGAATACATACGCATGCCATTGACTTGATATGCACCCTCACCACATTTTGTGGTTGGTACACCCGCAGGGAAACGTTCTGTAAATGCTAATGAGCCTGCTGTAGATAAACTTTTAGCCGAGGCAAGCGAATCATGTGGCAGGCTTTTCGCATTTAATCCTTGTGCCCAAACAATTGCTCCCGAGACAAAATTCATCGCTGTCGCAAGCACAGTATCAAGTCCTGTTCCTTCTGAACGCAAGATAAAGTCTGCCATAGGTGATCCTTTATTCACACCAGCGACAGTGGTCATGGATGCCACATGTTCAGGAATTGTTCCACCAATATAACGTATTGATGGTCCACCTTGACTATGCCCAATTAAGTTCACTTTTTGTGCACCAGTAATGGCTAAAATATCTTCAACTTGTTGAAGCAATTGCTCTCCACGAATTTCGTTGGAGTTGAATGGAGATACTCGTGTAGGCCAGACATTAGCACCATTACGCGCTAGATCTGGCAGGATTTGGTGCCAATAATCTAAACCAAAGCTCTCTGTACCAAGACGGACAAATCCTGTTAGTCCGTGTGCAAATACGATTGGGTATTTAGTTTTTGCGTAGGTATTGTATTTGCCAAGTGTCGAGGTTACAGGTTTCACTTCTAATGCAGAAGCATTAGATAATTGAGTCGTTAAGCAAGCTGCAGACGTAAGTAGGCACGCCATAATTTTGTTGTATTTCATCATCATCCTCAACTTTTTATTATCAAACCCTAATCCTAGAGTTAAATTGATTATAGTGATGTAAATCACATTTTAAATATCGAATAGATGAATGGTAAATTTTTAAGGTTAAAAAAGAGAGGTAGATTTGATCAATGAACTATCTTGATGAAGATTTGAATCTGCTTTCAAATCCAGCCTAATGAATTTGAAAGCAATTACTCAATTAAAGAGCTAGAGATTTAAAGTCCTTGTAATTTAAGGCGGTTGGCGTGCTGTCTATAAACTGCAACTGGGTCAGGAGCAAAAAATCCTTTAATTCCGAACAGCAAGTTCACCTCATCTAAATGATTCCACGGAAAGTCATCACGAATAGTTTTACCAAAATGGGCACTACAAACTGGAACGATGCCATCATTTTTTCCTGCTTTATGAACCGACAAACGGTCAAGTAGAACCATGACAGGGTCACCTAGATCCAAGGCATTCGTAAAAGGCTTGTTTCCTGTCATTGAATATAAATGAATTCCTTTTTCTTGATAAGCACCTTCGCCACAGTGGGTTAATGGTAAACCGAGAGGGAATTTTTGATTAAACAAGGCAGTTCCTTCAACAGATGTACTCACACCAGCGGCCATCGCATCATGTGGGAACGTATCAGCAGGAAGACCTTGCGCCCACATAATGACTTTACCAAAAGTGCTGATGAGAACATTCAGTAGCTCGGATGTTCCTGTTTTATCTGCGATTTTTAATACATCTGACGCGATGATTGTGCCTTTGTTGGCACCGGCTACAGTCATCACCGATGCAACATGTTCAGGTATTACACCTGCGGCATAACGAACAGAGTTTGCACCATGACTATGACCAATCAGATTGAGTTTGTCAGCACCAGTAATCGCCATGACTTCTTCAAGTTGTTGAACATATTGTTCACCTCGGACTTCAGAAGAATTGAAAGGAGACATTCTAGCCGCCCATGTGTTTGCACCGTTTCTCGCTAGATCAGGTAAAATTTGATACCAGTAATCCATGCCTAGACTTTCAGTGCCCAAACGTATAAATCCAACCATTCCATGAGCGAATACAATAGGATATTTCGTTTTGGCATAGTCAGATTTGACACTTGAGACTTTGATCTGTTGAGCTTGAGTAGCATAAGTTGTCGTAGATGTTAGACATAGCGCTGTCACCAACGAGCCTAGAATGTGTTTTATTTTCATTATTATTCCTAGTTTTTAGTGAATCTATGATGTTCTTCCAGATGAACATACAGAAGACCTTAAAAGATGTTATTGAATGCAACAAGATACAAAAAATGCCAATTTAGCTTGCCGAATTAACATATAAAAAGCAAAAAAGAATCAAAAGTTGAAATAATTAAAGGATTTAATCATTAGCAAATGTGTTCAAAAAGCATTATTTAAATTTTGTCGAGAGTCGCTGATGGTCGGAAAAGCTATTCTGATGAATAGCTTTCCATTTAACTGCGCTATTTTGTGCGTCTAGAGTCCTGTCAGTTTCAAACGATTGGCATGCTGGCGATAAAGTGAAATAGGATCTGGGGCAAATAAACCTTTGAGACCGAACATCATATTAGCTAAATCGGTATGATTTAGTTTGTAATCATCACGAATTACACGTCCTATATGCGTGCTACAGCGCCCAACCATGCCATCATTATCTTTATTGCCATACGCTAAAGGCCCGAGCTGCATTAAAATGGTATCGATATCTAAGAGGTTGGTGGTTTGTGCAACACCAGTCCAAGAATAATAAAAGATTCCGTTGTCTATTGGGCTGCCTAAACGAGTACAACTTGACGCGAGAGCTTTTGTTGGAAAACGTTCATTAAATGCAGCAGAGCCTGTTTCAGTTAATGATTTCATCGAAGCATCAAAGCTGATCGGCATATCAGGACGACCTTGTGCATAAGCAATTAATGGGGGAATGATGTAATCCCCTAAAATATTAAATATTGTTCGAGTTGCTTCATTATTTTGAATTTTATCTGCGACCATAGAACCTCTGAAAGTCCCTCCTACACCAGTAACAGAAGCAACATAGTCGGGTTTTACTGCTGCAACATAACGCACAGTCGGTCCGCCGTGCGAATGACCAATCAGATTGACCTTTTTCTGCCCAGTAATCGCAATTACTTCTTCAACCTGAGAAATTAATTGTTCTCCTCGAAATTCAGTCGTATGAGCAGGTGAGAGTTGTGCTGCAAAAACGCGTGCACCATTGCGCGATAGATCAGGTAAGATTTGATACCAATAGTCAATATTGAATGTTTCATTGCCTATGCGAGACCAGCCTAAGCAACCGTGTGTCATCACAATAGGATATTTGGTTTTTGCGTAACTACCGATCTTTGTCTCATTTACTTCGAGTAATCCCGGACCTGCGTGGGCAGTGAATGAGCTTGATAAGCATAGCGTTGCGACGAATGCTAACGTTGTAGGTATCAATTTAAGTTTTAAGTTTTTCATCGTTCTTCCCTGTGAATGAATGTGTTCCTTGAAAAGATTAATCGGCAAAAGGAAGTTGACCGCCTTGATCATGAACTTGCTCGAATGTTTCTACCCGAAGTTGCTCTTGTGAATTATTAAAATGTTGAGAACGGAGGCGTTGTACAGCTTCCTGCTTTGCACTAGGGCTCATATTACTTTTGACAATGCTGTCACGCTCAGACAAATATTGATTGACTTTGCTTTTCCAATTTGAGCGCTGTCCATCAAGATTTTCTAGACGTTGTGTTGCTTCAGGACCGACTAAACTGAGACGCATTTGACGAATTTCTTCTGCACTACCACCACGAGCTTTAATTTCTGCAGTTAATTGACGAAGATCTTCGAGTTGAGAAAGTTGTTTTAAATTTTCTTTCCAATCTTCAGGTAGATCATTGAACAGTTCTTTTAATTTATCGGCTTTTTGTTTTTCCGATAAATTTTTATCTTCCATGACACTCATGCGAGCCAAGGTATAATCATGATATTCATCTTCGATACCAAATAAACCTTCAATTTCATAGTCTGAAAAAAATTGTTTACGCAATGATTTCATCTGATTAAAAATAGCTTTGTAATACTGCGCACTTTCTTTGTCATGGTTTGGTGGTGTTAGGTCACCCATTTTTTCACGATATTGAACATAGCGTGACCATAAATCTGTCAGTTGACCTAGTAATGGTTCTTGATAGGTGCTTTGAGCAAATTTAATAAAATCAGCCTTGATTTGCGGAATCTCTTTTTCGCCGTATTGGGTAATAAAAAACTCAAAACAGTTCTTAGTATTTTCATTCACAATCAAACGGTTGGCGTTATCGGTTTGGATTTGACAATTGATTTGAATATCTTGCTGACTTTTACTTGCAAAGCTAGAACCATTCACGGTTGTACTTTGTTGTAGCGCCATATTTTCTGATTGAATTTCGGCATCTTGTGCTGCTCGTTGTGAGTTTTCAGCAGATTCAGCTGAGTCAGGTTTCAACCATTGAAAGAGAAGGAATAAAACGATCAGACACGCCACAATCAGCAGTGTAATTTTCAATTTAGCTTTTGAATTCATTTCACATCCTATGAAATCATTTAGTTATTATTAATGGTGTAGAATAATTTGCCACAAATGTCACATTTTATGCATAAAAATTTAATCAATATTCGATAAATGGATTTGATAAAATAGCAGTATTTTACTGATCTGAATATTATCTAATGTCTGCTAAATCTCCAAAAATTACTCGACGTCATATAAGTGGTGTATTTCTACTCAACAAACCTTTGGGGATTAGCTCAAATGCAGCATTGCAAAAAGTGCGTTGGCTCTATCGTGCTGAAAAAGGTGGTCATACTGGCGCTTTAGATCCATTAGCATCAGGCTTACTCCCGATTTGCTTAGGTGAAGCGACCAAGTTTTCACACTTTTTACTGGAATCTACTAAACGTTATCAAACGACGATTCAATTGGGAAATAGTACAACTACAGGTGATGTCGAGGGTGAAGTTTTGCTCGAAGCACAACCGATTGAACTTAACGAAGATAAAATTCAAAGCGTGATTCAGCAATTCGTTGGAGACATTCAACAAGTTCCTCCAATGTATTCTGCTTTAAAGAAAGAAGGTCGTCCTTTGTATGAGCTGGCGCGTAAAGGAATTGAAATCGAACGTGAGGCTCGTCCAATTCATATTTTCGCGATTGAACTGATGTCTTTCACTCAAGATTCAATTACTTTGGATGTGACATGCTCAAAAGGAACGTATATCCGAGTATTGGGAGAGGATATTGCTCAAGCTTTAGGAAGTTATGGGCACTTAACATATTTACATCGTATTCAAACTGGACATTTTGGTATTGTGCCAGAGTACACCATTGAATACTTAGAAAGTCTAACTGAACAACAACGTGAAGCATTGTTGTTACCTGCTTATGCGCCTGTGGATCATTTTCCAAAAGTTCAAGTACCAGAAGGTCGTGCAGAATATTTTTGTCGTGGGATGGAAAGCAATATTGATCATCCTGCCGAATCTCAAGTCCTCGTTTTTGACGAAAAAAAGTGTTTAGGTTTAGCTGAAATTACTGATAAAAAACGTCTAGTTCCTAAACGTGTATTAAATTTATAAGCGAACTCAATTATGGAATTAGACATCATCCTCAGCCTGATTTTTTTTGCATTTTGCGCAGGCGCAATTGATGCAGCAGTCGGTGGTGGTGGTCTCATTCAGATTCCAGCATTGATGAGTGCTTTTCCTCATATGGCGCCAGCAACATTATTTGGCACCAATAAGCTAGCTGCGGTTGTTGGAACAGCAACATCTGCGTGGACTTTCGCTAAAAAAGTTAAGTTTGAATGGAAGTTATTACTGGTGGTGGCGATATGTGCTGCCATCAGTTCTTTTGCGGGAGCTGCCAGTGTTTCCATGATTCCGAAATCAATCTTGCAGCCCTTTGTCTTGGTGATGCTGATTGTGATGGCAATTTACACATTGTCAAAGAAGGAGTTTGGACAGGTTCATATTGCACAAACGGTAAACACTAAAATTCTGATCTTGGCTGGAATAGGAAGTTTGGCGATTGGGTTTTATGACGGATTATTCGGTCCGGGAACGGGAAGTTTTTTTATTTTTTATTTTATTCGATATTTACAAGTCGATTTTTTGCATGCAGCAGCTTTGGCCAAGATTGGTAATGTGATGACCAATTTAGCCGCTCTTACATTCTTTATTCCTGCTGGCCACATTTTATTTGCAGTAGGTGCCATGATGGCTGTCGCTAATATGATCGGCTCGATTGTCGGGGTGAAGTTGGCGCTTAAATACGGTAGCGGTTTTATTCGTATTCTGTTTTTAATTCTAGTATCTATTTTAATTGTTCGATTAAGTTATCAGATGTTCTTAATGTAAACCATTCTCAACATTAAACTTTTTTATACAAATCGCTTCTTAAACCTATCTCGAAGTTATCGCCTAAGCTCTTATAGTAAGTTGAGTGTTTTGAAGATCATTCAAGTTTTTCTTTTTTCAAATCATATTTATAAGACAGGATAACAAGATGAATATTTTTGAAGCTTTACGTGAAAGTCATGATGTTCAACGTGAACTTGCTGAGAAGTTGGTTCAAACTTCAGGGGATACGCCAGAACGCCGAACATTATTTGAACAGCTAAAAAATGAATTGTTTGCTCATGCAGTGGCAGAAGACCGATACTTCTATATTCCACTGATGATGACCGATTCAGGTTTGAATATTACGCGTCATGCATTGGCTGAACATCATGAAATGGACGAATTACTTGAGCAACTCACAGAAACTGAATTCAGTAATCCAGGATGGCTAGCCATCGCAAAAAAATTGTCAGAAACCGTGCATCATCATCTTGAAGAAGAAGAGCATGGTTTTTTTCAGCAAGCAGGAAAAATTCTAGAGGATAAACAAAAAGAGAGTTTGGCTAAAAAATATCAAACTGAATATAAGAAATATAAGAAATTAGATAAAGACAGCTTGGTTTAATCCCATGATAAAAAAGATGGCAGATGCCATCTTTTTTATGTTTCTATGCTATGTGATTTCATTTTAGCAGCGCGATAAGTAACACCAATTGATGCAATCATAATACAACCCAAAGCAACGGCTTGTAATAAGGTAATGTGTTCATTCAACAGTAACCAACCTGTCAATGCGCCTAATGCTGGTGACAAACTTGATAGCGTTCCATAAGACATTTTACTTAAATTCTTCAATGCCAATAAATCCAATGCATAGGGAATGGCTGTAGCCAAAAGCGCAATGACGATGGCTTGTGGCCAATATTCAAATTGAACTAATGCGTATGGATTATGAACCATACTGATCGGTAATAATGTCAACGCTGAGAGGACGATTGCAATGCTGAGAGCATGCATGCCGATATTCTGCCGAACGACTTTCTGTCCAAAATAAATATAGAATGCCCAACAAACGCCCGCACCAATGGCCATAGCAGCCCCAAGATATGAAAAGTTAGTCGCATTGGCATCTTGCCAAGGCACCATCAGTGCTACACCGAAAATTGCCAGGATGACCCAAATGTAATCACTTCGTTGTTGAATTGATAGTAAAGCCAAGGTGAGTGGTCCTAAGAACTCAAGTCCTACTGCAATCCCTTGCGGTAGTTTTCCTAATGATGCATAAAACAAGACATTCATCAAAGCGACTGAACCACTATAAAAGAGAAGATCTTTCCATTTTAAGTAAGGAAGGCGACGAAGAATTTTCCATGAACGGAACATCAATACAACCATAATTGATGCAAAGCATAGACGTAAAGTGACCACAGTAAATGGATCCAAAACTTCAAAAAGCTGCTTTGCGAAGGATGCACTAATTTGATAGGCGATCATGGATAAGACCATGAACAGCACGGCAGTGAGTTGAGCATTTGGCATTGGGAAAACGAAGCCGAATTAAAAAGAGTGAGACTGCTCAAATTTTAACATTATTATGATGACCACAGTGCTTCAATCCATCATGGAAAATGTAGTTTAAATTAAGTATGAGATCATTTTTGTTTGGCGTGTTGAGTGGTATAGGTGCAGCCAATTGAGGCACAAATGATGGTAAACAATGCTAGCCATTGATTCCATAACAATTGCTCACCCAAAAATACAAACCCAGATAATGCGGCAACAGCTGGTTCAATACTCATCAGGGTACCGAAACTTAATGTTGTTAGATTTCGTAGTGCAATCATTTCTAAAGTAAAGGGTAAAGCACTGGCGAGTAACGCTAAAGTGATGAATAACATTAGATGATTAATTTCAAATACGCTTGCTGGCAAGCCGATACTGAGGGCGATCGGCATGAGAATGATACTTCCAACAAACATGCCTAAACATACGGTGTGATTACCTGAAACTCCCGAAGGCCGCTGACCAGCAATAATATAAAGTGCCCAACATGCGCCAGCTGCCAACGCAAAAAATACACCAAGTAAATCCAAAGGTTGTTTGGCTTGGTCAAAGGGAAATAAAAGGATCAGTCCAATAATGGCCAAACTAACCCAAATAAAATCAAACTTTTGACGCGCATAATATAAGGCCACACTGAGTGGACCAATAAATTCAAATGAAACTGCTAAACCGAGTGGAAGACGATCAATGGCAAGATAGAACAACATATTCATGCCAGCTAATGCGACACCATAACTGACAATGGCTGTCCATTTAATTTGTTTAAATTGAATTTTCCAAACTTGAAAAATAAGCGCCAAAATCACAGCACTAAATGTCAGACGTAGAGCTGACACAGTAATGATCGGGAATTGTTCAAATAAAACTTTTGCTAATGAACCACTACTTTGTAGACTGATCATGGCAATCAATAACAAACCGAGTGCTTGTAACTGCGGGTTTATTTTTAACAAAGACATGGTTTTAAATGTATGGTGGTTAGATTAGAAAGGGATATCTTTCATCTAAGTTGGCGGAGCCAACGTCAACTCAGATGAGACACCATAAAAAAACCACAGCTCGAAAAAGCTGTGGTTTTCCAAATGTATTAGAGATTAGAACAATACGCGAGCGCGGATTGTACCTTCTACGTTATGAAGTGTATCAAGTGCTTCAGCAGAAGCTGTAGCATCAACGTCCATGACTAAATAACCCACATCACCTTTGGTCATAAGAGACTGACCAGAGATGTTAATCCCGTGTTCAGCAAACAGGTTGTTAATTTTAGACAACACGCCTGGAATGTTTTTGTGAATGTGAAGTAAACGGTGTTTACCTTCAGTCAATGGAAGCGCAATTTCAGGGAAGTTAACTGCTGACAATGTCATACCTTTGTCAGAGTAAGCAACGAATTTCTCTGCAACTTCTAGACCGATGTTTGCTTGAGCTTCCATCGTAGAACCACCCACGTGCGGTGTTAAAATCACGTTCGGGATATTACGTAGTGGAGAGATAAACTCTTCACCGTTCGCTTTAGGCTCTTTCGGGAATACGTCAACAGCAGCACCAGCCAAATGACCTGATTTCAGAGCATCAGCTAAATCTTCAATCACTACACATGTACCACGTGCAGCATTGATGAAGATTGAACCTTGTTTCATCTGAGCAAATTGCTCTTTGGTCATGAAATTACGTGTAGAAGGGACATCTGGCACGTGTAGTGATACAACATCAGCATTGGCAAGAAGTTCGCCCATTGAGCCAACTTGGCGAGCATTACCTAAAGGTAATTTTGTTACTGTATCAAAGTAAATCACTTTCATACCCATGCTTTCAGCAAGTACAGAAAGTTGTGAACCAATTGAACCGTAACCCACAATACCTAAAGTTTTACCACGTGTTTCAAATGAACCTACTGCAGATTTGTTCCAACCACCTGCATGTGTATCTGTAGATTTTTCAGGTACACGACGAAGGAGAAGAATAGCTTCAGCTAATACAAGTTCAGCAACAGAACGAGTATTTGAGTATGGTGCGTTGAACACTGGAATACCACGGCTCATCGCAGCATTCAAGTTCACTTGGTTTGTACCAATACAAAAACAACCGACCGCGATCAATTTATTCGCAGCTTCAAAAACTTCTTCAGTTAATTGTGTGCGCGAACGAATACCGATGAAGTGAGCATCTTTAATCGCTTCTTTCAGCGCTTCACCTTCAAGCGCAGTTTTACGATAGTCGATGTTGGTGTATCCAGCAGCATTCAAAGTGTCGATTGCGTTTTGGTGAACGCCTTCTAACAATAGGAAACGAATTTTATCTTTAGGCAAAGAGAGATGTTGGCTCATTACGGCTCCGCTACAAAGGCCAAATTTAGTGGCAGTATGATAGCATACGTGAGCGTGCTATATACATTTCCTTTATGACTTGAGCTATGGATATTTTTGCAAGATATAGTCCTTATCAGACAAACTGCGGTTGAATTAACTGCATCATATCTAAGTAACATTCGCAAAATGTCTGATTTTATCGGGGTTTCATGGGAAAATGCTTTATAATGCACAATCGTGAAATTGACTCATCCAGTCGTGGTGATATTTTCTTCACATTCGCTTAACAAATACGCTTTTAAAATCTTGATTAAAGGTTTGTTTTTTAAGCAATCTACAACTTGTATCTTTCTTGCTAGGTCTGCAAACGATGAATGCTCCAGTTGCTTTAACCCCAGAGTTATTGACTCAATTAACGTCAATTGTTGGTGAAAACCGTATCAAAACTGATACGGACAGCCTACAAAATTGGGGACGCGATCACACTAAACATTTTGATCCAAACCCATCAGTCATCGTTTTTCCTTCGACGACTGAACAAGTTCAGGCAATTGTGAAACTAGCAAACCAATTTAATGTTGCTGTGACACCGTCAGGTGGTCGTACTGGTCTTTCTGCAGGGGCTGTCGCTGCCAACGGTGAAATCGTGGTCAGCATGGACAAGATGAACCAAATTTTGGAATTCTTCCCAGCAGACCGTATGGTGCGTGTGCAAGCAGGTGTGGTGACTGAGCAACTTCAGAACTATGCTGAAGAACAAGGTATGTATTATCCAGTTGATTTCGCTTCAGCTGGTTCATCACAAATCGGCGGTAACATCGGTACTAATGCAGGCGGTATTAAAGTCATTAAATACGGTATGACACGTAACTGGGTACTCGGTCTTACTGTGGTCACTGGTAAAGGTGATGTGCTGCGTTTAAACAAAGGCATGATCAAGAATGCGACAGGTTATGCGTTGCAACACTTATTTATTGGTGGTGAAGGTACGTTAGGCTTAGTGACCGAAGCGGAAATTAAACTTGAGCGTCAACCACAAGATTTGCAAGTGATGGTGCTCGGTGTACCTGACTTTGATGCCGTGATGCCAGTTCTTCACGCGTTCCAAGCGAAAATTGATTTAACTGCGTTCGAGTTCTTCGGTGAACTTGCGATGCAAAAAGTATTGGCAAATGGTCACGTGCAACGTCCATTTGAAACCGAATGCCCATTTTATGTATTGCTTGAGTTTGAAGCGCCATTTGAGCCAATTATGGACAAGGCAATGGAAATCTTTGGGCATTGTATGGAACAAGGTTGGGTACTTGATGGCGTGCTTAGTCAAAGCTTAGACCAAGTAGAAAGCTTATGGCGTCTGCGTGAAGATATTTCTGAGTCAATCGCACCATTTATCCCATACAAAAATGATATTTCAGTGCTCATCACACACGTACCTGCATTCATTAAAGAAATTGATGCAATTGTTGCCGACAATTATCCTGACTTTGAAATTTGCTGGTTTGGTCATATTGGCGATGGTAACTTGCACTTAAATATCTTAAAGCCTGAAAATTTAACCAAAGATGAATTCTTTGCGAAATGTCAGGTGGTGAACAAGTATGTATTTGATACTGTGAAAAAGTATGATGGTTCAATTTCTGCGGAACATGGTGTGGGTATGACGAAGAAGCCATATCTTGAGTACACACGTTCAGCTGAAGAAATTGAATATATGAAAGCACTCAAACAAGTATTTGATCCAAATGGGATTATGAATCCAGGTAAATTATTTGATTTGTGAAACAAAATCTATCTATAAATAAGGTCTAAAAAACAGCATGCTTGTCATGCTGTTTTTTTATTTCATGAGAAATTTTAATGTTAAAAAGAATAATTTTTCTAAGTGCAATTGCACTTTCACTTAATGCATGTATAGGTCAAAAACAGTCGAATGAGATCAATACTAAAAATCATAATTCTGTAACTGGTCAAGTAGAAACGTCGAAACAAAATGCCAATTCTGTTCAAAACTCTCCTTTAGATCAAGTGTATCGGAAAATTCAAAGCTTTGAAGATATGAGAACAGTAGATTTACAACAGGAATTCGATACACCTGAATCTGGAAAATCTCATGCAAAAGTAACTGTCACCTATGGTGGACTAGCGGATGACTCTGTTTCTGCACAACGTGAAACTTACCAATTTGAATACATTAATAGTGAGTGGAAAGAAATATCAAAAGATGAAACTTGGAAATGTGGTCGTGGACCAGATACTACAAACTTTCATAATAAATTATGCCCTTAAAAATTTACTTTCGAAATTTTCCATAAAATTGTTACGAGCGTCATTTGAACTGTTTAAATTCAAAAATGTAGCATCAATATGCTGCATTTTTTATTCGTATTTCTCGTTCTATTAATCATTTTTAATGTGCTTTAGAAAAAATAACATACATATCTGTTCTTTTTTGTCACAACAGTTCAGAACATCATATGTAAAAGATCAATGGCGAACTGAGTAAAACAATGATGATGAAAGTAATGACCACAGTTGGTCTAGTTAGTATGATGCTCACGGGGTGTGCTACTACGAAAAATGTTATTTCTAAAGTACATGGGAATGACACTCCTTTAGAGCAAGTCTTGAAGCTACATCCTGAATTACGCAATGAGCTTGCGACTGTTGAATTACGTCAGTATTTTAATCGTGCCGAAGCACCGACCGTAGCCGAAGTCAAAGTGACACAAACAGGCTTGATGGATGACTCAATTGCTGCCGAGCGCTTTATCTATAGTTTTAAATTGAACGATGGTAAATGGCAGCAAGTTAATAAGAAAACGGAATACAAATGTGTGCGAGGAAAAAATACAAAATCTTTCCAAACTGCGCTTTGTCCATGACATCAGACCAGAAATTCGGTTTAAAAAGGCATAATGAGTTATGCCTTTTTTATTGCATGCATTATTGAGTCGAATAAGGATGAGTAGACGAGAAGCGCCACTCACGATAGCAAATATAGCCCATCGCTAAAATGGGAAAAATCATACATAAGAAGCCAAACAACATATAAGTAATCGCACCTAATATTGCACCTGAACTGAAGGATAAAATAGTCGGTAAGATTTTTAGAATATTTTGTTTGGCAACTTGTTTGCGTTCTTCTGATACATGAGGCGCCCCATAAGCAATAGTACAATCAATGGTCAGTTGAGCAAGATTGCCCGTCATTAAGGTTGAGGTAGCCATTGTAGATAGTAACGTTCGGATAATGGCATTTCGAATTCCCATTGCAGCAATGCCCAATGTTGCGGTAAGTATTGCGCCAAATTCAGCCAAAGTATAAAACGGGCTGAAATTAAGTCCCGCCAGCATGAAGAGCGTTAACAGTATTGTCTCTGCAATAAAGAACCCAAGTAAGATGTTCGGATATTTGTCTTTCCAACGTTGTTCACACCATGCGGTAATACCAATCGTAAATACGAAAATGCCAATAAAAAGAGCCCACAGTCCTAATCCTCCCAGGATCGTTTCTTTGCCTGCAGTCACGATATAGCCAGTAACATGATTGGTATAAATGCCAAATAATGAAATAAATCCAACGGTATTTAGCCAACCACCGACGAGAGATAGAATCGAAGCTTCATGATGATGTCGCCAGCGATTTTTAATTGGTATGTAGCATTTTGACATAGTTCTAAAAGCTCAAGGTGTACTGAGAGATTACATCGACAAAACAAGTGTTTTATTGAGTCTGCAGATCCTTTGCTTTGTGGAATTAGTCCACATGAACATTAAGTAATTAAAAGTTTCATATTGATCACTGGTGAATGTTCAGATTAGATGATTTCTAACATTTTATATGTTTCAAATTGCATCAAATTTTGATGACAAAAATATTTCAATTGATAAAACACAACTGAAAGCATCATAAAATTAACGTAGAGGGAAATCTAAAACCACATTAAACTAAAGTCATTCAATAAATAAGATAAAAAATGAAAACACTCGCTTTTATCCATCGTAACGACAGTCATTTTTCAGTTGGTGACTTTAATCCGGTTGTGTCTGTTTTTTCACACTATGAACTGGGAAATACAGTATCCCCATTTTTGCTTCTCGATCATATTGGTCCCGGTACGTTGAAACCCTCTCAACTGCGTAAAGGTGTTGAAGAACATCCACATCGTGGATTTGAGACAGTCACGTTCGTGTATGAAGGTGAGTTAGAGCATTGGGATTCGCAAGGTGGTGGAGGTGTTATTCAGAAAGGTGATATACAGTGGATGACTGCTGCATCAGGCATTATTCATAAAGAAAAATTTAGTGAGTCATTTTCCCGAGAAGGTGGACGATTTGAAATGATTCAGCTGTGGGTGAATTTGCCAGCAACTGCAAAAAAATCGAATCCGCGTTATCAAAGCTTACTCAAATCTAATATCCCGGTTGTAGAGTTAGTTCATGATGCGGGTACTGTGCGTGTCATTGCTGGAGCCTTTATGCAAGTGAAAGGACCAGCATTAGTCCATAGTCCTTTGCTGGTTTTGGATTTGGATTTAAAAGCAGGTCACACACTCATATTACCAGCAGGACATTTGGATACCACACTGATGTATATGCGCCGTGGTAAAGTTGAATTTGGTACAGATGATGAATTACTGACTGATCAGGGAATGGCAGTATTTTCAAGTCATGGTGAAAACGTTGAATTCACCACATTGTCTGATAGCAAAATTTTATATCTCATGGGACAGCCACTAAATGAACCTTTAGTCGGGCGTGGTTTTTATGTCATGAATACGCAAGATGAGATTGTTGAAGCGATTGAGGAAATGAAGCATGGTACTTTTTTGAAAAGTCATGCAATTGATGCCAAATGATGTGAATGTTTGGGTGAGAAATTGATTTAAGATAAAGGCTAAATTTTCGTTTAATTTTCAGACTTTCTTTCTCAATTCAGGGTTACAAAAACGCAAAACTTTGTCATGGCATTGTGATGCATTTCACGTAAACTACGCTTCCAAAAAATATTCAAACATGTGAAAAAAAACATGCAAAAGGTGAGTAAAGCAACCTTAAGTCGGGCAACAATTATGTTTCCTTTGGCATTGGTGCTCTTCGAATTTTCAGTCTATATCTGTAATGATCTTGTACAACCTGCGATCCTTACGATTACACGTGAGTTTGGTGTAGGCAGTGAGTGGGCGCCATCATCCATGTCTTTCTTTTTATTGGGTGGAGCATGTTTGGCGTGGTTTTTAGGTCCGTTATCAGATCGCTTAGGTCGTAAAAAAGTACTCCTTGGAGGTGTTTTCTTTTTTGTGGTCTGTTGTTTGCTCATTTTATTCACCCAGTCTATAGAGCAATTTCTTGCATTTCGTTTTTTACAAGGGATTGGGCTGACCATTATTTCAGCTGTGGGTTATGCTGCCATCCAAGAAATTTTTGAGGAAAGAGATGCGATTAAAGTCATGGCTTTAATGGCGAATATTTCATTGATCGCACCATTACTTGGTCCTGTGCTCGGCGCATTTATGATAGACCATGTGTCTTGGCATTGGGGTTTCATTGGGATTGCCTTTTTAGCAGCCTTAAGTTGGTTTGGTCTTAAAGCAAAAATGCCTGAGCAGCATTTGAGTATTCCTAAGCAACCATTAAGCTATGTATGGGATGACTTCAAAGCCATTTTTAAAAATAAAAAATTTATGGGCTTGGCTTTGTCAGTACCCATGGTCTCAATTCCACTGATTTTGTGGATCGCTATGTCACCTGTAATTTTGGTCGAACAGCTCGGTCTGACCAATATGCAATATGGCTATGCACAGGTGCCTGTATTGGGTGGTTTAATTATTGGAAATATAGTCTTGATTCGCGTCATTGATCGCTATGCGGTAGGAAAGACCGTGCTAGTTGCATTGCCGTTGATGTTGGTTGGAACGCTTATTGTTTTGGCAGGTGTGATTTGGCAGGATTATTTGTTATGGTGCTTAATTATCGGTATGACCTTAATCAGTTTTGGTGAGGGCTGCAGTTTTTCTGTGCTTTATCGTTTCAGTTTAGATGCATCTGAGGTATCTAAAGGAACTGTTGCTGCCGCAGTAGGTATGATTATGATGATTGCATTCTTTGTTGTGATCGAAATTGTACGCATTATGTATGAATCTTACGGCACGATGGCATATGCATTGGCTTGTTTTATCCTTATTGCACTGTGGTTTAGTGCTCCAAGAAAAATTGTTCATCAGATCATGCAAGAAAGAGCCACTTCAGCATAAAAAAATCCTCCTTGTGGAGGATTTTTTAATCATTGTATTTGTTCGAGATGTTTGAGTTTACGATCAAAAATAAAAGGGGCAAAGGGTAGAACGGAAGCTATCAGCCCAAGAATAAATACATTGATAGACCACTTTTGCTTCTCGCATACCACAAATAATACGACTAAAAACAACACAAATAGAACGCCATGTCCCATGCCAATATATTTCACATAAATAGGCTGATCTAACATATATTTCATTGGCATGGCAAAAAAAAGCAGTAGTAGGAATGAAATCCCTTCAAGTAAACCAATAATACGTAAGGACTTAATATTCATTCTAAACCCCACAAAAGAAGACATCCTATTTCACCTAATCGTTGTTGTAGCAAAGTTAGAATCTATGTGGACTAGATCGCATTGTTTAAGGGAAATATAATTTATAATAATCGTTTTTTATGATAGTAGATTTAAAAATAAGCTAATATGTCAATCATGTCTATAAAGATGGATATGAAGTGATACTCACAACATTTTATAGATCATCAGCGAAATAAAAAAGGACTAAGCTAGAGCTTAATCCTTTGATGAGTCTTGGGTGTAGTTTAGCGTATAACACCACATGCTACACGATCACCCCCACCACCTAGTGGTTTAGGTTGGTCTGAATAATTGTCACCACCTGCATGTACCATGATGGATAGACCTTGAATATCTGCAAGTGTAAGACGTGGTGCAATCACTTGTGTTTTTGCATTACCTGACGCGTCAACGTTCAATACAGGTAAGTCACCTAGATGACCATCGTTTGGCGTACCATGCCCAGGCGCTTGATTTGGATTGTAATGTCCACCAGCGGCAAGCGCAGCACCCATTTTTCCATCTTTTTCAGCAGGCTCACATGAGCCTTTTTCATGGATATGGAACCCGTGATATCCAGGTGATAATTTAGTTAAGTCCGTTGTGATCACAAGACCTTTGTCACTATCTTGGAAGCTAATCGTTCCAATTTGATCATGAACTCCTTGAGCACTCACCGCATTTACAGGAATGGTTTGGATTTTAGTGTTGGATTCTTTGGATGCAGATGTATTTTGCGTTGCTGCACATCCCACAAAGCCTAAACTCAGCAATGCACTGAGCATAGAAACTTTGAATGCTGAAACTTTCGATTGCATTTGCATGCTGTTCTATCCTTGTTCCATGTAAGTGATAACGCATTGAAACAAATTTGGCATTTAGCAACAAGAACGATTTAAGTATTTGATTGTATAGATTTCTTATCAGTAAAAAATAAAACACCACTTATGAGAGTGGTGTTTCATTGTCTTGATCGTAGGCCATCGTGGCTTTAGGCACGGGTTCTGGTTCCAGTGTTTCATGTAACCATTCACGCCAAATGGCTAAAAGAATGGCGAGAATTACAGGACCAATAAAGAGTCCAACTAAACCAAAGCTCGCTAAACCACCCAATACACCAAACATGATCAATAAGAACGGAATTTGAGTAGCACCTGAAATGACCAAAGGACGAATGACATTATCGGCTGTACTCACCACACAAACGCCCCAAGCCATTACGCCAATCGCCTCAACGGTCTGACCTTGTGAAAATAACCACAGTGAAACAGCACCATATGCCACTGGAGGACCAAAAGGAATTAGCGCCATGATAAAGGTCATAATGGTTAAAAGCATTGGATTTGGAACACCAGCAACGTAATAGCTGATTCCTGCCAATATCGACTGTGCAACGGCAGTCAAACCAACACCATATACCACTGCACGCGTTGTTTCAGAGATCGTGTCGATATAATGTTGGATACGTGGACCAATGACTTTCTCCATCGCTTTACTGACCTGTTGAACAATCGTTTGTCCATCACGGTAAAAGAAAAAGAGAGAGAGCATGGCAAAACCAAGTTTGACTAAATTTTTGGTAATTTCGCTAATCACGAATTTACCGTAATTTAGATGTCCTTGAATCCATACACTAATATTACTAAAAAGTGCATTTGGGTCGGCATTGATGTCACGTACAATTCGAGAAACTTCTTTACCTACAATGGGTAACTCACGTATCACGTCAGGAACGGTGATATGACCAGAAGCCAGTTGGCGCTGTAAATCAAAGAATAAGTTTCGGCCTTCATGTTGAAGTAAGAAGATAGCAAAGGTGAACGGTAAACCGACAACGAGTGCCAATAAGAACGTCATAACAGACGCACCCAATGTAGGTCGATTACCACACCAAGCGAGAATACGTTTGTATAAAGGCCAAGTCATATAGGCGATAATACAAGCCCATAACACAGGTACGATAAAGTATTTGACAATGTCATATCCCAAATAAAGCAGAATAAAAAACAAGCCAAATAAAAGTACACGCTGTAAAGTTGGATTAAAATCTTGCACTAAAGTCTCTGATCTATATTCTTGATTTTCAAACGTATCTGCCGCACATCTGATTCATTTCGAGTATGCATTTAACATCATATATGAAAATGAAAAAAAAGTGCGATGACAATCTGTATTCTTTATTTAGAACCAATCACTTGGATCATCAATTAAAACATCTAACAAGGGTTGCCATTGTTGTTGTATTGATAAATAAGTTTTTTGATTTTTATCAAAAATATTGAGACCCTGCATCGCCAATTGACCATAAGCTGTTCGTTCAGAAATCCAAGCAACAGGTTGTTGTTCAATCTTGGCAAAGAACTGTTGGATCTCTTGAGCACTCTGACTATTTGGTTTGACACGATTTGCCACCAAATGAACTTGAACTTTACCTTTCCGAATACGTTTAATGTCATGAATGTGTTTTAAGAAACGACGCGTGCTGTCGATATCAAAAAAAGAAGGTTGCAGAGGTGTGACCACTGCATGACATTCTGCAATTAATTGTTCTGCATGTTCGCCTGTTAATGCACCTGGAGCATCAATAATCAGATAATCAAGATTCTTCGGTGCATCACCAATCGATTTTTCATGGCGCCAATCTAAACTTTGAATGTGTGTTGCTGATTTTGGGCGCTGCTTTAACCATTGCAATGCAGATTTTTGATTGTCCGCATCCGCCAATGCAACTTTATAACCTTTCTGTGCGAGTGCTGTCGCCAGTGTAATCGCAGAAATTGTTTTTCCACAGCCACCTTTTTGGTTGGCAATCAGTATCGTTTTCATGAGTTTAAAATTATACATGCTTCAAATAAGGTCTGATCTTAGCTTAGCATTAAAATCAGCCAAAACGCGCATACATGACAAAAGTTTAGTTCTTGTTTAAATTGTCCGCATAACAAGTCATAGAGAACGTCAATGTCCATTTGGATGGCAATGTTAATAGGCGCCTGTATTGGCGTGGTAATCACCACAATGATGTTGAGCTCAACCCGCAATGGCCGTATCAAAGCAGAATATGAACAATATATTGCAGAGCTTGAACTTGAGCATCAACACGCATTAGCTGCTGCTCAAAAACGCAGTGTAAATACCAGTCGTGCGGTGCTGAAAGGTAAAATGGCTGAACAATTAGCACCGATTATGCCTGAATTTCAATATTTACCCAGTGATGCTAAATTCTTAGGTGATCCTGTCGACTATGTGGTATTTGATGGATATACAGATTTCCGTGATGGTGATGGCGTAGCAGAAGATATTGAAGTTGTACTGATTGATATTAAAAGTGGTGGAGCACGGCTCACCAAAGGTCAGATGGCAATTGCGAATGCAATTGCCGAAGGGCGTGTGCGTTTTGAGACGATCCGTATCGACTTTCAAGACTAGCTTGGATCAATAATCCACTACTTAGAAGTGATCAGTTGGTTTTAGTCGCGCGAGCAAGCATCATGCGACGACCTACTTTGGGCACTTCTTCTGCTTCGAAATAATCGAGTTCAGAAATCTCAAAGCCAGCATCAAGCAGTGCTTGCTCGATATTTCTGTTCAAATGACAACCATCAGCAATCACTTTCTGTACTGGCGTTAAAAGATCTTGAAGACGCTTTAAACTCTTTTGCTGTTGTGCATCGTAAGCGACATGTTCAACCAAATGCAAAGTGCCACCGATGCGTAATACACGTTTAATTTCATGTAAAACTTGTTGAACATGACTCACACTACATAATGTCCATGTGCTGACGACATGTTGAATAGATTGATCTTCAAATGGTAAATTTTCCGCTTTAGCATGAACATGTTCCACATGGAACGGTGCATTTTGAATACGTTGTTCAGCTAATTTGTATACATCTAGGCTCGGTTCAAGCGCATAGAGACTGCCCACAGCTTGATAAAATGGCAGGTTAATTCCTGTACCAAAACCGATTTCTAATACCTCACCTTGAATCGGAAGTAGAAGACGGCGTCTGCTATCCATCATACTTGGTAACTGCATGACTTGATTCAGAATATGCGGGAATACTCGTTGCTGATAAAATTTATAAATCATTTTTGTTCTTAACATCTTCCATTATTCGATTATTTTACACGTTCAATAAACTTTTAACAGTAGACAAAATTGTGACTAAAGCACGATAGATTGTTACTGTTCATCAATTTCCTTTTCAGAATGAAGTTTTAAGATAGATCATATAGATTTAGGTTAAATACAATTCAGTCGGATGTTGTCCATAGTAGATGTATGTGCTGCTGTTGAGTTGTTTTTGACACTTAGAAAGAAGGATGGATGTCTGTTGAAAAAGTTAGTTCTCGCATTATGTATCGCCCTTGGTGGTGTTTCGGCTTATAGCTCTGCCAGTGTGAAGTCGAGCGACTTTAATATTGCCAATGGTTTACCCCCAGCTTCGGCAGATCAAAAAATTTCGGTATTGGAACCTTTTGAAGGGGAATTTCGTATTCTTGGTTCGAAAGAATATACCGATGATCCGCAAGCCCAATTTTCACCCATCGACTATGCAGTGACCCGCGGTATTTTCACAGAACCTGAAATTGCACGACAAATTTCGATTAATCAGTATGACCGCTATTTAAATTGGAAAATGGCAAAACCACCGATTCACCCACGCTTAGCAACACAGTTGGTGAGTAACATGCACATTATCCCGGCTAATCCACAAATTGCGAAAGAAATTAAGAAAGTTCAACGTGGTGATCTGGTGCGCCTAGAAGGGGAATTGGTGCAAATCAATGCCAAAGATTTGGTGTGGAAGTCAGCTTTGGATTGGAATGGTATCGGCGATGGTGCATGCAAATTAATTCGCGTCGAATCAATTGAATGGTTAGAAAAGCGAAATATTTAAATATGATTTGAGATTGATGAGTTTGAAATGATTTTCAGCTCAAAGTTTTGATCATTAGATAAATGAGAGTGTGGGATCATGAGCGTTGGCAAGACATCCTTATGGATAAGTTTATGTATTGGCGTACTCGGGAGTAGTCTTGCCGCATGTCAAAATCCAGTCTCTGAAGTGCAAGCGGAGTCCCATCACTATACTGATCAGCAAAATTGTCCTGCACTATTGGTGATGAAAGTGGGTGAAACCTTAGAATTTAATGCAGCAGAAAATCCAAGTACGGGTTATCAATGGCAAATTATGCAACCGCTTCATCTCTTTAAAGTTGAAGAACAATATTTGGCGACTGAAAAATCAAAAGCGATGGTAGGCCTTGGAGGTGAAAAGACAGTGAAGCTGACTGCGCTAAAGCCTGGTCAGGAACTCATTGAATTGGCGTATGTGCGACCTTGGGAAGTTGCTCAAGACCGTACTCAAACAGATGCCCCAACATCGTGGCAATGTCGAGTACGTATTTCTTAAGCAGGCAGAAGACTGTTTCTAAAATTGTGCTGTACTTTTACTATGTACGCTATTGTTCTTTCGTGACACTAGTATTTTGACTCCAATGTTGGAGTTGGGCTTTCGCAGTATAATAATCACTCATATTTCGAATTGCATCTTTAGGATTTCGAAGCTCATCTTCGGGAGACTGTTCGAGCTCTTGATAGACCTCAATCTGATTTTCCCAGTATTGATAAAATAAGCCTTGAATATATCTACCTTGTTCCGTCTTAAGATCTAATTCTTTCAACATATTGAGGGAGGACTGAATGAGATCTCGTTTACGCTGAAACTCCATATCCGCATTTAAATTGCCATCTGCTTTTAATTGCTGAAGTTCTGCGTCTAGCTCATCACTTAATTGCTCAAAACTTTGATCATATTGATTCAGCAAAGCAACGTCATGTGCGTCATTTGGAGTGGATTCAAACGATTTGATCGGCTGTGCTTCAATTTGTGTTTTCAATTCAACAGATGGATCAACGGATTCTTTTTGTTCGGTCTGAGGGTTTTGTTCTGTTTTTTGGCATCCAATGAGCATGAAAGGCATACTCAAGCAGAGTGCAAATATCGAAAGTCGAATAGGGTGAAGATTTGCCGTCATGAGAGTCAATCCTCTGTTGGTTTTTTTAATGAATGATCGAGATTAAGTTTAGTTTATCGCGCACGATAGTGATAGGCATAAGTGATATAAGGAAAGGAAACTTCATCATGGAGCATGAGTCCCGTATGTTCAAATACGATCGATTCAAATGCTGTCTTCATTTTTGCTTGGTCTGCCGCTGACATTGCCGCAATAAAACTGGTAGATAAGAGTCGTTTGCTGATGACCTGTTCAACACTGCCGACTTGATGCTGAGTGAAGGTGCTTAAACTTTGGAATTCAAATAATTCTTGCTGCTGAAATACATTTTGCCATTGGTTGCTATGAAAGCGTGGCGTATCGGACTCAAAAGGTGCGATGTAATCTGCCAATGCTTTGACCCAATCCACTGAGATATCTCGTTGGTTCCAGACTAGACCTAAATGCCCTTGGGGTTTAAGAAGGCGATGCATTTCTTGCAATGTTTGTCGTTCAGCAAACCAATGAAATGACTGTGCGCATAAAATAGCATCAACACTATGCGTTGATTGCGCAATTTGATGGCTTGATGCTTGTAGTGTCTTCACCTCAGGATGTACTATTTTCAATTGTTCGAGCATTGCTGGAATCGGTTCAACGGCGATTATGTTCGAGGTGACTTGTTTTAGATAGTGCAGGAATTTTCCTGTCCCTGATCCTAAGTCAATCGCAACTGCATCAGGATGAAGATTCAATTCATCTTTCAACCACGTAACGATAGCCTGTGGATAATTTGGTCGGACTTGTTGATAAAGTTCAGCCGCAGAACTAAACCCATTTTCAGCAGCAGGATGAAGTGAATGTGTCATATTTTGCGCTTTTTAATCTGAACAGTATCTATAAAATATGACACCGACAATGTGATGTAAGCAAGTGAACGATTGATTCATTTTGCAAACCAGATGATGAGAACCCTTTTTTGGAATTGCAATGGATAAGCAAATAGTATTTGAAGACGAACACATCAGAGCAATTTATTTAAAAGGAACAACAGAAACATTGGTTCTCTCTTTTGGTGACTTGATCAGTCGTGCCAAAGGCAATGCCATTAATGCTGAAAAATCCTTAGCCAAATATGACTACAATGTCATAGGTATCATGCCAAAACAAAAGTCATGGTTCCCATCACAGAGCATGCACGCTTTAATCGAGCAAATATCACCTTTGTTGAATCAATTTCAGCGTGTCGTGGCTTATGGTGGTTCTATGGGCGGCTACGCAGCGATTAAGTACAGTAAGCTATTGGGCGCAGCACGTGTGATCTCTATGGTGCCACAATATTCAATTAATCCTGCTGAAATCGAAGACCGCCGTTATACTGATTTTTACGATCCTAACGTCAATGCTGACATGCAAATTGACGCGACAGATATTGCGTCCGATGCAGAATATATCGTGGTTTATGATCCTTACTTTGATCTGGATCGCGAGCACTATGAAAAGATTAAGCCACTTATTCCTCAACTCAATACACTACATTTACCTTATACAGGCCATGATGCGGTTGCTGTATTAGCAAATTCTGCGTTATTGCATGATTTTATTGAACATGAATTTGATGCAACCTACTTTTATCGCCAGATTCGAGCAGTTAAAAAGAACAGTAAATTTTACTATCGAAGCGTGATCGCACATCTGCTTGGCACCCACAATGAAGCATTAGGTAATATTTTAAAAACCATCGATCTACAACTAGACAGTAGCTTTTTTGATGCCAGTCTTAAACAGACGATTACACGTATCTTACTGACCAATAAAAGAGTTGATGAACAAGATTTACAAAAGCTTGGTATTTCGATTCATTTGCCATTTGAAAATAAAACACAACTTCATGACAGCTTTGGCAAAGTCTTGGTCTTTAACGTGATCACCCAAAAATTAGAAAGCTATGAACAACATGTGATTGATATTAATGGTAAGTACATTATTCCATTACATGTGGAAAGTACTGGATTGGCCCAGATTGAAATTAAAAAACAGCACTATCTCATTTGTATGAATGATCGCCGTGTTACCAAATTGATCAAAATGGATGATGCGCTGAGTGCGGATATGAGCCCTTTGATTGTGAAAAAGGGCGAAGGTTTCTTTAGTATCAGTTATAAGCATCTCTATATGCACTGCGATGAGTTAGGAAACTGTATTTTTGAATCAGACACTGTTGGTGAGGCAGAAAAATTTTCAGTGGAGTAAGGCTGAATTTTTCATAGCAATTGATCAAAGCGCTTCGGCGCTTTTTTATCTTTAAGTAAAAAAATATAGAGTGTGTGATAGATCTCAATCTGTCGTAAAAAGCGATATTGTTTAAAATTTACCCGTGTTTATTTTGTAACGAAAGCGATGGAATGACTCTGTTTCATTGTTAAGATCAGGCAATATATAACCAATTTGAATGATTCAAATGATGATGTATTTATGAATATCGGAATATTCATGCATCTTTGACGTGTCTACTTGAGCACAAAAACCCATATAAATGGAATTTAGGTGGGACAGATGAATAAAAAGAAAATTGTAAAAACTGAAACAGGAATGAATCCTCCAAAACAATCGCGTACACATCGCCGTGTTATGCAGGTGATTCAAACTGCTGAAAAACTTTTAGTTAAAATGGGCTTAGAGTCAATTTCAATTCCCGAAATTGCCAATGCTTCAAAAATTCCAAGAGCCAGTATTTATCAGTTCTTTCCGACAAAATATGATCTGTTGCATCATATGGCACAGTTGCATTTGCAGAAACTGGTAAGCTTGCTTAAGGAAGCTGGTTTAAACGTCATACGAGAACATCCGCACGAAAGTATGTCGGCTTATGGTCGAATGGTGGCTGCAGCTGTGATTGAGACCACTGCCAAGTTTTATAATGAATCTGCTGTGGCCCGATTATTGATTTTATCAGGACCACTGAACCGACAAGTATATTTACGTCATCAAATGGAACTCAAACAGTTCAGTCAAGATTTAAGAGATGCACTTAAAGCAATTCGGGTAGATGATTATTTACCGCAACAACCTGACAGTATGTTGATCATTATTGAAATGATCTTTACTTGTATGAAACATGGTTATTACACAGAAGATCGGATTTCTGAACGTATTTGTGAAGAAGCGTATCGTTTGGCAACGGCATATTTAAATGCGCTGAAAGAAGATCAATTTTCCCTAAAAGCACAGCGTGCAGCAACGACGCAATCTGAGACAAAAAAACAGTCAAATCAGCTATTGTTGACCTACAATTAAGCTTACAATCAGTTGAATTATCATGAAAATCTTGCAGTCGAAATGCAGATCAATATTGCTGAGGTTCAACGTGAAAGCTGTTTTTTTGGATCAATTCTCTCTCGATCAGAATGATTTAGATTTTTCGGGGTGGTACCAAGTCTTTGATGAGGTAACATTCTTTGAGCGCACTGATCCAGATCAAGTGCTTGAACGCATTGCGGATGTAGATGTGGTGGTGACCAATAAAGTGGTGATTACGGCAGACATGATGCAACAACGACCGCAGCTTAAATTAATTTTAATTTCAGCCACAGGCACCAATAATGTCGATTTAATCCAAGCAAAAGCTCAAAACATTGTGGTATGTAACTGTCAGGCATATGGTACTGCCGCTGTAGCTCAACATACCATGATGTTGATGCTGAACTTGGCAACGTCTTTTATTCAATATGATCGTGCAGTTCGTGCGGGTGAATGGAATAAAGCGTCACAATTCTGTTTATTAGATTTCCCCATTGCCGAATTGAATGGTAAGACCTTGGGGATTTTGGGCTATGGTGAACTTGGTCAAGCCGTAGCGAAGTTGGCTGAAGCCTTTGGTATGAAGGTGATTGTGGCTCATTTACCAGGACGACCTGCAGCCGCTGATCGTGTCAGTTTAGAAAGCTTGCTGCGTCAATCAGACTTTATTAGCTTACATTGTCCATTAACTGAAACAACACGCGACTTAATTGATGCAGAAGCATTCAGTCTAATGAAAGAAAGTGCATATTTAATTAATTGTGCCCGTGGTGGCATTGTGAATGAACAAGCATTGGCGGAAGCACTAATCAATCGGAGAATCGCAGGGGCAGCGACTGATGTATTGAGTATAGAACCGCCTCAGCAAGGCAATGTGTTATTGAATTCGGATATCCCTAATCTCATTATTACACCACACAGCGCATGGGGAAGCGTTGAAGCACGTCAACGCATTGTGCAACAAGTACAGGAAAACGCAGCTGCATTTAAAGCGGGTCAACCGATCCGTCAAGTTAACTGAAGTTAAGTAATAAAAAAGGTGCTGTGAGAAGCACCTTTTTTCTTGAAGAGATATAAATAAACTCAACCTAATAAATAAACTCCACTTAGGTTTGAATAAAACGACCTGGTTTAACGTGGGACACCTGCATCACTGTCATCTACAGCTGGACTAGAGGTGGTAGCTCCACTATTAGGTAAAGCAACACTTTGACGCTGAATGGTCGGTTCTGCTTCAGGTGCTTGATTTTGACTTGCTAGCGTGGTGTTGGCTGATTGCGCAGTTTCAAGGTTGACTGAATTTTCTTGAACGGGTAAAGCGACCGATGCAGTAGTTAGAGCAGGGGAGGCTGTGACAGCAGGTGCTGTCGTTGGGTTGGGTTGACTCAAACTGCCTCTTTCGATGGGAACACCACCTGCACCGACGAGGTTCTGTTTAGCATGCTGCACAGATTTAACAGTTGTATCCACGCCTTGACGAGCACCGTCACGTAATGCAATCGCTTTTTCATTGGTGAATTCTTTGGTGTTTTGCCAAGCTGAATCGACGGATGGTTTGATTTTAGCAATACCACGCTTGGTCGCATCATCAACGGTGTTGGCTGTATTTTGCAAAGTCTCTTGTGCTTTGACTGCAAGTACTTTGGCTAAATTTGGATTGTCACCGTAAGCAGGATTGTTGCCTGTTAAAGTAGAGTCTTGAGCAAATGTAGTTGCTGAGCTTAGCGTAATACAACTTACCAGCATCGTTTTCATTATGTTCATGAAGGATCCTCTTCTCGGTTCTGTATGGGTGGCGCTGTGACTCAATCGCCTCATCTGTACAAAACTTTTGAATTTTTTATCAGTTTCCAAGCAAACTACATGAGCGATGGGGCTGTTTCAATGTTGAAATGTATCCGTAACGTTGTGCTTCGGCAGTTTTAATGACTAAAGCTACAATTTTTATTCATCTTGTATCGCTTAAAGGCTCTTAGGATACAACGCTACATCGTGTGAATTGGATCGTGGACAACAAAATTAAAAGTAAAGTTTATCCTCCGATTCTAAGACAGGTGTTGATCAAACCAATATATTCAACATAAAAAAAGTCTGAGCATGGATTCATGCTCAGACGCTGTTTATAAGAAATCTAAAAATCAATGCTTCAGATATTGAGTCGGGACTTTTGGTAAAACCACGCTTGATGGGTATTGTGAATTCGAATAGATCGAAATCGATCCCAAAAGCGATGAAGTTAAACTTGGTAATGGGGCAACGCCTTTCCATACATCACTCGAAACCACCGAAATTTGAATACGATGTCCTTTAGGAATAAGCGCAGCAGTTGCTGGAATCTCAACATTGACCAAGACTGGCTTGTTTTTGTCTAAAGGTTGAATATCCGATGCTTTAAATGTATGCCAAGGTTGAATCATTTGTCCTTTGATATAACGAGAACGTGATTCATCAACTTTACGCATGGATGCTGTGATAATACCCGTGCTTAATGTTTTAGCATTGCCCGTTCTTGGGTCCACATCGGATACACGTACGACTAAACCACTGTCTTTTGAGCTGGATGAAATCCACAAGTCAGCTTGTATCGGCCCATTTAAATAATAGTCTTCAGTTAAAGGGACTGAGTTAAAGACCGATGCAGGAATATTCGCCAAGTTGCTATTTTCCAGACATGGGAACGGTAGGATAGACGTTGCACCAATGAGAACTTGTTCAACAGTACTTGAGCATAAACCGAAAGTTGGCGCTTGTAATAAGTAGTTTTCACCAGAGCTTGACGTTGGTCGATCTTTTGCAAGATTTCCACGTGTATTTAAGAATAAACGATCTGGTTCTAATGCTACATGCGGCCAATCCGTACTGACGACATAATCTTCATAACCATGTACCCATTGTGTGACGTTAGGTAGAGTTTCAGCGCCAGTGTTGATGCCTTTTAAATATTGATCAAACCATTGAAGTTGCATTTTGTCTAAACGCGGTATATTACCTTTAGGCAAACTTGGGAAAAGTTGTGCGGCTTGAATGTGTGCCCAAGGTCCAATAAAGGTTTTTACTGTGGTATGACCTTTTAATGCTTCATGCCAAAGCGGTTCACTGCGTTGGAACAAATCACGTGTTCCCCCGACAATAAAAGTCGGAACTTTAATATTATTGGCTTGTTCTAACAGCGATCTTTCTTGCCAAAAGTCATTATCAAAAGCATCAGCTTTGCCTTTTAGAGCATTGGCAAAAAGCGGTATTTGGAATTCTGTACTGTTAATAATTTTATCGAGTGCGGTCAGTTTTCCAGTAATCGGGTCTTGCCCCAAGGTATCAATTGGTAAAGTACCCAACAGTGTAATTAAACTCATCCAAAGTGGAATGAAGTTAGTATTTAGCTGCCCGCCATTGAAAAGAATATCGCGGTACGCATCACCCATAGGTACGATTGGGAACGCTGCCTTGATTGCTGGATGTTGTGTCGCTGCACCCAGCATCGCCGTGATACCTAAATAAGAAACACCATATAAGCCGACATTTCCATCAGAGAAGCTTTGTTTACTTGACCAGTCAATAATTTCATAAGCATCTTGTTGTTCGACTTTGCCAAAAGCTTCCCACTTACCTGTAGAGTTACCTGTTCCACGAACATCTGCAACGACTGTTGCATAGCCACGTTTCACCATTTCAGGGTCTGCACCACCTGCTATTGCTGAAACCTTACCTGCAACCCCTGCGCTATAGGCCGTTTGAATAACAATCACAGGGAATTTTGCATTGATAGGACGACCTGACTCATCCGCAGGGAGCGTGACATAAGTGGCGATTCGCGTTCCATCACGCATGGTAATCCACTGTGCTGGCAAGGTCACCGACTTAGGATATTCAGCAGGTCGATCATACAATTGCCATTGAGCATTGGCATTGGAAAGTGATGGGACTTGAGTTTGACTCGGAGATTGTCTAGTTCCGAGTCGGGTGTTTTTTAATGCAACGGGAGTACCTGGGAGCGTGACATCTGGGGAGGTCACTGGGTCGGGTTGAGGACTTAAATAGCTTAAGTCTGGTGTCACATTTGGAGTTGGATTAATTGTTTTATTCGCTATGCCAATGGTGGTCGCAAGTATCGTGACGCCGATGCCAACAGCAGCATAGAAAGAATTTAGCAATTTCATTACATAATTCCTTTTTGTTTTTCATTTTTGTAGTCGTGCTTGAGTGAAGAATGAAATATGCATAAAGCCAAATCGTTCCATTCATTTTATTTTTATGTCTCATAATCTGATCAAAAAAGATAATTCAGATTAGGCTTTGATGTTGTATCACTGTTTAGTTTAACTAACAAGTTGGGGTCTTGCTGTTTGTCGGATTGGCAATGATGTTTTGATTAAGTATTTTATTTTTAATATAAAAAAATATTGATTGGGTCAGTTTAAAAAATACAACTGTATATAACTTAATCATAATTTAGAAGATATTTCTTCTATCTGATTTCTAAAGAAAATTATAAATTGTGAGCATTTATGCCAATCAGGAGCTTTTATTGAAACTGTAGAAACTCAGCGCTATGTGAGACTTTCACCTTTATGAAAAATCGTGATTAATCAAATTTTTTTACTCTGATATCTGAAGCAATACTGATTTAGGCAAAATATGCGCAGCTTTAAATCAAAGTCATTGCTCGAATAGATGATTTATATTTTTCTTAATCAGAGCACCAAGTTGAGGATCAAATCCATCTACCAAGAATCGGCTAATTAATCCTTCTATTAATGTGTAAATTAATTCGGATAAGTCTTGCCGGCCCATATTCAAGCAATGTGTTGATATTAATTCTTTTATCCATTGCTTATGATTTTGAGCAACTGAGATTATAGATTTATCGTCTTGGTTCGATTCAGCGACAGCTCTAACAAATAAGCATCCTTTAAAGGAGTCTTGTTGAAACCACTGCATATGCCAATCAAAAATTTTGTTTATTGCCGCAAGACCTTCTGATTTGCCGATATATTGAAACAAACTCTCTTTAAATTTTTCATCACGAGCTTTGAGAACGGATTCAACCAACTGCATCTTATTTTTGTAGTACGTGTACATCGTGGTTTTCGAACACCCTGATTGATTTCGAATTAAGTCTACACCTACGCCAACAAAGCTATTTTGGTTAAATAGTTTTTCTGCTGTATCAAGAATTTTTAATGCTGATTTTGACATCCTTGCAATCCTGAAAATAAAAATAGTACAGATCTGTACTATTTTTATTTTATCTGTATTATGCTTTTAAAACAATATTAAAAAGGCGATATCAGTATGATTTCAATTTTTGAAGGAAAAGAAAAACTTACTGCTTTTCCTAAACCGCACGAAATGATTCGGAGCTTTATTGGAGGAACAATTAGTATTTTTTTGCTACTTTTGTTGAGTAAATTAACGGGAAATATTTATATCATGGCGCCTTTTGGCGCAACTTGTGTAATTCTTTATGCAGTATCACAGTCGCCATTAGCTCAACCTAGAAATGTGATTTTCGGTCATTTTATTTCTGCTTTTATCGGTCTATTTTTTCTTAAGTTTTTTCCTGATTCGATTTTGACTGTAGCTTTATCAGTCGGTTGTGCGATTGCCTTAATGCAAATTTTTAGATGTGTGCATCCTCCAGCAGGAGCAAATCCATTGGTCATTTTATTAACAGCAGATTCAATCAGCTATGGATGGAATTTCCTCATATTTCCTGTGCTTTTAGGATCTGTGGCTTTAGTATTGATTGCGATGATTGTGAATAATATTAAACCTAATCATAAATGGCCACTTTACGGTTTAGGTATAATCAAATCCAAGTCATAATTGAAATTTGCATCATTCGATTTTTTTAATCTTATGTGAAACTACCTGAGATAGCCTTTCACTCAAACCTATCTTTTGTGAGACTTGGCATTGGTCGAGTCACTTTATACTCCCCTCTTATAAAAAAAGCACAGTTGGTTTTAGCCAATTGTGCTGTTCTAGTTTATGAATGATCAGATGAATGGTTTTTAGCGTCTTAGAAATGTTCACACTGTTGAAGATTTTTCGCTTTAAAGTGGTTTTTGAGCGCGTTGAAATTGGTTTGTTTTACTGAATCTTGAATATCAAACACGGTTTGTTTGTTTTCGACATCAGCATCTAAATTTGAATGCGCTGACATCAGTTGCTCCCCTTGGAAGAACCAGTATTCAGTGGCTTTGCCTGTTGCAAAGTTGCCAGTGAACTCGATCAGACAGTTTTCTTTTTGTTTGATGAGTCGTGCTAAGTTGTCTTTGGTTTCAGGCTCAACAGCAATGTTTTTGTGTTGTTCTAATACGATAGGGGTATTGGGATTTGATGGTATTGAAGAGCAGGCTGTAAGAGCTAAACATGTTAAAGCTGAAATAACTAAAGATTGAGTTTTCATCATAAGTTTTATATTCTGAACTATATAAATTTAAGTATATGAATTTTAAATAACATTGCCTATAGGGAGAAGATTGGGGTTGTGTCTTTTAATAAATATAAAAGAGTTTATTTTTGGAAGTGAAGAGTAATATATGACAATTCATCAGAACACTATCTTATTAGAAGCAAACTATTTAACTCTATCAATTCTGAATGATTTCAATAATAAATTAAAAGAGAATTATTATGCTGAAAAAGTGGTTATTGATCTAACTGGTGTTAATTTTTATGATCCTCAGACTATTCTTTGTTTAGCATTAATACTCAGAGACTTTAAGAAAGCTAGAGGAATCAGAAATACTCTTATTTCAATTAATCAAACACATAATTCAATCGGGTATTTGGCACATATAGGCTTTTTTGATTTTATCGGTGTAAATTTTGGTAACAAGATTGGTCAGGTAAAAGCTGGTGAGAGCTTTGTTCCAATTAGAAAGATAGATAAACAAGTACTATTAAATGAAAGTTTCGAAACTGGGAAAAGTTTACAAGATTTGATTCAGGAAGAAGCAGCTTATGTCGCTCGGGTGTTAGTAGGAGCAAATTTTAATAAACAAGTTTATTTAACAATTGCTTATTCCATTAGAGAGACAATAAGGAATGCTTTGGAGCATTCAGAAAGAGATGTTTGTTATGTATGCGCACAAAGGTGGAAAAATAATAGAGCTCAAATTGCTGTTGTTGATGAAGGAATAGGGATTCTTAGTTCACTAAGTAATGCTCAGATCGATGTGGATAAGGAAAATTTTTTAAAAATTGCTTTACAGGCAGGATTATCCAGAACATTAAATTTAGATGAAGATAAAAATATACATGGTAATTCGGGATTTGGTTTATATGTTTTACAACATTTAGCTAAAAACTTTGGCCGTATGACTCTCTCGAGTTCAGGTAAAACAATGATTATAAAAAATAAAAAAACTGAGAACGAAGAAAGAGTAAATGGTTTCACAGGAACATGCGTGTCAATTGAGTTTTCAATGTATCCAAATGATATTGAAGATGTTATTTCTATGATTGCTGACTCAGGTGAAGAAGAAGCACGAGAAGCAGGAAGAATTGTCAAGGCCTCTACTCGAAGTCGATCTGTTAATGTATAAAAAAACCCGCTTTAAAGCGGGTTTTTTTATTTAACTGAACCTTAGTGCTGTAACACTGAAATATCAGCAACTTTCGTAAACAAGTCACGAAGTTGAGCAAGCATGCGTAAACGGTTCGCTTTTAATTCAGCATCATCTGCCATGACCATCACACCATCAAAGAATGCATCTACAGGCGCACGAAGTGCAGCAAGTGCAGACAATGCAGCAGTGTAGTCTTTCGCAGCAAATAACGGCTCAACCACAGGCGTAATTTTCGCAAGTTCAGCGAACAATGCTTTCTCAGCATCTTCAACCAAGTTTGCTTCAACCACAGCGCCTTCAGGTGCAGCTTCTTTCGCAAGAATGTTTGCAACACGCTTGTTTGCAGCAGCAAGCGCAGCCGCTTCAGGTAATGCACGGAAGTGATTTACCGCATTTACACGTTTGTCAAAATCAAGAGGAGATTTTGGTGACAACGCTTGAACAGCTTGAATTACATCAACAGCAACGCCTTGGTCTTCGTATTTCGCACGGTAACGACCTTCAAGGAATGCAACAGCATCGTTTAAAGTCTTGTCGTGGTCTTTTAATACATCGCCATAAGCAGCAAGTGCAAGTTTGATCAAGTCTTCAATTGACACATCAAGCTCGTTTTCAGTCACTAAACGTAAAATACCAATTGCAGAACGACGAAGCGCAAACGGGTCTTTAGAGCCTGTCGGTGCTTGACCAATACCAAAAATACCTGTGAGCGTATCTAAACGGTCAGCAAGGGCAATCGTTGTACCTGTTTTAGTTTTTGGTAAAACGTCACCAGCGAATTTAGGTAAGTACTGCTCACCTAAAGACTCAGCAACTTCATCATTTTCACCTTCAAGACGTGCGTAGTAAGTACCCGCAATCCCTTGAAGCTCTGGGAATTCACCCACAAGCTCAGAGGTTAAGTCACATTTTGCAAGAAGCGCAGCTTTTTCAGCGTCTTGAGGGTTTGCACCTGTAATTGGCGCTAAAGCAACAGCGAGTTTTGCAATACGTGTCGATTTGTCCCAAAGCGTACCCAATTCTGCTTGGAAGACCATATTGGCAAGTTTCTCTTTACGAGAAGCAAGCGGTTGTTTTTGGTCTTGTAAGAAGAAAAATTCAGCATCAGACAAACGTGGACGAACCACTTTCTCGTTACCTTCAATAATTTGTGTCGGGTCTTTCGACTCAATGTTTGACACAGTAATGAAGTACGGTTGAAGTTTATTGTCAGCATTCACTAAGCAAAAGTACTTTTGGTTGTCCTGCATCGTCGTAATCAATGCTTCTTGAGGAACCGCAAGGAAGCGTTCTTCAAAACTTGCACGAAGTGCAACAGGCCATTCTACAAGTGCAGTTACTTCATCACGAAGATCCGCAGGCACAATTGCAATGGCATTGACTTCATCAGCCAATGCTTTAACTTGACTATCAATGATTGCTTGACGCTCTTCAAAGTTTGCCACAACGTAAGCTGCTTTAAGCTTGCTTAAGTATTCGTCAGCGTGAGTCAACGTGATTGCTTCAGGTGCATGGAAACGATGACCAAACGTTACGTTACCTGCTTTGTGATCTTGAATGATTGCATCAACAACGTCGTTGTCTTTAAGCAATACCACCCATTTTACTGGACGTACAAATTCGGTACGGCTTGCCGCTGAACGCATACGTTTCGCAATTGGAAGATTGTCCAATGCATTTTGTAAAATTTGTGGAAGTAAAGCATCAAGGCTTTGACCTTTGACATCTTTTAAGTAGCAAACTTTTTCGACTTTACCCGCTTGAAAAGTCGAGATTTGATCAACCGTGATGCCTTGACCACGCATAAAGCCTTCAAGCGCTTTAGTTGGGTTACCATCAGCATCAAACGCTGCTTGTTTAGCAGGGCCATCAAAACGTTTTTGCGTATCTGCTTGCGCGCCATCTACATTTACGATTTTAAGGGCAAGACGACGTGGTGCAGCATAAGCTTCGATAGAATCAAACGTTAAGCCTGCATCTTTTAAGCCTTTAACGGTTTCTGCTTGTAGTGCATCACGTAATTTTTTAAGGCTTTTTGGTGGAAGTTCTTCACAACCTAATTCGAACAAAACGGTATGTTTAGACATTATTTGCTCTCCTCAGATTTTGCTTCTGCTTCAACTTGTGCCTTTAACTGTGCCAATACCTCATCACGTAATGCTGGTTCTGCCATTGGGAAACCAAGTTCCGCACGTGCAGCCACATAAGCATTTGCAATTGAACGCGCCAATGTACGTACACGTAAAATATAACGCTGACGTTCAGTCACAGAAATCGCGCCACGTGCATCAAGTAAGTTAAAGCTATGCGACGCTTTAACCACTTGCTCATACGCAGGAAGTGGAAGTTTTGCTTCGATTAAACGTGTTGCTTCAGTTTCATAGAAGTCGAAGAGTTCAAACAGTTTATCAACAGGTGCGTATTCAAAGTTATAAGTCGACTGTTCAACTTCATTTTGATGGAATACATCACCATAAGTCACTGTACCAAACTGACCTTTAGTCCAAACCAAATCGTAAACTGAGTCTACACCTTGCAAGTACATTGCAAGACGCTCTAAACCGTAAGTGATTTCTCCAGTAACAGGGTAGCACTCAACACCACCGACTTGTTGGAAGTAAGTGAACTGAGTCACTTCCATGCCGTTTAACCATACTTCCCAACCTAAGCCCCACGCGCCAAGCGTTGGAGATTCCCAGTTGTCTTCTACGAAACGAATGTCATGTACCAACGGATCAATACCAATCGCTTTAAGCGAGTCAAGATACAGCTGTTGGATGTTGTCTGGGTTTGGCTTAAGTACCACTTGGAATTGGTAGTAATGTTGCAAACGGTTTGGGTTTTCACCATAACGACCGTCTTTCGGACGACGTGAAGGTTGAACGTATGCAGCGTTCCAAGTTTCAGGCCCTAATGCGCGTAGGAAAGTTGCAGTGTGGAATGTACCTGCACCCATTTCCATGTCGTAAGGCTGTAACACGACGCAGCCTTGCTCCGCCCAGTAGTTTTGTAAGGCAAGAATTAAGCCTTGGAAAGTATCAATATGCGATATGGCGCGACTCATGGTCTTCCACTTAAAATTAGAGAAAAATTGCGCTCAATTATAAGGACTTTAGCAGGGAGTGGCAAAGGTTAGTCCATAAATTTGTGCGGCCAACTCAATTGCTAAAAAGTTTGCATACTTGGAGCAGAACGACATCTGTAGTGTTCTTGCCTACATGTTGAAGTTTTTAATCAGATGGCAGGAAATCAACCTCAGTTGATTTCATTTTTACTTTAACTTTTGGCTTTTCAGTGGAGATATTTCATCTGAGATAATGAATAAATCTTTGAATCTCTGTATCACTATGTTATAAATGTTATGTTATAACATTTCAAGTGTAATGTATTGTCATAATAAGAGATGATCTCCATGAAAAACCAATTACCAAAGATCAGCATTTTGCTTTCAGCTATTTTACTGACAGCTTGTGGTGGTAGTGATAACAACAAATCAAATCAGAATAATCCGCCTGAAAAACCAACAACTGTGGTAAATCAAGAGGGGAGACTTTTGATCATCAATGATCAAGTCGATCGACCAGAATTGAGTTTATTCGATTTAGAACAGCAAAAAGTCATCGATGTTAAACAACTGAAGACGATGCCATTTGCGTTACATAGCAGTCCCAGTTCACGTTATGGCATCTTGATGGATCGAGTTGGTGGCACTGTTAATTTTTATGACAGCGGTTTAAGTGATAAGGGAACTGCTTCACCTCAGTTATTGAACTTCCAACTCAATGGTGCTGCACCTACGCATTATCGGAATTTTAATGGTCAGGCTGCTATTTTTTATGATGGTAGCGAGACTGAAACATCAAAATTTGATGTATTTACAGATGCAGGAATCGCTTCAAAAAATGTGGCATCGCAAAAGCTGCCATTTAAACATCATGGTGTAGCTGAACCGTTGGGTGAGTATGTATTGAGTTCATATTCAGGATCAGGCGAAACATTAGCAAGTGTGGTGAGAAATTACGAACTGCATGGTGATCATTTCCATGGTCAAAATAATTTAGAAAATACGTGTCCAGGTTTGCACGGGGCTTCATCGGTTAAAGGTTATAGTGCATTTGGCTGTGAAGACGGCGTATTGCTTGTCGAGCATGGTGTTGCAGGTCTTTTTAAAGACTCGAAGATTAAGTTGGACGTTCGTATTGGTACAGTCGTTGGCCAAGCCAATGCGCAAGAGCTAGTTGGATTGGCATCCGCTACACCTGATTTATTCATTATCAATGGTGCAAATAAGTTGGTTCAACAAATTCCATGGACTGAGAAAGATACCAATGTGAAACGTCTTCAGCAGACGTATAGCCAATCTGGCGATTATTTCGTGATACTCGATTCATTGGGGCAATTGGTGATTTTAGATACTGAGTCTTGGACAGTGAAACATCGTATTCAAGTGATTGAGCAAGGTTCAGAAGCGATAGAGAAGGCAGCGCTGATTGCGCATGGTCAGCAAGATCGTGTTTTCATCAATAATGTGGTGACGAAACAGATTCATGAGATTGATTTGAAATCGGCCAAGATTGAACGCAGTATCAAGCTAGATGCCGTACCACAAAAATTCACTTGGTTGGGTGTTGCAAAATAAATAAAAGACTGGCTTTGAATCGACAAGAAAAAAGCACGATATCGTGCTTTTTTCTTTTTTGAACATTTTTTAAATTAGCTAAAGAACCAATAGATAAATAGTGACACAATGAAAATACACATTATATTCAGGACGAATCCGACTTTCATCATTTCAGACTGTTGAATATGTCCGGTACCAAATACGATGGCATTTGGTGGTGTCGCAACAGGAAGCATAAATGCACAAGAAGCACCAATGCCGATCACAATAACTAAAATTTCCTTAGGCATACCCATTTGATCGGCAATCGCTGCAAAGACTGGTACTAACAGTGCAGCAGATGCAGTGTTACTGGTGAATTCAGTCAAGAAGATAATGAACGTAGCAACGACGAAAATAATGAGGAGTGGGGAGGCATCACCAAAGGCATTGGCTAGGGTTTGACCAAGCACCAATGAACTGCCTGAATCTTTTAAAATTGCACTGAGGGTTAAACCACCGCCAAATAAAAATAAAACGCCCCAATCCGTATTTTCAGCGACTTGTTTCCATGTTGCAGTTCCGATAATCACGACCAAGCATGCTGCTAACACAGCAATCCAGGTATCAGGTTGAGTGATACCAAAAGTATCGGTGAGCTTTTTACTGAAGATCCAAGCGATAGCTGTGCAGACAAACAATATCATTGTTGCAATTCGAGTGCCTGTCCAAGGGATATCCTCAGTCACAAATTGGACTTTATGGTTGAGCTTAGGTCTAAGTACCAGATAGAGACTCAAGAGCATGGCAGGTAAAATGAGCAGCATCATCGGTAAACCGATTTTCATCCAATCTGCAAAATCATAGTCTAAAGCCTTAGCCGCGATTGCATTTGGTGGAGAGCCAACCATGGTCCCTAAGCCACCAATACTTGCAGAATAGGCAATACCTAACAGGATAAAAACAAATGTTTTTCGATCTCGACTGACATCTAAATGTGAAAGTAAACCAAGGGCAAGTGGAAGCATCATTGCTGCAGTCGCCGTATTTGAAATCCACATAGATAAAAGTGCTGTTACAGCAAAAATCGCTATTACAGAGATGCCGAGATGACCACCAGACATAGAGATGATCCACATCGCAATTTTTTTATCGAGCTTTTGAATATGCAGCGCGGTCGCTAATGCGAAGCCACCAAAAAATAAAAAAATCACAGGATCTGCAAATGTAGCTAATGCCGCTTGTGTTGTGATTGGTATAAGCTCATCGCCTTTAGCCATAGGCATCGCGAGAAGAACCGCGAGTACGGGTACCAATAGGGCGGTAATCGTGATATGGATGGCCTCAGTCAGCCATAAAATGCCGATAAAGCAAAGTAATGCCAACCCTTTATTGGCGTTTTCATCATAGGGTAAGACTTGATAGAGTCCATAAGAAATAAAAGCGGCGATCAGTATCAACACCCAACCTTTGATGAGCCCTTTTGGCATCATGTTGGTTGGGGTCGCGAGTTGTTCCGTCATATTCGCTCCTTTTGAATGTCGCTATAGGTTTTATAGTTGCATGTATTAAACTTCTTAATTCTGAAGAATGAATATCCTTATCACTTTTCAAAATATACTATTTAAACAATGAAATCGATTGTTCTAATAAATTATAGCTTTGCCACAGGGCTTGAATACCGAGCAAAAGTAATAGGATCAATACTGTATTTTTAAAAAACTGTTGAGAGATGTGTTGCCTGATCCGTCCTCCGATCCATACCCCAAATATTGCAAAAACACAGATCAACATGACTAAAAGTTGTTGATGCTTATCAATATTGACCAAAATTGGGTAAAGTAGAAGGAGTTGTATCAATTTGCTGGCGATAAAGCTTAAATTACTCACGATCACAATATCGGTTTTACTCAGCTGACAGCTGAGTAAATACATCATTAGAAATGGTGCCATTGCATTGGTAGCACCACCGATAATGCCTGCTAACAGACCGAATATCAGCATATTGAGCACTGACGGGCTGACGGTGAATGAATGTTGTCGTAATTGATCAATCACATACAGTACCATCACCATGCCAAGTAAAAGCTTTAAATAACCTTCATTGAGCCACAATAAAAGTTTCACCCCAAGCAGACTGCCAACTAAGCTACTTAGAATAAGGGGAAAAAATCTTATGCTGTAGTGTTGAATGCTCTGCCATATTGAATACTGAGGGTGAGCAGTTAGCAGAATTAAATTTAAAATGAGACAGGGAAGAATGACCAAAGTGACAGCGAGGCTGAGCGGGAGTTGAGTAGAGAGTACGGCGGTACTCATCATGGGAAAGCCGAAACCGCTCAGGCCATGTAATAATGCGGCCAGTGCGCATAGCCACAATACCATCCATTCCGACTGTGCCATTGATTGTCCATATTTATTGTTTTGTTCAAGTTAGCGCTATTTTGAGAAAGATGCAAAATGAGAATAAAAAAAAACACGATAATTGGGGGAAATTATCGTGTTAAAAAACTCACCCGAGGTTGTGTGGGTGATTGAGGGTAAACTCAAGTTAAAGCGGTGATCTGTCCTGATGTACAGTGCGCATTGGACGATCATAAGTATTTGAATGTTCGTGCTGAACTTTATTTTTTGGCATCACTAACCAAAGCACTAAGTACACTAAAATTCCTGGAAATGCAGCGCTCATCACTGACACTAGAACAAAAATAATTCGTAATAAATTCGCATTCCAACCAAAACGTTCAGCAATACCGCCCATCACACCAGCAATCATGTTAGAGCGGTTTGAGCGATATAAACCAACATTGGCCATTGAGTTCTCCTTTAGAACCTAAAATAGTCATGAAATAGACTTCGCAATTTTTCTTTAACGTTTGTCTATACATTTTATATGGAGAATAATTTTTAGTTTTAAAGGAGATTATTCAAAAAATATCGTAATTTTATGTAATGAAAAAGATAAAACCTTGATGTGGTATAGGTTCTGCATAAATAGTCAGATCAGTCTAATACTTGTATATCCCTATTTTATAAGGATAATATTTTTATACATCGCAATTTATGAAATGGCTCAAGATATAAAATGATGAATTTAAATTTTAAAGTTCATTCAATCTCAATGTTCAGCATTATCGCCATCATGAATATTGCACTTGCGGCATGTAGCCAGAATGAATCGCCACATATTGAACACATCAACCAAATTCAGGAGTCGCATACGCCTGAGTCTTCTAACTCATTAACGAATGTCGCAGGTAAGGCACGGCCTCCAGTTCAAGAGAATGCGGATACAACACCGCAGTCTGTTGCTAAAGAATGGCAGAAATTTGTAGGTCGTTACCAAACCACCATGCAATGTGATGATGGCTTTGCTCGTTGTGATAAGGGTGAAGCTGAGTTTATTATCAATTTATTGGCTGATGGCACAGCTCATCGTATTTTTATGCATCGTGGTAAGGTTGAATTTACAACGCAACGTCAATATCGCCAAGATCGTTGGTTGTATGATCCGCATCACCATCAAATCATTATTTTGAGAGAGAGTGGGGTTCAGTTTTTTTACGATTTGGATGAGCAGGGTAATATGGTCATGGATCTTGATAAAATTGCCAATGCAACGGAAGTGAACCAAACTTTCTTTAAAGACAATCCGCTTCCGTCACGTGCATATACTTTGCAACGTCAAAAGCTTTGAAGATATAAGAATTGATCCTCTATGAGGGTAGCTTGTATTATATTGCAGGCAATAAAAAAGCCTTTCAAGATGAAAGGCTTTTTTAAGAATCTGGTGGGTCGTCCGCGACTCGAACGCGGGACCAACGGATTAAAAGTCCGCTGCTCTACCAACTGAGCTAACGACCCATAGGGGTTTCAAAATAAGTGGTGGGTCGTCCGCGACTCGAACGCGGGACCAACGGATTAAAAGTCCGCTGCTCTACCAACTGAGCTAACGACCCATCTCGTTTTGATGTTGCGTATTTTAGCAAGTTATTTGAGTAGCGCAAGTAAAAAATATAAAACTTTGTTACGTTTGGCTAGAAATGACACAATTTCGTGTTTTCTAGCCAAAAAACAATCGATTTTAGCTTAAAAACGATATTTATACTGTTCAATATTTTTCAGAATCTCTTCATTTAAATCGCAATATGCATCTTCATTTGGTAATAAAACCAAAATACGATCTGAAGTTTTGTCTGGAAAATAAGCTTCTTCCTTTAACTTACTCTTTTGATATTTAAATGTTCCTGTGGTTTCGAGTGTTTTCTGTACACGTAAGAACACTGGAACCGCATAGCTTGGCAAAGACTTCTTAAAGAACTGAGCCATATCGGATAAATCTTGCTCATTTAGTTCAGCACCTTCTGCTAAAGTGATGGCTGCCATACCTGCACGACCGTTAGTATTTGGAATCTCAACGCCGTATACCACTGCTTCTGTGATCTTTTCATAATCACTACAAATATTTTCAACTTCAGTTGTAGAGACATTCTCACCTTTCCAGCGGAAGGTATCACCGAGACGGTCAACAAATTGAGCATGGCGGCACCCGATATCTCGCACGAGGTCACCTGTGATGAAATAAGAATCTCCTTTGGTAAAAACATCATGCATGATCGAGGATTTATTCTTTTCTGGATCGGTATAACCATCAAATGGAGAGCGATTGGTAATTTTACCAATCAATAAGCCTGTTTCACCTTTTTTGACTTTAATACAATGACCTTTTGCATCACGAATAGGGGCTTCCTTTTCCTTGTCATATTGGATGATGGCATAAGGAATAGGAGAGAAACCTACGGTATTATCGAAGTTTAAAATATTGGAAAAGCCGACATTACCTTCACTTGAAGCATAAAGTTCGAGCACTTCTTCAATGCCAAAGCGATTTTTAAATTTATCCCAAATATTTGGACGCATGCCGTTACCAATCATCTTGGTGACGCGATGATTGCGATCTTGGTGTGATTCAGGTGCATCTAGAAGATAGCGACATAGCTCACCAACATAGCCAATTGCTGAAGCATTAAATTTTTGAACATCTTTCCAAAAAGAAGAGGTTGAGAACTTACGACGAATCGCTAGTGTCGAACTACCAGCAATTACACCACACCAGCACACCACCATGCCTGTAGCATGATAAAGCGGTAAAGTGACATACATAACGTCATCTTTATTTAGATTGAGGACATGACCATATGTGCCATACGCTAACATCCAACGACTATTGGTAAAGACTACGGCTTTTGGTAAACCTGTTGTGCCAGACGTATAGATGTAGAATAAGCCGTCAGCACCAGTCACCTTATGTGTTTCCGCTAGATTATCTTTAGATTCAGATAAAATTTCTTGTGCAAGATTATGATAGCCTTCAGGTGCTTGACCAGCATTTTGGCGTGTATTTTGATCAGCAAACCAATAGAGCTTATCTTTTGCGACAGTCAGTTGTTCGCGTACTTCATCGACAGCTTCACGGCATTCTTCACCGACAATTACGCCGATTGGTTTAACCAAATTAATACTATGGGTAAGTACCTTACCTGTTTGAGACGTATTGACGAGCGCTGAAACAACCCCAATTTTTGCAAGACCAATGACGGTGGCAATAAGTTCACTACGGTTTTCAACAATGACCGCAATCACATCACCTTTTTTTGCACCCTTAGCGATGTAGTAGTGTGCAATTTGGTTTGCCCAATCATTTAGTTGTTGGTAGGTATATTTCTGATCTTCACATAACAGCGCAATACCTTGAGGATTTTTTTGCGCTGCACGCTCAAAAGCGAGGGCAAGACCTGCTGGCGTTTTAGGGGTACGTAAATAAGCCTGTTTGAGCCCGACAAGAATATTTGGCAACTTCGTGACCAAATGTGGGAGTCGTGCTGCTACGTCTTTGATTCCAATGAGATCGTTTTGATAAGTCTGGCTCATACTGGTCCTATTTTTTGTGATATTCCGTTTAGTCTTTAATTTTTCGCAAGTTTTTTACTTGGTTTTGTCACTGAATATCTTATCCATTTTGAAAAATTGATCAATTCTGAACAGGATTTTTCAGTCAAAACTTTAAAGACCATAACAAAAAAACCTAGCCACCGTAATGACTAGGTTTGTCAAAAGCTAATGTAGTTTAAGCAAATTACTCAGCTGATGGTGTTGCTTTTTTTGGTGGGCGACCACGAGGGCGACGCGGACGAACAGGTTTATCTTCTTCCTGCTGTTCTGCATCATCCTTATCTGCTTCAGCTTGTGCAGATTTATCTTCAGCACTTACGGCAACTTCCGCCACTTCAACTTTCGCAGTTTCTGCTTCTGTAGACGCAACTTCAGTTGATTCTGAAGATTTTTCTTCAGGTTGCTGTTGTGAAGAAGTTTGAACTTTTTCTTCAGTCTTCACTTCAGATTGAGTCACTTCAGCTGTCTGTGTTGCTGTTTCTTGATGTGCAACTTCAGATGTTGCATCAGCTGCTTGTGGAGCATCCGTAACAGGTGCTTCAACTTTCACGGCTTCTTGTGCTGCAACTTCTTCAAGGCGCGCTTGTTTTGCTTGCTCTGCTGCAAGTTTTGCAAGACGACGACGCTCACGTGGATCGTTTGCAACACGCTTATCAGACACTGGTTTTGGAGGTGTTAAGTCCAACACAGGTGCAGGCTCTTTTTCAGCTGGAGCTTGTTGAACAGCGACATCACGTGTTACTGGTTTTTTCTCAGTAGCAGGTTCAGCAGATTGAGTATTTAAACTCGCTGCATACTGTTCAGTGAACTTTTGCAATGCGCGATTGAAGGTTGGAATTAATCCAAATTGCTCAATCAATACAGAGCAATCCGCACCATAAACATGTTGAATTAAACTTAAAACCGTATGTTGTGCTAAAGCTGGCACTTGTGAAGGGCGAAGCTTCGGCGCATCTGATTTTGCTTTCTGGTCATGTTGATGCTTGTTACGACGACGTTGACGTGGGTCGTTACTTGCACGTTGTGGTGCTTGTTGAGGTTTAACCTCAGCTTCAATGACAGGTTCATCAACCGTAATTTCCACTTGAGGTGCTGACACTTCAGCGTCTGTCACAACAGGTGCTGGAGCAGTTGCTACAGGTGCTGCTACTTCAGGCGTTAATGCAACAATCTCACTTTGTGCTTGATCAACATTAACCACTAACGCTGTTTTAAGCTCATCATTACGAGGTACATCAATTAAATCAACTTTAACTTGAGCTTCTGGAGCAAGAGGTGCTGAAGATTGTTCTTGATTTAATACACTTTGATCGCGGTGACGATTTGGGCGTTGTGGACGTTGTGCATTACGGTCACGACGTGGCACAGCTTGTTCAGTTTGTGCTTCGAAAGCCGTCTCGTTTTGTTGAGGGCGCTTTTGATGACGTTTCTGATCACGCTGTTCTTGGCGTTGCTCATGACGGTTTTCATTGCGTGACTCATGACGATTGTCTTGACGTTGTTCATGGCGAGGTGCCTGTACAACTTCTTCAATCACATGTTGATCTGCGTTAACTTCGCGTGTGTCACGTTGCTTATTGCGATTTTTCTTATTATGACGTTGTGGACGCTCGTCTTTTTCAGTTTGGCGTTCTTGGTCACGTGCATCATTTTTCGCAACAGGCGTATGTGAAATATACGCATTTGTCTCAACAGGTGTAGATGCTTCAATTGCCACAGGCGTCACAGGTGCAATTTGACCAAATTGACCGCGACTTACTGCACCACCGTTCACCATTTGTTCAATTGCAGCCGCTGCAGAGTTAGCCGTACGCGATTGGTCAATCGTACTCGCTTGTTTTTGAACAAAAAGATTTTCTAACCATGCGCATGGGCTAGTTGCTGGAGCAGCTACTGCTGGGGCAGTTTTTTGTGCTACCGTAGGTTGTGTAGCATTTTGATTGTTTTTATGACGCTTATTGCCTTTTTCCTGCGTTACAGGGGCATGCGTAGGTAGAGCTGTATGCTCTTCTTCTAAGTGCCATTCTGAAGACTCATAACCCAACTCTTTTTCACTAGAACGAGTCGCTTCAGTACGTTCATAGCTGGTTGGTGCAAAGCCTTCAGGATTATACGAGATTTCGTAATGTGGCGTTTCTAAATGCGGGTGAGGGAGTACAGTCACACGTACATTTGAAGTTTGCTCCAAATATACGAGGCTATGACGTTTTTCATTGAGAAGGAATGCTGCAATTTCAACAGGAACTTCTACTTGAACTTCACCTTGACGCTCACGAAGTGCAATTTCTTCAACTTTACGCATGATTGAAAGTGAAAGAGAACGCAAGTCACGAACCATACCTGTGCCATGACAACGTGGACATACATAGCCAGTCGCTTCTTCTAAAGAAGGGCGTAAACGTTGGCGACTCATTTCCATTAAGCCGAAACGAGACAATTGACCGAACTGGATACGTGCACGATCACTTTGAGTTGATTCACGCAGTTTCGCTTCAACCATACGTTGATTGCGTTCTTTGGTCATATCAATGAAGTCAATCACGACCAGACCACCGATATCACGTAAGCGAAGTTGGCGAGCGATCTCTTCTGCTGCTTCTAAGTTAGTACTAAGCGCAGTTTCCTCTACATCGTGACCACGAGTAGATTTTGCAGAGTTAATATCGATCGAAACCAATGCTTCTGTTTGGTCAATGACAATTGAACCACCAGAAGGAAGCTTAACTTCACGCTCGTAAGCTGTTTGAATTTGACTTTCGATACCAAAATGAGCAAATAAAGGCTCATTCAAAGTATATGTTTTTAACTTGTCTAATTGGTTCGGCATCACGGCTTTAACAAAGTTATAGGCTTCGTTATAAGCTTGTTCAGAATCAATTAAAATTTCTGCAACATCATCACGTAAATAGTCGCGAATTGCACGAGTAACTACACCAGCTTCCTGATGAACCAACATTGGAGAAGGTCCAGAATTTGCTGTACTTTGGATGCGTGCCCAAAGATCGAGAAGGTGCTGAAGATCAAGTTGCAGCTCTTCTTGTGAGCGACCAATCCCTGCAGTACGTACAATCACGCTCATCCCACGAGGTACATTTAAAGACGCCAACATTTCTTTCAATTCTTCACGAACTGAACCAGAAATTTGACGACTAATACCACCACCTTTCGGGTTGTTTGGCATTAAGACCAAGTAACGACCAGCAAGGGAAATAAAAGTTGAGAGAGCAGCGCCTTTGTTGCCACGTTCCTCTTTTTCAACTTGAACTAAAAGCTCAGTACCTTCAGTGATTAACTCACGAATGTTTGAAGTTTGACGAGGGTCAGCTTTGTAATATGAGTTTGCGATTTCACGCATTGAAAGGAAGCCTTGACGGCCTGCACCATATTCTACAAACACAGCTTCAAGAGATGGCTCAACGCGAGTCACATGACCTTTGTAGATATTGGCTTTCTTTTGTTCACGAGTACGATTTTCTAAATCGAAATCGTAAAGACGGTGACCAGTGATGAGTGCAACGCGAACTTCTTCGGCATGTGTTGCATTGATCAACATACGTTTCATGGGTGTAACACCTAATAGTGATACACAAGCAAAAACATCGCGATTTACGTAGCGAACATCAACCCGCATGGATCAATTCCTAGATCACCATAATCAGTTTGATCTAAGTGTATTACCGGCCTTTATTGATGGGCTTCGGTATTTTGATTCACGTATTGATGATGGCAATACGGCTTTAATCCTGTCACTGATTAAAGAAGCCTGAACATTCACTGGCGGACTAACGGTGCATTGGATGTTCGTTACTTTCACTGTCACATTGCTCGAAGATCATCTCTTCAATTTTTTGATAGAGTGTCTTGATACGGAATTATCGTCGTATCTTTACAAATTGTGCAGATCCAATGCATCTAACGTTATAGCCTGAATGAGAAATCAGGTTGCGACTATTCTGATGTGTATCAGTTAACGTTTAAAAACCAACATAATTGTTGGCGACATATTTTTTTAAACAAACTGATTTATGTGCAAAAGCACAATTAAACGCAACAGTTTGTCTTTTTGCCGATATAATAAGCCTTCGGCGTTGGCATATTCTTTTGGGACCATTCCGAGTTTATGCTAAACAAAAATTTAGTTTGAATTTCAAAATTTTGAAATCTCTAAACAAATGTTCACTTACGGCGGTATCCGTGCGCTGACTATAGCAAACCTTAGATCATCTGCCTATGGGCTACACAGACATTTCTAGTCAATTGGGTAGTCTAAATGATCAGTTTTTAATCGAATTTAGTATTTTTTTAGGTCAACGTAACTGTATGAATTCTACGCAAGAATGGCAAAGCGTCACTTGGTTTGAAGTGGATGAGCACCAATTGGGGCAACGCATCGACAATTTTCTATTCGCTCGTCTTAAAGGAGTACCGAAAAGTCGAATCTATCGTTTAATTCGTGAAGGTCAGGTGCGGGTCAACAAAAAGCGTGTGAAAGCGGAAACCAAATTAAATATTGGTGATCAAATCCGTGTTGCACCGATTCGTTATGAACAAAAAGATGAATCTCAAGCTCCAGTATCAGACAAAGTCGCGCAGGGCTTGTTAAGCCGTGTGGTTTATGAAGATGAAGGTCTTTTAGTGGTGAACAAACCTTCTGGGATTGCGGTGCACGGTGGAAGTGGTGTGGCGTATGGCTTAATTGAAGGCTTACGCGCAGCGACAGGGAAAAAATATTTAGAACTGATCCATCGTATTGACCGAGATACTTCAGGCTTGGTGATGATTTCTAAAAAGCGTAGCGTATTAAAAACACTTCAAGATATGCTTCGTGAACACAAGATTCAAAAAACTTATGCTGCTGTGGTGAAAGGCCAAGTAACACTAGATTCCCAATTAATCGATGCACCATTACATCGCTATGAGTTAGCCAATGGTGAACGTCGAGTGCGTGTATCTAAAGAAGGAAAGCCTTCAAAAACCCAATGGAAGGTAGCAGAACGCTTTATGCATGCATCACTCGTGTATGCATCACCGCTTTCTGGTCGTACACATCAAATTCGCGTACATGGACTCAGTATTGGTCATCCCTTGGTGGGTGATGAAAAGTACGGGCATGAGACGGAATATCGTGGACCTAAACCACGTCGTTTATGTTTACACGCAATGCGCTTAGAGATTCCTGGATATCCAGTAATTGAAGCACCATTGCCTGAGGATATGCAAAGCCTGGTTGCACAACTTCGCGCACAAAAAGCGGATAAACCTGTAGTGCAGTCTCAACAAGACTGATTGCGTCTCAGTGGTTGTGTAAGGATTGAATCATTGTGTCATGACGAGGTCATGCAACGATGAGATCTTAATATGTCAATATGATATTTAAATGGCATCTACCCGATCAAAATTAGGATACAAAATATGACATCAGCGGTAAAACTCATTATTTTTGATTGGGATGGCACCTTATTTGATTCAGTGGGTCAAATTGTTGAAAGTTTAAAATTTGCCGCCAAACAATTTAATCAACCTTTGACTGATGAGGATGCTAAAAGCATTATTGGCTTAGGATTACCTGAAGTAGCGCAGGTTTTATTTCCTCAGGTTCCTGATTTACACGAGGCAATTTTACAGTCTTATTCAGCGCATTATGTTGAGCACTCGAAACATGATCGTTGGTTTGATGGTGTGGCTGAAATGTTGCATGATCTCAAAGAGTCAGGTATTCATTTGGCTGTTGCGACAGGAAAAAGTCGTAAGGGGCTAGATCGAGTACTGGGGCAAACTCAGAGTGTGAGTTTGTTTTCAGCGACACGTGCAGCCAGTGAAACAAAATCAAAACCAGATCCGTTGATGTTGGCTGAAATTTTAGCCGAAACTGGTTTTAATGCAGATCAAGCGATAATGGTAGGAGATACTTCATACGATCTTGAAATGGCATTGAATATTCGTATGCCAAGTATAGGGGTGACGTATGGCGTTCATGTACCTGAGGTACTACAGCAATATCATCCACTTGCGGTCGTGGATTCCATTGATGAATTACATCAACTTTTAAAAAATTTGATTAATCAGTCAGTTGCTTGCTAAATCACATCGATAAAAAACCCGCTCAATTCAGCGGGTTTTTTATTCACGTTGAACTTTGATTAAAGTCTAAATAAAAGACTTTTGAAAGTAACTCCATAAATTTTTGCACAGCAATACCAGTGGCATTCTTGCGATAACTTACAAAGAGATCAAGCGAAGGTAGCTCTACATCGAGTGGACGAGTCACACTATTTTCCAAGAGAAGTGGCATAATATAGCCAGGAAGAATCGTACACCCTAAGCCAATACCAATAGAGTTAATGTTAAACAAGATATTGTCAGCTTTTTGAACAATTTTAAAAGAAACGCCATTTTGTTCAGCAAAGCCTAAAATGGTGTCATGCAGGGTCTTAGATTGCTCATCTGAAGGGATCACAAAATCAATGCCATCAAGCGCTTTTACAGGAATACGATCGTACTTTGCCAAAGGGTGATCTTTAGGCAGAATAAAAACTAAAGGCTCACGGAGTACAAAGCGACTCTCGATCTCTTCAGAATCTAAACGTTGACGAGTAAAAGTAATGTCCAATTCACCTTTCTTTATGCCTTTGAATTGCTCAATATTATTTAAGCTTTGTAATTCAATTTTTAATTCGGGATTTTGAACACGTAAGTTAGGTAATACATAAGGAAAGATTTTCATTTCTGCAACTGGCACAAAACCAATGCGTAGCATTTTTTGTTTTGCTTTAGACACTTGGCGCGCCATATTAATTGCTTTTTCTGCTTGAGCAATGGTGAGTCTCGCCTGTTCCAGAAACACAGCGCCTTCTTCGGTCAATTCAACTTTTCGTTTGGTTCGATTTAGTAAACGCACACCAACATCTTCTTCTAAATCTTTGATTTGTTGGCTGAGTGAAGGCTGTGCTGTGTAGAGCTTAAGTGCAGCTTTGCTAAAATTAAGCTCTTCTGCAACTGTAATAAAATAGCGCAAATGCCGTAATTCCATATAGCCTTCCAGAGAATAATCTAAAAAATGTCTTAATGTTGCTAAAGATGAGTATAAGTGAAATTGATCAATAAGTAGATGTATTTTGGTATTTAGTTAGTGAATGAAGCATTTTTTTGTATTTTAAAATTTACATGCATTTAATTTCTTACTTAGATAGAAATTTTAGATTTCAAGATCGAACTCTCATCGTGAATGAGTGACTGATTTGTATAGGTTTAGAAAAGATTGTATCTATTAAAGTTGAAACCAATTGTTTCGGCTTTAAGTCTATGAAAAATAATAATGTAGAGAAAAGTACGTTGAAGCTTTGGGAGATCAGTTGTTCAGCGTTAAGTCACATCCTAAACAAAATTTAACTTCCTCTATTTAAGATTTCTGTGGGTGATTAAAAAAACATCAAAAATCAGAAAAAAACAACAAAATCATAAACAAAAAGAAAGTCTGAGTTGTATATGATGAATAATAGAGGGATGATTGGTGTTCTATTTCACAATTTATTGATGAAATTATAACCACTTCATGGGAATTGAGATTGATGTTGTCTTAAATGAAACACGAACAGTGTATCTTTTAAAAACATAATTTAAAAATGCGAATAGATGATGAACATAATCTATTTATATAACTGAATAATCAACTATTTCAAAATCGCTTCGGTTTAAGGTGCTTACATTTATTATGTCTAATTTGACTGATATTCCAACGACGACTTCGAGTAATCCAGAGTCTACACTTGTTGTTGGACGGAAGCCGCAAGATTCTAATCTGCACTATCAACTAAAGACTGAAGATTGTATTCGGCATGTGTGGTTTAAACCAAAACTTAAATTGGTTTCACTGGATCACCATAATGGGCAAAGATTCGTTAATCAGGAACCACGTCCTGCACAGCTCAACCAATGGAATTTATATAAATGGTTGATGGCTCGTAAAAGCTTTACCTGGCAAGGTGATTTCGCGAAAGAGCAACAGGACTTTATTCAAACCAAACGTGCTAAGCCTGAGGCTCGTCCGCATGCAGATTTAGAAGATTGGCAAGTATGGTTTGTTGGTCATGCTACGGTTTTAATTCAAATTGGTCCATATAACTTCTTAACCGACCCTGTATGGGCGGATTATGTAAGCCCAAAGCACGGGAGTGGACCGAAACGTGTTATCCCTGCAGGGATTGCACTTGAAGATTTACCACAGATTCACGCAGTATTACTCAGTCATAATCACTATGATCATATGGATTTAGCGAGTTTGAATTGGCTACATCAAAAATTTGCTATGCCGATCTATACAGGTCTAGGAAATGCAGCCTATTTGCCGAAAGCATTTCATGTGATTGAGATGGATTGGTGGCAGTCTGCCTTATTCAAAGATTTTAAAATTGTCTACACGCCTGCCCAACATGGTTCTGGTCGAGGGCTTCGTGATCAAAACCTTGCATTATGGGGTGGTTTTTCAATTTTATCTGAGCATGGTCATTGTTACTTTGCTGGTGATACAGGCTATGCACAACATTTTAAAGAGATTCACCAGCGCTTAGGTGCACCAAGGATTGCTTTACTGCCAATCGGTGCATATGAACCAAGAGTATTGATGCAATATCTACATATGAATCCTGCTGATGCATTCCAAGCACATAAAGATTTACACGCAAAACGTTCACTAGCGATTCACTATCGTACTTTTCAGTTAACAGATGAAGATCGAAATCAACCTGAGTTGGATCTGCACCAAGCGATGAAAAATGCATCTAAATTTATCAGTCCGTTTTATTGTATTCGGGAAGGTAAAAAACTAATTGTTTGAATAAAAAAAACCGCTGATAACAGCGGTTTTTTTATGGAGATATTAATTAAAGTAAGCCAGGATTTCCTTGTGCTGGGTCAGTTGCACGTGCAGCCTGTGCATCAGCTACGGTCATGCCTAATGCTTTTGCAACACCCTCGCCATATGCTGGGTCACAAGCATAGCAGTTACGAATATGACGATACTTAATGAAATCTAATGCATCGCCCATTGCTGCGGCTGTATTGTCAAATAAAGCCTGTTTTTGCTGATCATTCATGAGATTGAATAATGCGCGTGGTTGACTGAAATAGTCATTATCATCTTCGCGGTAATCCCAGAAATCTGCCGCACCAGAAATTTTTAATGGTGGCTCTTTATATTGTGGCTGTTCCTGCCATTGGCTGAAACTATTTGGTTCATAGTGTGGCAAAGCACCATAGTTACCATCAGTACGACCTTGACCATCGCGACGGTTTGAGTGAACAGGGCAACGCGGTGCATTCACTGGAATTTGATAATGGTTAACACCAACACGGTAGCGTGCAGCATCTGCATAGTTGAACAGACGTGCTTGAAGCATACGGTCAGGTGAGAAGCTGATGCCTGGCACTAAGTTACTTGGAGCAAAGGCAGCTTGTTCTACGTCTTGGAAGTAGTTTTCAGGGTTACGATTAAGTTCGAATTCACCGACTTCGATCAAAGGATAGTCCCCTTTAGGCCATACTTTGGTTAAGTCAAATGGGTGATATGGAACTTTCTCTGCATCTAACTCAGGCATGATTTGGACGTACATTTTCCATTTCGGGAAATCACCACGTTCAATCGCATCAAATAAGTCAGTTTGAGAACTTTCGCGATCTTTCGCAATAATCGCTTCAGCTTCTGCATCAGTTAAATTCTTAATGCCTTGTTGCGTGCGCATATGGAATTTAACCCAGAAGCGTTCGTTGTTGGCATTAATGAAACTGAAGGTATGGCTACCAAAACCATGCATGTGACGGTAACCATCTGGGATACCTCGGTCTGACATGACAATCGTCACTTGATGTAATGCTTCTGGAAGTAAAGTCCAAAAATCCCAGTTGTTGGTTGCACTACGTTTGTTGGTTTTAGGATCGCGTTTAACTGCTTTGTTTAAGTCAGGGAACTTACGCGCATCACGTAAGAAGAAAACTGGAGTGTTATTACCTACTAAATCCCAGTTACCTTCTTCAGTGTAGAATTTCATTGCGAAACCGCGGATATCACGTTCAGCATCTGCTGCACCACGTTCGCCAGCAACTGTAGAGAAGCGCACAAAAATATCGGTTTTTTTACCGATTTCAGAGAATAATTTAGCGCGAGTATATTGCGTAATATCATGGGTAACAGTGAAGGTACCAAATGCCCCAGAACCTTTCGCGTGCATACGACGCTCAGGAATCACTTCACGAACGAAGTTGCCTAATTTTTCATTCAGCCATAAATCTTGTGCAAGTAAAGGACCACGTGCACCTGCTGTCATACTGTTTTGGTTGTCTACTACAGGAGCACCAGCATCAGTTGTTAAGTGGGTGACAGGACATTTTTTTGAGTCATCGCTCATATTCATTCTCCATTTATAATATATGCCTTTCTTGATGGTTGGCTGAGCATTCACTTTTATAAGTTCTAGCGCCTCCAATATCAGAGACATGAACCGTTTTGTTCGATCATTCTAAAGCAACATTGTGACAAGAATGTGTGTTTTATTGAGTTTACAAATTCATCATAAATCATGATGCGTTCAATTGGAGTGTTTAATTTGTAAATAAAATTCCAATTACCCTCATATAAATTAAGGGTTTATTTGAATATTCACCAATAGAATATTTGGTTCAAGTTAAAAGGATTTAACGATGATTTACAGTAAGGTTTTGGTTGTGTAATTTTTGGATATGAATCATAAGTTTGGTTGTTTAAGTGTTTGAATCATACTGTCATGAAGCATTGCATGATTACTTCATGACGGCGATTAACTTAAGAATCTTTGTTAAACATCAAGCACAATGATTGGTGAGCGAGCCACAGTGTTGCATAGGGTAATGCGATGTTGAATAGTGGATGAATTAACTTCTAATTGAGTTTGACCTTCCAATTTAGTGCATACACAGGCTTTGCATAAACCTTGTCGACAACCGCTTGGCAGTTTTAGTCCAGCCCAACGCGCGGCTTCAAGTAAAGTGACATTCCCTTCAATATCGATACTTTTATTACTTTTTTTGAAAATCACTCGACGTGTAACACCATCAGACTCAAAACTGAGAGGAGCAGGTTTAAAATTTTCTGTGTGAAATGCTGCTGCTTTAACGCCTGCTTGAATAAGTTGTTGGCGAGCAGAATCGATTAATGCTTGAGGGGCGCAGGCATATACGTGTTGGCATTTAAAATCTCGAATATAAGGTTGGAAAATTTCAAGACTAAAACGTCCTTGTCGTAAATCAGATGTCGACTCGTTCTGAACTTTGGAGCAGATGAAGTGAACATTCAAATTCGAATGCCCCGCGATTTGACGAATCTCATTTTCAAACAAAATAGAGTTTTCATCGTGGTTAAAGTAAAACAAATGAGCTTCAGCTTTACTTTCGATACGCTGATATTTTCTTAACATACTTAAAATTGGTGTAATACCGACTCCTGCTGCGATAAAGATTAACTTCGGCGGGAGGGTGTCTAAAACAAAATCAGGTGTAGATTGTGGTGGACTTACAATCGTCACCTCTGTATTTACAGGAACATGATCATGAATATAGTGAGAAACGATGCCCGCAGGTGTACGTTTCACTGCTATTTCAAAATAGCCATCTGCGCTTTGGCTTTCATGCAATAAGCTGTATTGACGAATATAAGTTTGCCCATTTATTTCAAAGCTTAATGAAATAAATGCACCTGCCTGCCATTTTAAATGTTCCCAGCCTTGAGGCTTGCTCATTTTGAGTGTTTTGACTTGACCATTAAGCTGTATTTCGACTTGTATAACTTTTGCCGACGCATTATAGAACTGTGGCTTGTGTAAATATGTCATGGTTGAGGGTGGCTGATATTGAATTCCTCGTTTGATACGTTTTAATAATTCTTTTGGTCGAATGAGTAATTTGAAAGGGTTATTTTTTTCTTGATTACCAAAAGGTAGAGTCCTTTTAATGAGGCTGAGCGGTATCGCTGGAATCAGCTTTTCCATGGGTGAATTGTGATAAGGCAAATGATATTTTTCACAAATACTACGTACTACAGCTTTGATTTGTCTTTGACGATTACATGCTAAATCTGGAAATAAATGATGCTCAAGATGTGTATCTAATCCGCCATAAAAGATTTCAAATGGAGGTGGATTTGGATACGGGACCTCATCATCAAGGATTTTTTTGAGAAACTGATCCAGCGGTGCATATGGGATAAAATTGGTGGTACTTTTAATCTGTCGTATGAAATATTCTTCTTGCGTCTCATCAGGTCCAGGATCTGAATAAAGCTCCAAATTTTCAGCGTGATGTTCTAAGAAGAGGATATGAAGTAAAAAACCATAGCCTATCGTTGTTGTAAGATAATTTCCGATAAAAACAGGTAATTTTTTTGACCATTTTGCAGCGACTGGTGCTTCAATAAACTGTTTTTGAGCATGAGCTTTTATGAGACGAAGTGATTGAGTAAAGGTTTCTTTGGAAAGGATCTTTCGACCTTCTGTACGTGCTGCTGATGTGGCTGTATAGAGTGTGAAATAGTAGGATGGAGTGATCATCAGCGCACTGTAAATCAGTAATTGAACACTGTGATGCCCGTACCAGCTTTGACCTGCCAAGCTTCTTAAAAAGGAATACCCTAAATCATGATCTTTGCCAACGATGTTGGTAAATGGATGATGATTTTGATGATGCATGACGCGCCATTCACGAGGATCAGTCACAAAGTCCCATACCCAGCGTTCTGAATGAAACTCGGTTGCTTGGGGGAGGTGATCATAACTTCCGTGCATGATGTTATGACCGAGCTCTGAAAATTCGAGTAGGGTGTGTAAACAACCCAGAATAATGCCCCGTCCCCAAGATTCTAAACTTACACATTCACGAATAAGTTGCTCACTGCGTAATTTTATAGCCTTTGAATATGCAGCAACATTTCGAATATGATCAATATCTTGGTCGTTCATCTCGGCTTTGGTTTTTTCATATAACGCCGTGAGTTCATTGACCAGGCTTTGCTGTTCCTCAGCAAGATTGGCATACATGTTCATAAAAATTCCATTTTCTTTTTTTATGAATATAAGAGATTGAATTCACTTGTAGAATGATAATTAAACAGTTAAATTTGACATTAGATGACAAATAAAAACGCGAACAATGATGCTTAATTCATGGAAGTTTTTAAGGGAAGCGAATACAGCTCGGGTACTATGTCATGTTGCTGAAAGCTACGGTATTACTTTTGAGCAATGCCTAGAAAATACACAACTGACGAAACAGGATCTTTATCGAGAAAATTTTGAAATCCAAGAGCGAAATGAATTACAGATCATCAGAAATATTCTGAATCTAATCTCTGATGAACATCCCATTGCGCTCGAAGCTGGTCTTCGACATCACACCACCACATTAGGGGCTTGGGGATTTGCAATTTTAAGTAGTCCCAATGTCAGAGAAGCGTTGTTGATCGCGATACGATATCTAAAATTAGGCGCAATTTTTTCTGATGTGGCCTTGCAAGAAGATGGTGAATTTACTCATTTGAATTTATTCCATCATGACCTAAGTGCTGATATGCAATTATTTATTTTAGAAAGAGATATTGCCACGATCATCACACTTCAAAATGATATTCTTGGTGCTCAATTACCCTTTCAGATAGATTTAGCGATGACCAAGCCTTGCTATGCAAACCAGATAGAAGGCTTAACAGGCTATCCTATTTTTTATGATAAACCACAAAGTCGAATCACGATTCAATCTGAATTGTTGCTTACCCCATTGCGTCAAGCTGATGACTTCACTTTTATGCGTTATCAAAAAGAGTGTGAGCATGTATTTCGACGCCGAAAAAGCTTAGGGGACTATAGTAAAAAAATACGTGAGTTTTTATTAAAAAATGCATCCCAAATGCCGACGATTGAAGATATATCGATAGCTTTAGCTGTCAATATTCGTACCATTCAGCGCAATTTAGCCAATGAAGGGATTACGTTTCACCAATTGGTTAAAAATTTACGTGAGGATTTGGCAGATGATTTGTTGCTGGGTACTGATCTTACAATAGATCAAATTTCTGAACGGTTGGGTTATGCGGAAGTATCTGTATTTTCTAGAGCATTCAAGCGCTGTAAGGGTATGCCGCCCGCAAAATATCGGAAGATGATGCAACAATAGTAAGACATAATACTGAGATCATATTAAGACGTTGATAAAAATTTAATGACAATTCAGGTCATCTTTTGCACTAGATAATCTACTTTCAAAAGCTATACTCGAAAATATAAATAATCAAGTTATAGATAAAAATTCCAAAGAGGGTTCGTTTATGTCGGCATGGATGACACATCAAATACATAATCAATTTGATGAGCTTCAAGATTACAATCTATATACAACAGATCCAATCTTACAAGAAATCTTACAGCGTTATGGCAGTAGAAACTCAGTCCATTTAAGTGAGTTTGGTGCAGTCGTAGGTTGTGAAAGCTTTTATCACCATGCTGATCTTGCCAATAAACATCCTCCTATTTTAAATAGTTTTGATGCTCGAGGTAGGCGGGCAGATTTTGTTGAATTTCATCCTTCATGGCACAAATGGATGGCGTTAAATCGTAAATATGCGGTTCATGCACATCCTTTTCTAAATTTCACTCAAGAATCTGGTTGGGTGGATTGGGCAGCAAAATTCTTCCTCAGTGGTCAAGTGGAGTGTGGAAACTTATGTCCAAATTCAATGACCTTGGGCAGCATTCCATTGATTCAAAAAGAACCTGAGCTGTGGAAAAAGCTAGGAGATAAACTTTTATCCACTGAATATGATGAACGTGATTTACCAATTGCTCAGAAAAAATCGATTTGGATTGGAATGGGCATGACTGAAAAGCAGGGTGGTTCTGATGTGCGTGCTAATGAAACGACAGCTGTTCCAGTTGGGCAGTCTGGAAGAGGACAAGCTTATTTACTAACTGGGCATAAATGGTTTTTTTCAGCACCTATGTGCGATGCACATTTGGTTGTTGCTAAAACTGAGCATGATGGCTTGGCATGTTTCTTTGTTCCGCGATGGTTGGAAGATGGCACAAAAAATGCGATTCATATTCAACGACTCAAAGAGAAGGTTGGAAATCGCAGCAATTCCAGCTCTGAGGTCGAATTTAAAGAAGCTTGGGGCATTATGATGGGGGAGGCTGGACGCGGCATTCCAACGATTATTGAAATGGCGAATTATACCCGATTAACGTGTGCGGTAGGTTCAAGTGGCATTATGCGTCAGGCCCTAGTACAAAGCATTGCCTATACTCGTCAACGTCAAGCATTTGGTAAGAGACTCATTGAGCAGCCATTAATGCGGTCTGTGCTCACAGATCTTGCTTTAGAAACTGAAGCGGCAGTGCAGTTGAGTTTTCATTTGGCTCATTGTTATGAACATGACAGCGAACTTTGTTTGGCATGGAAACGTATCATGACACCAGCAGCAAAATTTTGGATCTGTAAAAGAGCAGTAGAGATGACTGGTGAAATGATGGAAGTTTTCGGTGGCAATGGCTACGTTGAACATGGCATCATGGCTCGTCTCTTTAAAGAAGCACCTGTGAACACTATTTGGGAAGGGTCAGGTAATGTCATGTGTCTCGATGTGCTTCGTGCTATTTCACGTGATCCTGAATCAATCGAGCATTTATTTAAAGATTTATTATCTACTGCAAGTCAAGACAAAATACTTAATGAAGAGTTGCAGGGACTGTTTAGATTATTTCATCAGGAACCTGATGATTTACAATTTATGGGGAGAAGCTTAGTCAGTCGTTTGGTTGTGCTCTCTCAAGCAGTATTGCTGAAACGTTATGCGCCAGATTTTATTGCCAATGCTTTTATTGCGACGCGGTATCAAAAATTTCATGGTCAGGTGGTGGGGATGCTTGATCCTAAACAAGTAGATGTGACCTCAATTTTAAATCGAGCATTTGCCGCTTAATTATTTTCCAAAACCCTTTTCTGATAGACAGCCAACACATAGATGCGGTTGGCTGTTATCGATACATAAAAATAAATAAGTACGACAGTGTGAAAAAATAGAATTCACTAGAATCGTGTCATTAAAAATTTTTAAATTTTGATCATATTAAAGTGAATAAAACATGTTGATCAAAAGTTATCTCCTCAATAAAGATTATTCGTCATTATGCACATGCAAAAAAAATCAAAAAAATTAAAGTATTTTTTGGTCTTAGTGGTATTGGTTGCTTTAGCTCTTTCTGTTTATTTCTATATTCAGTCACAAAAAAAGCAGCCAGAACCGCAGACCGTTGAAGTCACTCAAGGTGATCTAACGCAGATTGTTAAAGCCACAGGTGAAATTTATGCATCTGATATTGTCTCCGTGGGTGCGCAAGTCTCAGGTCAAATTCAAAAGCTGTATATCAAGTTAGGACAGGATGTAAAAAAAGGCCAATTAATCGCTGAAATTGACTCGACAACACAGTTGGACAAGCTCAATACCAGTAAAGCCGAACTTGAAGCTGCGAAGGCAGACTTGGCAGCGAAACGTGTCGCTTTACAAACTTTAAAACAAAACTATCAGCGTAAATTAACCTTATACAAAGCTGAAGCAGGCTCTCGTGAAGAGCTCGAACAGGCGAATAATCAGCTTAAACAAGCGATTGCAGATGTTGAGTCAAATGAATATCGGCTGAAACAATTACAGATTAATGTGAATACAGCACAAACTGAATTGGGCTACACACAGATTCGCTCTCCATTGACGGGTACCGTGGTTTCCATGCCTGTTGAAGCTGGTCAAACCATTAACTTTGCACAAACGACACCTTTGATCGCGACGATCGCCAACTTGAATAAGATGGAAATCCGAATGCAGGTCGCAGAAGGTGACTACACTAAATTAAAAGAAAACATGCCAGTTAAATTTAGCACCTTGGCAGACCCCAATGTGAAATTAGATGGTGTGATTCAAAGTATTGATCCTGCTTTAACGACCCTGACCAAAGGAACTTACGACGATAAAAATGAAAATGCGAATGCAGCAGTGTTCTACTATGCAAGAATGTTGGTGGACAACCCTGAGCGTAAACTCAGTATCGGTATGACAACCCAAAATGACATTATTGTAAATCAAAAAAAGAATGTGCTGAAAATTCCGAAAACAACGGTGATTGGATATGGATCAGATGCCATTGTTTACCTCTATCAACCTGATACAAAACCTCAACCAAGAAAAATCGTGACTGGAATTTCTGACTCAAATGATATTGAAATCAAGTCTGGTTTAAAGTTGGGTGAAAAAATTTTGGCAGAGGCACCTGACGATAGTGCGAATACATCAGGCGATACTTAATGAGTTTGATTGAACTAAAAAAAATAAATAAATTTGTAGGTCCAGAAAATAATCAACAACACATCCTAAAAGATGTCAGTCTCAGTATTGAACAGGGTGAGTTTATTTCGATTATTGGGCAATCAGGTTCAGGTAAGTCTACTTTAATGAATTTACTTGGATGTTTGGATCAAGCCTCTTCAGGACAGTTTCTGTTTCGTGGACAAGATATTTCCTTATTGAGTAATGATGAGCTTTCATCGTTACGTTTAAAAAGTTTTGGGTTTGTGTTCCAACGCTATAATTTATTGAATGCTTTATCTGCTTTAGAGAATGTCGCCTTGCCCGCGATTTATTCAAATTTGAATGCAGAAAACCGTGCAGATCGAGCACTGCAACTTTTAGCTCAGCTCGGTTTAGCTGATAAGAGTGACAATAAACCCAATGAAATGTCGGGTGGACAGCAGCAACGAGTCAGTATTGCCCGCGCGCTTATGAATGGTGGTGAGGTTATTTTAGCCGATGAACCCACAGGCGCTTTGGATTCTGAAAGTGGTGAAATGGTCTTGCAAATTTTGGAAGATCTACACCGTCAAGGGCATACGATTATTTTAGTTACTCATGATAAAAGTATTGCAGAACGTGCAGATCGTGTCATTGAAATTAAAGATGGACGCATTCTTTCGGATACGCAGCGTAAATCTTTAGGGCAAGTTTCTCCATCAAAAGTTTTTCATGCGGACATGAAATTCAGCTTTGTTTCCCAAGTGTATGAAGCGATGAAAATGTCTTTGCACTCAATTTTCGCCAATCGTTTAAGGTCATTTTTGACCATGCTAGGGATTATTATTGGCATTTGCTCAGTCACCATTGTCATTGCGATTGGTAATGGAGCAAAAGAAAAATTTTTGAATGATTGGGGGGGATTGAAAACAGCAACACTTGAGATTTATCCAGGGGGAACAGCTTTAGCTGCATCTGCCAGCCGTTTAAATATGGATGATTTAAATGCACTCAATGAGATGAAAGAAATTATCCATGTTTCTCCACATGTCAGTTTAAGTGGGAACATGATTTATCAAAATCGTAATATTGATGTGAGTGCAACAGGTGCAGATGGTTTTTATTTAAAAATTAGAAACATGAAAGTTCAATATGGTCGCTTTTTTACACAGAGCGATGTTGAACAGCGTTCCCAAATCGTAGTGATTGATAAGCAAGCTGCTGAAAAGTTATTTGGACAGCAAAAATTAGCTTTAGGTAAAACTGTGTTATTTAATAAGCGTTCTTATGAAGTTGTTGGAATCGCTGAACCTCAATATAGCTCAGGTTCTTCACAAATTTGGATGCCTTATAATGTATTGATGTCACAAATTTCAAGTAGTGATAATGTCAATCTGCTGACTGCGGTACTACATCAAAATACTGACTCAGTGAAAGCCGAAAAGAAAGTGAGGCAACTATTGATTGCTCGTCATGGTGTGGAGGATTTTGATATATATAACAGTGATGAGTCTATGAAGTCCTTTGAAAAATATTTAGGAACGATGACTTTCTTTATTTCTGCAGTAGCCTTTATTTCATTGGTCGTAGGTGGCGTTGGTGTGATGAATATCATGCTCGTTTCTGTGACCGAGCGAATTAAGGAAATTGGCTTACGAATAGCAGTTGGTGCTCGCCAAAGTGATGTGCAGGCTCAGTTTTTGATTGAATCTGCAGTTTTATGTTTAATTGGTGGCGTAATTGGTGTTGCGATCGCCTTGATCGCCAGTTTTATTTTTAATGCGATTAGCTCAGATTATAAGATGGTATTTTCATGGTCAGTTGCTATTATCGCACTGCTATTTTCAACACTGGTTGGTTTGATCTTTGGTTATATGCCCGCTAAACGTGCTGCAAACTTAAAACCAATTGAAGCTTTAGCCCATGAATAAGAAAAAATTAGAGATGGCTGTTCAGTGAGTATTGTCTGTATTAACAGGTATTCAAAGTTCAAGATACTAAAGTTAACATTTTTTATCGTGGAATTTATTGTTGCAAATCAGTCTAATATTTTAACTGGAAATTCGATTTTTTTACTTACTAAACCGTAAGTACTTCTCATCCTTCTTCTGCCTCAATAAGCTGTTAATTCGCCTTGTTACACTGCCACATCCGCAGTATGACGAGGGGGAATATGGCACTTTTGCTTTAAAGCTTATTTAAAAAATAAAGATCAATAAGAACCATAGATAAATTTATCTCATGAGGCTGATATGACAAAACTCCTAATCACTAGTTTATTTGTGACCACCATTGCTTTAAGTGGCTGTAATGATTCTAATGATAAAAGTCCAAAAGATTCATCAAATCCATCTCCACTCACTTTGCAGACTTATACTCCTGGAGAGGATGCTGTTTTTGCCGTTGCATCAACTTTAATTTCAGGAAAAAAAGATGCTATTTTGGTCGATGCTCAATTTCAGAATCAATACGCTAAAGACGTAGTAAATCTGATTAAGAAATCAGGTAAAAATTTAAAATATATTTATATTTCCCATAGTGATCCTGACTATTATTTTGGAACCAATGAAATTTTAAAAGCATTTCCAAATGCTAAGGTTGTTTCAACCGCGCAGACAGCTTATTTGATACAAGCCTCTAAAGAAGATAAGTTATCAGTTTGGCAGCCACAATTAGCAAAAGGCGATGCTCCTGAAAAGATTATTATTCCTGAAGCCTTAAATTCAGGATATATGGAATTAGATGGGCAAAAGATTCAAGTCCAACTTGATCCAGAAGATTCCGCACATGGTTTCTTATGGATTCCAAGTTTAAAAACGGCATTGGGTGGTATTTCGGTCGCTTATGGTGAGCATTTGTGGATGGCCGATACCAATGGTGTGCAAGGGATCGATCTTTGGAAGAAGCAAATTGATAAAATACTGAGTTTAAATCCTGAAAAAGTGATCCCAGGTCATTATGTAAAAAGTGACTTTTCACCTAAGCCATTGGATTGGATTAAAGGGTATTTAACGAACTTTAAAACAGCAGTTACTGAAAATCAAAGCTCGGAGGGGATTTTTGGATATATGAAAGCAAAGTATCCAGATCTTGAGTCGAGTGAAGAAGTGCTAAAAATGTCTGCACAAGTATTTGCCAAAGAAACCGATTGGAAAGTCGCATCTCCTTATCCGCCAATAGGACAAAAAATACAAGTCGATTTTACGAGTTTGAAATTTGATCTTGATGTCAAAGACCATCAGAACCTAACTTTTACAGGTGCCGGTGGCGCAGTTGGGCCAGATCTTTCTGAAGCGGTAAAATACACACCTGTTGAAATTGCTAAAAATATTTTTATGGTTTATTGGCATGAGGATAAATCAGGAGATAATGTCGTTCATATTCAAGATTATAATCGAGATGTCGTTTACACCAACATTGCTGGGAATGATGGAACAATTCATCTTAAAGGCAAAATACAGGGCGTCAAAGGTGTAATCAAGGACATCGGTTTACAACAAGCATTGAACAAACCATTCTTCGCTATTGGACAGACTTTGGTGTTAAACATCAATGGTCAAACGCGGCATCTTGAATTCAAAGACCAAGGTCTTTTAAATATCGCATCAGGACAAAATACATCTGCCAATATTGAATATGTAGCCACACAGGTTGGACCTGAGCAGTTTATGGTGTATTGGACAGATGATGGGACTAAAGAAAATGTTGTATTAGTCATCGATCAAAAGCAAAAGATCGTTTACCAAAATATCGCAATGCCAGATGGAAAATTTAATCATCATCGAGGTACATTTAGTCTTCTACCGGAATAATGATGATTTAGTCCTTTCTATGCTGTGTAAGAGCACCTTCGGGTGCTCGAGTTATTGATCAATTTAACATAGAAAAATGGCAGAGCTAATTTGAAACATTGTATACCTTCGATGTAGGTCATTGAAAAAACCATTATCAATTTGCTTGTAAAATATACAAAAAAGCGTAATATCGCTTTCCCATCTGAAGGATGGGTAAACTGAAGGCGATTAAAAAATGGCAAAGAAAAAAGCGTTGCCAGAGGTTGTGATTCACAACTTTGTGGCAAAACATATGCATGAAGTCAACAAAAGCCGAGTGTTTGTCGATCGAAAGAAAGATGCAAAACGTGGCTACAGCAAGCATAAAAAAGGGAGATATTCGAATGATTATCTCCCTTTTTTTATATGCCTAAACACGTGAAGGTTAGTCTGCTCCACCGATACTTCCACCGCAATCTATATCAACATGTGATGATAATTCGCTCATTTGGTGTTCAGAATTCATCGTTGAGCCATGACCTAGCGTATGATTTGAAATAGGTTTGTTAGGTGTTGAACTACTTTTTAATTTACTAATATATAAATGAAATAGAATTACCGAGATCGCTACGATCGACATGAAGATAAAAAAAGCCAATTGATCATGTTTGTTACTCAGCTGTATCTCTGCTTAAACGGGGATTCATATTAGGCATTTACAATACGATTCGATTTCACCATATCCGCTAAACCATGATGACGGAAATAATACTCCATCCAACTTTTCACAATGAGTGGATTACTCATTTTCACCACTTCATCCAAAAGTGTTTGCGCATCTACCATTGGAACATGACAAATTGCTTTACGGACTCTGAGAATATTGCTCGAACTCATTGAAAGCGTATTAAAGCCCATTGCCATCAGTAAAATTGCTGAGAGTGGATCGCCAGCCATTTCACCACAAATACTGACAGGTTTGTCATATTTATGACACTCTTGAACTAAGCGTTGCAATGCTCGAAGCACTGAGGGATGGAAGTGAGAATAAACACTCGATACACGTGGGTTATTACGGTCGACTGCCAACAAATATTGGATTAAATCATTCGAACCCACAGAGAAGAAATCAACTAATTCTGCAAACTCACCAATTTGAAGTAAAACACTAGGTACTTCCACCATGATGCCAATTTTAGGACGATTAATTTTAACTTGTTCTTCTTCCTGAACCGCAGCTAAGTCACGCTCAATAATATAAAGCGCTTCTTCTACTTCACTGACGCTGGTGATCATTGGCAGCAAAATATGCAAATTATTCAAACCAACACTGGCTTTTAACATCGCACGAATTTGTGAAGAGAAAATCTCAGGATGATCCAAGGTAAAACGAATCCCTCTCCATCCTAATGCTGAGTTTTCTTCTTCTATTTCGAAATAAGGTAAATCTTTATCTGCACCAATATCCAAAGTACGCATCACGACTGGTTTATTGGCAAAGTGACTAAGTTGTTGACGGTAAATCGCCCGTTGCTCTTCTTCACCCGGGAAACGATCACGCAACATAAATGGAATTTCTGAACGATAGAGTCCGACACCTTTGGCACCACGTTGTACACCACGCACGACATCAATCATTAAACCTGTATTCACAAATAAGCGTACTGCAACACCATCAGGAGTGATGGCATCTTTGGTTTCATACTGTTTAAGATCTTTGGCAATTTGTTCTTCTTCTTTTTGGATGTCACGATAACGTTGACGTAAACGGCGTGGTGGATTGATAAATACACGTCCTTGATAGGCATCAACAATCATTTCCACATCATCAAGTGTGGTTACTGGAAGCTCGGTGACCCCAACGACTGTCGGGATACCCAAAGCACGTGCCACAATCACCATATGTGAATTGGCAGCCCCTTCAGACGTCACAATCGCTGCAATCTTATCGACAGGTAGTTCAACCAATGCTGCCGTACTGATTTCCTCACCCACGATGATACTGTCATTACTCAGTTCTCGGTGACTTAAATCATCTTCTTGAAGTGCTGCTAAAATACGTCGCCCAAGGTCTTTTAGGTCTGCAACACGTTCTCGTAAATAATCGTCTTCCATTTGTGCAAAGATTGCCACATGACGATCTATAACGTGTTTAACTGCACCTTGAGCCCAGTGACCATCACGGATTAACTCTTTGATTTCAGCAGGCAGGGCATTCTCATCCAACATTCTCAAGAATACGCTAAATAATGCACGTTCCTCAGACATCAAAGAATCTTGCATTTTTTCATCAAGTGATTGAATTTCTTGGCGAACTGAATCAACCGCATGATCAAGTAATTCAAGCTCTTCACTAATATCTTCAGCTTCGCGGTCAGGTACTGAACCTAAATCTGCGGGTGGATAAAGAATAAGTGCACGACCTAATGCAATACCACCTGCACCTGATGATCCTTGAAATGTTTTATAGGTTGGAGAATTATTTGGCTTACGGAAAACATCAATATTTCCAACTGCATGCGCATGCGCGATAACGCCAGAAAGTTGCGCACAAAGTGTGACTAAAAACGATTCAGCAGCTTCGCTAAAGTCTTGTGGTTCAGTATTTTGAACCACGAGAACACCCATGACTTTTCGACGATACATGACAGGAACGCCAAGGAAAGAGTTATAAATCTCTTCACCCGTTTCTGGGAAATACGCGAAACGCTCATGCTTAAACGCATTCTCGATATTGACGATTTCCTCGCGTTGCCCAACGAGTCCGACCAAACCCTCACCCAGCTGCAGTGAGACATTGCCAATAGATTCAGCATTTAAGCCTTTGGAAGCCATCAGAACGTAACGTTGGTTACGTTCATCAAGTAAATAAATAGAGCACACATCTACATGCATTGCTTCAGAAATTTGGTTGACCATAATTTCTAACGAATCATGCAAACTGACAGACGCATTGATTTCTTGGACAATGCGCCGTAAAGAGTCTAATTGCATGTTCGACATGTAGCGGTGCTCCTCTTAAAGGGATGTAATTATGGTGATTATTCAAATAGTCGAAATAAAAATCAAACATTTAAATTCAATGTTTAATATAAATCATGCTATGGCAGATGCATACACAATTCCAACATGGCACGACGGTAAACATCTTTTTTGAAGTTCACCACTTGGCCTAGTGGATACCAATAGCTGACCCATTGCCATTGATCAAACTCTGGCGGATCATTTAAGTTCAACTGAATATGATTCGTTGACGCGACTAATTTCAATAAAAACCATTTTTGCTTTTGTCCGATACACACAGGATCAGAATCTGATCTGATGTAGCGAAGTGGCAAACGATAATGTAACCAACCTTCGGTCTGAGCAATTATTTGGACGTGCTCCGGCAATAACCCGACTTCTTCACGGAGTTCCCTGAAAAGTGCCTGTTCTGGAGTTTCACCAAATTGGATGCCTCCTTGAGGAAATTGCCAAGCATTGTGACCAATGCGTTTTGCCCATAAAACTTGTCCAATATCATTTGCCAAAATGATCCCGACATTCGGTCGGAAACCTTCTGAGTCGATCATTTGGCACCTAAAATTTATTAAATTCGTTGACTTTGGGTTCGGGGGCATCCACTCTCTATGCCCAACTCGAAAAGTTCAAAGTAATAATGTTTTAAAATTGCTATGATCTTAACGAATTTCTATCGACTAGCGGAGATAGATTTACATTTTTTTTCTTAAATTTCAGTTTGAACGAGTAATTTCATGAAATTGGCGTTGTTTGATTTAGATCACACCTTGTTAAATACCGACTCTGACCATTCTTGGGGTGAGTTTTTAGTCAATGAAGGCTTGGTTGATCCAGTTCGACATCGCGCCATGAATGACAAATTTTATGAAGACTACAAAGCAGGACAACTTGATCCAATTGCCTACAACGAATTTGTATTTGAATTTTTAACGCAACATGACAATGAGTATTTGACCGACTTACATCAGCTTTTTATGCAAAAAGTGATTCGACCTCAAATGCGTCCTGAAGGTTATAAAGCGATTCAACGTCATCAAGATGCTGGGCATCAATTAGTAGGGATTACCGCAACATCAGATTTTATTACTGCACCTATTTTTCGTGAATTTGGTATTACAGAAATTATTGCAACCAATGCAGAAGTGGTTGATGGTAAATATACGGGTAAAGTCATTAATATTCCGTGTTATCAAAAAGGTAAATTGGCACGATTAGATCAATGGCTCGAGGGACGAGACGTTACTGAATCATGGGCATATTCAGACTCCATTAACGATCGATTCTTATTGGAATATGCGGATCATGCGATTGCAGTCAATCCAGATGAGCGTCTTGAAGCATTGGCTAAAGAGCAGGGTTGGGATATCCAAGACTGGTCCATTTAAGACAGTTTTATTCTCAAAATTAAATCATTGCTAAAGCCATTGTATCAATGGCTTTTTTTCATTGATCAGCATTGAAATAACTTGAGATGAAATTCAGCATAAATTTACAGACGCTTTCATCGCTTGGTGATACCTTATGCGCAAACAACTAACTTAAAATTAATCAAAATCATAAGGAATACACGATGCTAAATGCAGAGCCAAGAATGACCAACTTATTTGAGCAATTAGGATTGGATTCTAGCGAGCAAGCTATTGCAGAATTTATTGAAACACATCAGTTAGAAGCTGAAACCTTTTTGACTGAAGCAAGTTTTTGGTCTGAAGGTCAACGTCAATTTTTGAAAGAAAAATTATGTTCAGATGGTTCATGGGCATTAATTATCGATCAGCTCAATGAGTCTTTACATGAAGATTCATTGAAGAAAAAAGCTTAAGTAGCTCACTTGTCTTAATAAAGTAAAAAGTCATCTTATTAGATGACTTTTTAAATATCGAGTGCCGAAATTATTTCATTAAATCAACCAGTGCCTTGGCAGCCTTAGATTGGGTGCGTCCCGGATGCCAAACCATACCCAATTGACGCTGCATTTCTAAATTAATATCCAGTCTGACCAAGTCTTGATTGACTAAAGTACTTGGCAGGACAGACCAACCTAACCCAATAGAAGCCAACATGCGAATGGATTCAAGCGGATTATTGCTCATGGACACTTTAGGTTTTAATCCATTTTTTTCAAATTCTGCAAGGGTGATCTGCGCTGTATATGTTTGAGCTGCAGGTAATAAACTTGGGTACTGCATGAGATCTTCAAGGCTTAAATTTTTCATATTTGCCAATGGATGAAAAACTGCAGCAACGAAAACCAAAGGGTCACTCCATAAAGGAACATATTTTAAACGTTCATCTAGGACAGGGGGTAAGGTTAAGAATGCCAGTTCAAGGTCACCGGCTAACACTTTTTCATGCGCTTGTTCTGAATCTACAAAATGCACATCTAATGTCACATCAGGATATTGCTGAACATAGCTTTTTAAATGTTGCGGTAAATGATGTAATCCAATGTGATGGCTGGTACCAACTTTAAGCTTTCCTTTAATCTGATTTTGGTCGTGGCTTAAGGTGTGATGAATATCACCTAGTTCATTTAACCAATTTTTAACTTTAGGAAGCAGGGAATGAGCCGCATGGGTGGCTTGTACACCTCGGCCAGCAGATTCAAATAATTTGACACCAAAATAATCTTCTAAACTATGAATACGTTTGGTGACAGCGGGCTGAGTGATAAATAGTTGATCAGCTGCCATAGAAATCGAACCCGTTTCCATGACTTTTATAAAAGCTTCAAAGGCAGCAAGATTCATAATTTAAACTCGGTTATGAAAATATTATTTAATTATAAAATAAATTTATATCTATTGCGAAGTAATTCTTCATAAACTGTTGCAAAAAAAGCCGCATAGTGCGGCTTAGATGAGGAGGATCACAGGTGAAACTATGCGACGATATTTTCTTCCTGTTGTATCGTTTTTTTCTCCCACACGCGTTCGTGAATGAAATAAGCCACGGCTTGTACAGTAGGCTCAAGTAAACTTAAAGTAATTGCCATCCAAATGCTGCCTGTGACAAGGTAGCCTACAATCATGGCTACCGTAATGTGCATAATGTAGTAGCTTAATGTTTTTTTGAACATGCGTTGATTATCTTCAACAAATTTTTGAATATGTGCCATGTGAACATCCTCAGTTGGTGGTGATCTTGGAGATGTTAAAATGATAAGCATTCTTATTTAATCTGTAAAAGCGAATATTATTTTTAAATTAATCGTTTTTATAGATGGTTTTTGTGTTTAAATTGATTCTAAAAAGTTTTTAAACTAATAAAAATGATAAATTAGATTTATGTGAATAGGCCGTTATAATCGTAATTAATGACAGAATTACCCAGTCCAGTGGAGCAAATCGACATGGCAGGCGAAACCCAAAAAGCAGAAACTCAAACAAAAAAAACGTTGTACGATAAATTGTGGGACGATCATTTAGTTAAACAACGCGATGATGGATCTTCTTTACTTTATATTGATCGTCACTTGTTGCATGAAGTGACTTCTCCACAAGCTTTTGAAGGCTTACAACTTGCAGGACGTAAACCTTGGCGTTTAAGTGCAAACGTGGCAACTCCTGACCATAACGTACCAACGTCTACGAAAGAGCGTTCTGAAGGGATTGCGGGGATCGAAGATGATACTTCACGTATCCAAGTGCAAACTTTAGATGATAACTGTAAAACATTTAATGTTGCACAGTTTGATATCAACGATGTCCGTCAAGGGATCGCACACGTTGTTGGACCTGAGCAAGGTTTAACTTTACCGGGTATGACGGTTGTTTGTGGTGACTCTCATACAGCGACGCATGGTGCGTTTGGTTGCTTGGCACACGGTATTGGGACATCAGAAGTTGAACATGTATTGGCAACGCAATGCTTAGTTCAAAAGAAAATGAAAAACATGTTGGTACGTGTTGACGGTAAATTAGGTCAAGGCGTAACACCAAAAGACGTGGTTTTAGCGATTATCGGTAAAATCGGTACAGCTGGTGGTACAGGTCATGCCATCGAATTTGGTGGTCAAGTATTCCGTGATATGTCGATCGAAGGTCGTATGACGGTGTGTAACATGGCAATCGAAGGCGGTGCCCGTGTAGGTATGGTTGCCGTTGATGAAAAAACCATTGAATACGTAAAAGGTCGTCCATACGCACCTAAAGGAGAGCAGTGGGATCAAGCTGTAGCTTATTGGAATACTTTACATTCTGATGAGGGTGCACACTTTGATACAGTTGTTGTATTACAAGGTGAAGAGATTGAGCCACAAGTGTCTTGGGGTACATCTCCTGAGATGGTGATTCCTGTATCTCAAGCAGTACCGACATTAGAACAAGCAAAAGATGATGTACAACGTAACGATTGGACACGTGCTTATCAATATATGGGCTTAACCGCGGGTCAAGCATTGTCTGATATTAAATTGGATCGCGTATTTATCGGTTCTTGCACCAACTCTCGTATTGAAGATATCCGTGCGGCAGCTGAAGTTGCAAAAGGCAAAAAAGTTGCAAGCACGATTAAGCAAGCGATGGTTGTTCCGGGTTCTGGCTTAGTCAAAGCACAAGCAGAAGCTGAAGGTTTGGATAAAATCTTAATTGAAGCTGGTTTTGAATGGCGTGAGCCGGGTTGCTCAATGTGTTTAGCAATGAACGCAGACAAATTACAACCGGGTGAGCACTGTGCATCAACATCAAACCGTAACTTCGAAGGTCGTCAAGGTAATGGTGGTCGTACGCATTTAGTGAGTCCAGCGATGGCAGCAGCAGCGGCAATTGCAGGTCACTTTGTAGATGTGCGTACGTTCTAAGCAAACCTAGAAATGAGTTATGTAACTGAAGTGAAATGCTCACTGACTAGAGACTCAGTTTGCATGGGGGATGATGTAAATGCTCCTCATTTGTTACAGACTCACATTGTAAAATATGAACAGAGTGAACAGTTTTTCAATGAAATTTTAAAACACTATTCATTTCCAGCTATGGCATGTTGGTCTTGTTATTTAAATGATGAACTGTTTGCACTCATTAAATTTGATCATAAAGAAAATGGAGTCCATGTGGAGTACAAATATTTAAAAGATAAAGTTGAACTGTTAAAAGTTAATTTTATACATTTTAGATATGATAGTTCTTGTGAAACATGGTCTTGATTCCATTAGGTAGTAATCATGAAAAAATATACCGTTGAACAAGGTATCGTTGCACCTTTAGACCGTGCCAATGTCGATACAGATTTAATTATTCCAAAACAGTTCTTGAAATCAATTAAGCGTACAGGTTTCGGCGCGAATTTGTTTGATGAGTTACGTTATTTAGATGAAGGCTATTTGGGGCAAGACAACTCAAAACGTCCTTTGAATCCAGATTTTGAGTTGAACAAACCACGTTATCAAGGTGCTTCAATCTTGATTTCACGTGCCAACTTTGGTTGTGGTTCAAGCCGAGAACATGCGCCATGGGCTTTAGAAGAATATGGTTTTCGTACCGTAATCGCACCAAGCTATGCAGACATTTTCTACAACAACAGCTTTAAAAATGGCATGTTACCAGTGATCTTGTCTGAAGAGATTGTGGATCAATTATTCAAAGAGTGTGCAGCTCAAGAAGGTTATCAGTTAACGATTGATCTTGAAGCACAAGAAGTACGTACACCTACAGGCGAAGCATTTAAATTTGAAGTTGATCCATTCAGAAAGCACTGTTTGTTGAATGGTTTAGATGATATTGGTTTAACGTTACAAGCGGCAGAAGACATTCGTGCTTATGAGGAAAGAACTAAAGCTGTTCGCCCATGGGTATTCCAAGAAATCAAAGCGTAACTGATACTTAAAGCTATAGTGCTCTGATTCAAGTCTTGCTAATATCGGTGCAAAATTATTCTTTTAGTTTTGCGCCGTTTGGTGAGGTTGGGCACAAATGAAGGCAAAAGTTTTATTACGCTACGCGTTTTTCGGATTGTCTGTCGCCGTTTTATCCGCTTGTCAGACCGTAGACCGATTACAACTGAAAAAGATTAAAGAAACGCCTGAAACCAGAAATCATGCTTTGATTTATTGCTCAGGAACGCTGAATTGTGAGTTTGAAAGATTCGATGAGCATCCCATTGTTGATGCTCAATCTCGAAGATTAGATCAGCGTGCGATCAAGCAAGGTATCGTGCGATTAAATGCTGGCTCTTTGAAAGATCCGCAAGCCTTATATCTTTCAGTTCCTGCTGGACTGCATGAAGTGGTGGTTCGCTTTTATCCGATTTCAGAGGAAAAAGCAGAAACTATTAATGTCATCCATCGCTTCGAAGCAAAAAAAGATTACCGATTTGTAATGTTTAGAGATCGAAGCAGTGGAAAAAAAAGTTTACTTGATGCTTCTGCACCAGAGCCATTATGTGTTGACTTGTTGCAAGAGCAACAAACCATTCGTCGTTTCTGCAAACCCTATAATGTTCTCAATGGACTAGGTGAGTTTGTGGAACAAAAAAATTTAAAAACACGTTAGTTCATACTAACTTTACAAATGGAAAATCTCATGTCTAAACAAATCTTGATTTTAGCTGGTGACGGCATTGGTCCTGAAATTGTAAAAGCAGCTGAACAGGTCCTCACCCGTGTCAATGAAAAATTCAATCTAGATTTAACATGGGAACAAGGTTTATTGGGTGGCGCTGCAATTGATGCGCATGGTTCACCTTATCCAGAAGTTACCTCTGAACAAGCAAAAAAAGCAGATGCGATTTTGTTAGGTGCTGTTGGTGGTCCGAAGTGGGATACAATTGAGCGCTCAATTCGTCCTGAGCGTGGTTTATTGAAATTACGTAGCGAACTTAACCTTTTCGCTAACTTGCGCCCAGCGATCTTGTATCCTCAATTGGCAGATGCTTCAAGTTTGAAACCTGAAATTGTTTCAGGCTTAGATATTTTAATTGTCCGTGAATTAACTGGTGGTATTTACTTCGGTCAACCACGTGGTATTCGTGAATTAGAGAATGGTGAGAAGCAAGGCTTTAACACCGACGTATATGCAGAGTCAGAAATCAAACGTATTGCTAAAGTGGCGTTTGAAATGGCGAAACTACGCGGTGGTAAAGTGTGTTCAGTGGATAAGGCGAATGTTCTTGAAGTCACTGAGCTTTGGAAACAAACAGTAACTCAGTTGCATGCTGAACAGTATGCTGACATTAACTTGTCACATATGTATGTCGACAATGCAGCAATGCAATTGGTTCGTGCACCTAAACAATTTGATGTGATCGTAACAGGTAACTTGTTCGGTGATATCTTGTCTGATGAGGCTGCGATGTTGACTGGTTCAATCGGTATGTTGCCATCAGCTTCTTTAGATGAAAATGGTAAAGGGATGTATGAGCCTTGTCATGGTTCAGCACCAGATATCGCAGGTCAAAATATCGCAAACCCATTGGCAACAATTTTATCTGTTGCAATGATGCTTCGATATACGTTCCGTCAAGAAGCTGCAGCAAAAGCGATTGAAGATGCAGTAGGGAATGTTTTAGACCAAGGTTTACGTACAGCTGACATTATGTCTGAAGGCATGAAGAAGGTTGGGACAATTGAAATGGGTGAAGCAGTTGTTGCAGCGCTTAACTAATTTCAGTTGATTCATTCAAAACGCAGCCTATGAGCTGCGTTTTTTATTGCCGAGCTTTTGAAAGCGATATTGTTTTTTTAAGCTAAAAACACTTGAGCAAGTCATTACGTTACCGTATGACTGACTTGCTGAAGCTGTCTGTACAGGAATCATAAAACCATTTTCATCTTTCATCGAATTTCCCATTGGAATCGCGGTGTTGACTATACGTTCAAAAGTGAAAATTTCCCGCTCATCTCGAATCACAAGATTAGACTTCAGTTTAATGTTAAAAGAATTCAAATTGATATTTTCACGCATATGTTGGATATCTTGCCGTACAAATTGTGAAACATAAGTGTTCATATTTTTTGTTCTGAAAATTTGCTGTTTGGCATGCCGTAAACAGGAAAAGTGTAAATATGCAGATGGGCAAAAAACACAATTTATTTAGTGCACGAAATAGTGGGGCAGTACGACGATTTTTTGTGGTTGAGTGTGTATATGAGCATTGTTTTTATATTTGATTGAAAGTTAAGAACAAATAGTGAGTTTAATTATTCTATATATCTGAATTTGTCTCTTATCACAAAGACAGGCGATTGATTTAGCTGAATGAACTTTCTATGCGATTCATAAAATAAAAGTACAAAAACAAAAAAAGCCACTCAATGTGGCTTTTCGCTTACTAACACTTAGCGTGCACGGTAAGTAATGCGACCCTTAGATAAGTCATAAGGTGTCATTTCAACTTTAACACTGTCGCCAGTCAAAATACGAATATAGTGTTTACGCATTTTACCAGAAATGTGTGCAATTACTTCGTGACCGTTTTCTAAACGTACACGGAACATAGTATTAGGAAGCGTTTCGGTGACAACGCCTTCGAACTCGATAAGTTCCTCTTTATTGGCCATAGCCTACCTGATGATCAAATTGGAAAGGCGCAAATTATAGGCAAAATTTTAGAAAAAAACAAGGTTAAACCAAGTTCAGTCGGCGTTTCTATGGTCAAACTTGTCGAACAAACAAATAAAATTTTTAAACAAAAAAATGCTTAACTATGTTGTCAGTTTGGTCAATCGACTGTAATCTAATTCATAAGTTTTAAGTAAATATTAATAACATACAAGGAAGGGCACTGCGTGAGTCAGCTAACTGATGCTTCGGTTGTTCTACGATTAGGTTATCAAGCAATTCGTCGTGCTGGATTGCCCACAGAAGAAATTTTAACAAAAGCGGGTGTGGCCTTAAATCAAGTAGATCAAAATGCGCGTACGCCTTTAAGCGCGCAGTACGCTTTCTGGGTTGCTGCCGAAGAAGTCAGTAAAGATCCAGACATTGGTCTACATTTAGGTGAGCATTTACCACTTTATCGTGGTCAAGTGATTGAACATCTTTTTATTTCATCTGAAAATTTTGGCGAAGGCCTGAAAAGGGCTTTAGCATATCAACGTCTAATCAGTGATGCATTTCATGCCAAATTGGTTATTGAAGATGATCGTTGCTACCTAACCAATGGTGAACAACCTTTCTCTGAAAACCTAGTCAATCGTCATTTTTCTGAGTGCGCGATTTCAGGCATTTTAAGATTCTTCAAATTTATTACTGAAGGTCGTTTTCAACCTATATATATCGATTTTAACTTTAGCGAGGGTGCTTCAGACGATGAGTATTTCCGTGTATATGAGTGCCCGGTAAGTTTAGGTCAAAAAGAAACGCGACTTTATTTTGATCCTGCAATTTTAGATTATGTACTTTGGCAAGCCGAGCCAGAATTACTTCAACTACATGAGCAGTTGGCGATTGAAAAATTACAGGAGTTGGCTCGATACGATTTAGTGGGTGAGGTGCGCCGTGCCATTGGTTCTACACTTGAGAGTGGAGAAACAACGCTAGAAACTGTGGCGGCTCAGTTGAATATTACCCCACGTCGTTTGAGAACACAGCTCAGTGAAGCCAATACAAGCTTCCAGCAAATTTTATCTGACTATCGTTGTCGTTTAGCTAAAAAACTTTTGGCAAACACCAATGAAAGCGTAGAGAGAATTGTCTATCTGACGGGTTTCTCGGAACCAAGTACGTTCTATCGTGCCTTTAAACGATGGACCAATGAGACACCTGTTGAATATCGTAAGCGGAAACAGCGCTAAAAAAATCCCTTCTTTTGAAGGGATTTTTTTCTATTCAATTCAAAATAAAAAACTATTCAGGCATGTTTAACCAATGAGGGCCTAGGGGTACTTTAGGCAAGTTAAACTCTGCAGGATAGTGTGCTTGGATAAAGTAAAGGCCGTCAGGTGGTGCTGTGATCCCTGCTGCTTTACGGTCTTCTGCTGCGAATATTTCATCGATATAGTCAATGTCGTACATGCCCTGACCGATTTCCAGTAAACAGCCCATAATATTGCGAACCATATGGTGTAAAAAACCATCTGCTTGGATGTCTAGAACGAGGTAAGCACCGTGTTTGATGAGTTTGCAATGGCTCACATGGCGTACAGGCTGGTTGGATTGACACGCAGCAGCTCTAAAGCTTTCAAAGTTATGAGTACCCTCAAATTTTGAGGCTGCAGCAATCATTTTATCCACATCAAGTGGGTAATAAGCATGCGTTACCTGTTTGTGGAGTAAGGCAGGGCGCATGGGGCTGTTATAAACGACATAACGATAACGGCGAGCCTGCGCTTTAAAGCGTGCATGAAAATCACTATCCATTTCTTGAATCCATTGGATGGCAATATCTTTAGGGAGTGTACTGTTAGCCCCCATAAGCCAGCCACGAATTGGACGTATTGCATTTGTGTCAAAGTGAGCCACCATATTTGTGGCATGAACACCTGCATCTGTTCGACCCGCACCATGCAAAATGATGGGTTCATCAGCAATTTTGCTCAACACTTTTTCCATGGTTTCTTGTACGCTCGGCACACCAGGTTGCTGTGTTTGCCAACCTCGATACCGAACGCCACTAAACTCAATTCCGATTGCAAAACGCGGCATTTGAACCTCTAATTTGATGAATCATACCAATGTTGTAACCATTGATCTGTGGAGGGGTATTGTAAATACATTTTTAGAATTTTGGCATAAAGATCGGCATCACTGAGTGTATCGTCGATCAAAATATCAGATGCTTTAATCCAACTGCTAATTGCATAGCGTTGATCTAATTCTCCAAACATGACCTGACTACTTAATACAATATGGCAGCCTAAGGCACGAAGCTGCTTCAAAATATCTGTGGTATCCGCATTAATTGCTAAATTACCGGTTCCATATGCTTGAAGTATGAGTACATGAGGCGGATTGTCGATAAAACGCGTTAAATGCTGATTGAATAATTTGATTTCAATGGGGCGAAGACTCAGATTCGCAATATTGAGTTGTATCGAGCGTTCAATATGTTGCTCAGTAATGTTGAAAAAAGAACTTGATATGGGCTTGATGACATTTGTAAATGCTTCACCACAAAATGCATTTAGTGCCGTGCGATGAGTCTTAACTGCAGTTCTAGCATGAAAAATTTGATGGTTAAAGCATAAGTAAACACCATCAGACACATTTTCCATATGTTGGATGGCATGATTTAGATTATTTAAAGCGTCGCTCGATGGATGCAAAGTTGTCGCGGCATGATTGAGTAGGGGAAATTGGCTACCTGTGATAATGACTCGACACGTATCATGGAGAAATCGAGAAAGAATAGCCGCAGCATAACTCATGGTATCGGTACCATGAATGACAATAAATTTTTGAAATTGTTTAGTTTGTAATTGCTGGATTTGTTGGATTAACAGCAACCAATCACGTGCCGTACATGCACTACTGTCTTTAATCTCATGAGCCTGGACAAGCTCGATTTGATTTTGAACGGGCAAAATTTCTTTTAATTGCGGAAAAAAATCGGCAGCAGGCATAGGCGCTAAAGGTTCACCAACGCAACCAAATGTCCCACCCATATAGATTAAAGCTATTTTTGAACTCATAAAAAAAGCAGCCTGATTAGACTGCTTCATATTAAGATTAATTGGAATCAGATTCCATGCTCTCTCGGAGTTTTGCTGCACGCATTTTTTGTTCGTCATTGTAATGCGATTCATATTCCGTAATTAATTTTTCTGCTTCATCAAACGCGCCAAATTTAATGTATTGATCCGCCAAATCTAAATTAAGTTGAATTTCATCAACGTTGAGTAATTCAGGATAACGTTGCACAAGAGGATCATCAGGACGATTCGGATTCATTTTTATCGCAGATGTTTCATACGAATGACTGTGTTGCACTTCTACGTTTTCATCTGAAGAATTGAGGTCAAAATTAAATTCGTTTGTTGGTTCAATTGAGCTTTTTTCTGTAGATTTTGAATCAAGATTTTCTTCAAATTCTAAAGTCACGAAATCTAAATTCTGATCATTCATGGTTTGTTCTGGAACTTTTGCTGAGCTAGATATTTCAGCATCAAAGTTAAAATCATCTGAAAGATCAAAAGTGAGTTCATCCTTAGATGTTGTTTGAGAATGAGGCTGTTCCGACTGATCTGAAAAGCTAAATTCCAATGGATCGATTTCAATATTCAGTTCTTGTAGATTTTTTTCTGATGGAGAAGAACTCAGTGCTGAATGAGGGAGATCTGTTTTTTCACCCCATTCTTGACTCAAATCAAGTGTGAAGTCGAGATTTTGGATGGACTCATTTTCTGAAGCACGGTTCTCTCTAGCGGTCGACTGCACTGATTCTGTTTGTGATTTATTTTCAGACTGAAAACTGGTGAAGTCTAAATCAAACTCTAAGGGTGCGCGATCTTCAGTCGATTGATTGGTTGTTTCAGATTCAGTCTGTGTTTGAGCATTTTGCTCGAAAGTTAAATCTGTCGTTATAAATTCTAAAGATGTTTGCTCTTTTGATGCAGGAGCCTTCTCATCAACTTGCTCGAATGGATGTTGTGAAGTGGGTTGAGGTGTATCTTCCATAAAAAAATCGAGTTCAAAATGCTCGTTTTGCGATGGAGTCTGTTGTTCAGTTGCCTGCTGATTTTCAGCCTGATCAGAAGGGAGCTGGTCAATGATTTCTTCATTGGTTTTATTGAGCGTAAACTCTTCTGCTAAATCCAGCTGTTCTGAGCTAAATACAAAATGAGCAGTAGGTTCAGCAGAGACATGCTCAGTTTCTTCCTCAGGAGTGCTTTTCTTCTCTTTGGCTTGTAAGGGATGTGGGTATTGTTCTGTTTCAAACACAAATGTTGAGCTTTGAGAAGGAAGAGAAGATTGCTCTGTGGTCTCATTTGTTTCAGTGGGTGTGCTTTCCTGAGTGCTATGTTGTTCATCCTGTGATTTGATGAGATGATCAAAGGCTTGTTCTGATTGCACTGCAGGGATTTCAGTTATAAAACTGGTGCTATGAAACTGTGCAGCATGACGAGGCTGATTCTCGGTGTTCGATATATCCCGTGATTCTTTCGCAATTTCTTTATTCTGTTCCGCTTCTTTTGCAGCTTTAAGTTTGTCTTCAGCTTCATCCGCAATGTAATGTAATCCAGTGGAGCGTAAATAATTACTTAATTGTTTTAAAGCAAATTCATCATTCTGTAGGATGTGAATATCAATCAAATACGAGTAAAGCTCATGTTGTCTAGGATCACGATTCAATGCTTGATTGATTTTTGCTTCGGCTGACATATAGCTTTCTGATTGAATTAAGTATTCAATGCTGGCTTTAAGTTCATCAGCCACTGGTTCAGCACTTAAGTCTTGTGGTGCGCCATGACCGTGCTGTGAATAGGCTTGTTGTGGGGTGGAGCGAGTTTTAGGGCTTTTCTTAGCGCGTTTTACACTCACATTTTTTTTAGATTTTGTTGATCCTGTGTCACCATTTTTTTGTTTATCCTCACGTTTTTTGAGCACCAGTGCGATTAACAACAAGACGACAAATGGAATGACATACAACATAATTTTTCCCCTTCATTGAATTCAATGAATTTATTGCAAATCTAATACCTGAGTGCTCGAAATATTGGACTGTTTTTAATCTCGATTTTTTATATTCTCAGTTCATCATTATGCATCGATCAAGATGTTCGAAATAAGAAGTGATGAGATTGTAATTTAACTGTTTTTTGTATCGATGTCATAATATTTCCTTTCAAATAGCACTCCAAGCTCTAATCAATTCAAATTGCATAAAAAAAGCCGATCTAATCAGACCGGCTTTTTATTGAAGTGACTATTAAATATTAAGCATTTTTATAGTCAATCAAGATGCGTAGCATACGGCGTAAAGGTTCAGCAGCACCCCAAAGTAATTGGTCACCAACAGTGAACGCGCCTAAATACTCTTTACCCATATTGAGTTTACGTAAACGACCTACTGGAACAGTAAGCGTGCCTGTTACTGCAACAGGTGTAAGATCAGTCATTGATGCTTCACGTGTGTTCGGCACAACTTTAGACCAGTCATTTGCACTTGCAATGATGTCTTCAATTTCATTTAAAGGAACATCTTTACGAAGTTTTAAAGTCAATGCTTGTGAGTGACAGCGCATTGCACCAATACGTACACAGTGACCATCAATAGGTACAATTTGTGAATTACCAAGAATCTTATTGGTTTCAACTTGACCTTTCCATTCCTCTTTCGATTGACCGCTTTCAAGCTGTTTGTCGATATAAGGAATTAAAGAACCTGCTAAAGGTACACCGAAGTTTGCTGAAGGGAATCCTTCACCACGTTGTAATTCAGCAATTTTAGAGTCGATATCTAAAATTGGAGAACGAGGATCGTCTAATAGATCTTTTGTATTGTTATACAAATAGCCCATACCTGTGATGAGTTCACGCATGTTTTGCGCACCCGCACCAGAAGCAGCTTGGTAAGTCATTGAAGTCGCCCATTCAACAAGATTGTTTTGGAACAGACCACCAAGACCCATTAACATCAATGAAACAGTACAGTTACCGCCCACAAATGTTTTCGTACCTTTTACCAAACCGTCTTTGATCACATTCATGTTGACTGGATCTAATACGATGATTGCTTCATCGTCCATACGCATTGTAGATGCAGCATCAATCCAGTAACCATTCCAACCATCAGCTTTCAACTTAGGGAAAACTTCAGTGGTATAATCACCACCTTGGCAGGTAATAATGACATCCATTTGCTTCAGACTATTAATGTCTGTCGCATCCATAAGTGCTGGGGCAGTTTTACCACCAAACGCAGGGGCTTCACCACCTGCATTACTGGTAGAGAAGTAGAATGGCTCAAAATGAGCGAAATCATTCTCTTCAACCATACGTTGCATAAGGACGGAACCAACCATCCCGCGCCAACCGACCAGACCTACTTTCATGTCACTTTGCCTCGGTGCGTTAAAATAAAAAAGGGGGTTCGAGTGTATCAAAAGAGTGTATAACTGCAAGTGGTACACAATCAAAACAGCAAATATATTGTGCAATATATCTTGTTTATGTTACATGCAAAACTAATATAAATTTATGAATCATCGAAAAATTAAGAATATATAAAGAGAAGCGCTATGCTATGGATTGAGATACTGGCTGTTGTTGTGATTTGGTTAAGTTTTTGGTCTTTGATTCCGCGTGATGAGTGGTGGTTTCGAGGTGCCGATTTTCCAAGACTACAAATTTTAGCCCTAGGCTTTATCGCATTTATCCTCCTGTTGATTTGGGATGGGGAATGGGATTTAAGACGCCAAGTCATATTTGTTGGATTAATTGCTGCATTAGCATATCAATTGAAGATGGTTTTGCCTTATACCTTAATTTGGAAAAAACAGGTGAAACAGGTCCAACCAGATCAACTTGATCCATCAAAGCAAATCTCTTTAATTGTGTCGAATGTTTTAACACCAAATACAGAATATCATCGTTTGATTGAACAGATTCATCAGCATCAACCCGATATCGTATTGACGCTTGAAACAGACCAAACCTGGCAGAATGAACTTTCAGTCATCGAAGCGGATTATCCTTATCGTGTTCCAGTACCTTTAGATAATCTCTATGGAATGCATCTCTACAGTAAGTTGGAATTGAGTGATACCGAAGTCAAATTCATACTGAGTAATGAGATTCCTTCTATTCATACCACAGTGAAATTACGTTCTGGACAACCAGTTCAATTATATTGTTTACATCCCAAACCGCCGAGTCCAACTGAAGCCAAAGACTCTACATTACGTGATGCTGAATTGTTGATTGTGGGTGATCAAATTAAAGACTTGGATGAAAGTTGCATTGTCATGGGAGATCTAAACGATGTGGCATGGTCTCGTACCACACGACTATTTCAACGTATCAGTGGTTTATTAGATCCGCGTGTTGGACGTCATTATGTCAATACCTTCCATGCGGACTATCCGCTATTACGATGGTCACTCGATCATGTATTCCACAGCACTGATTTTGCTTTGGTGAAAATGGAGCGATTACCGCATATTGGTTCGGATCACTTTCCTGTGTACGTTGTTTTACAAACTGGACGACAATTTGAGCAAGTACAGCAAGAATTAGAACAGACGGATGCTGATGAGCAAGAGGCTCAGGAGGCGATTCAAGAAGGTATTGCGAAAGCTGAGAAAGAAGAGAAACAAGTGACAGATGAAATTGCGCAAGATTATAAAGATGGCAAACAAGTGTGAATAGATGCGTGTAAGAAATTGCTTACAATGAATGTGTCTGTTGACCCATAGTCACGAAGCGAGCTTAAGCGTAATCTAAGCTTATCGGCACAGGGAATGGGAATGGAATGATCCCAATATGGAAGACGACGCCGACGGAAAATCATCATGGAGATGATGTAGGAAAGGAAAGCCAATAAAACAATAATATGATTTTTGAAAAGCACAACCTCATCGACCCGAGTTTTACAGGATGTAGAACTCGGGTTTAGTTTATGGTGGATTTAAACGTTTATATGCATACAGGTCGAATGAATTAAATCTCGTTATTCAGCTCTAATCTTTTATTAATGATATGATTTGCCAAAATGAAAATATTGAGCAGATGGGGTATGACTTTGTTTCTTAAAAATATGAAAGACATAACTACAAGCAAATCCTTCGCTTCAATCGTTGTGTTAAATGTACTAATGAGCACCAGCGTATTTGCACAAGAAGCTGATGAAAAAATGATGGATGCGGTTGCATCTCAAGAACAGGTCGCGAACACTGAAGCTAAAGAAGCTAAAGAAGCTAAAGAAGCTAAAGAAGCTAAAGAAGCTAAA
>NZ_JBWYJB010000005.1:0-168836 GCF_056784015.1 Acinetobacter sp. ANC_7655 | reverse complement strand
GTGAGAGTAAGTCATCGCCAGCTCATTATTCTAAACACCCCCTTCATTCGAAGGGGGTGTTTTTTTATATATATAAATTGAAATAAAGAATTAAATATAAAGGGAAATGTATCTTAGAACTCACTGATAAAGATTTTTATATAGTGAGGAACTAATAATAAAAGCCTTCATCAAATCTTCATTGATCTGTCAGAGGAATGACACCATCATGCCGTTTAATCATGAGTCCTAAATTAAGTGATACATATGGATTTATGAACAAGACACTTTTAAGCACAATACTATTGTCATTTTTAGCCCTTAGCGGTTGTAATGATTCTGATGATAAGATCACCTCAGATCCAAAAAATCAAATAAATGAACCTACACTTGTTTCATTTGCAAAGCTTGATGTAGCTACCTATGCCGATGGACCAGATTCAGGACTTTATGTTAAAGGTGCAAATGGTATTTATCCGCCATTTAAAGGTCAGCCAGTTCAAGGATTTTCTGGGGCATTAAAAAATGCTGATGGAACGTATCTTGTAATGTCTGATAATGGATTTGGGGCACAAGATAACTCAGCAGACTATCTATTACGTCTTTATAATATTTCAGTAGATTTTAGAACTGCTAAGACCAACTCAAATAACGTTAAAATACTGTCTCATATACAGCTTCGTGATCCGAATAAGTTAGTACCGTTCAAAATTGTCAATGAGAGTACGCCAGAACGCCTTTTAACAGGTGCTGATTTTGATCCGGAATCTATACAGCGTGATAAAAATGGCGATATTTGGATCGGAGATGAATTCGGTCCATTTTTACTGCATTTTAGTGCTGATGGTGTCTTAAAGAGTGCTCCGATTGCATTGCCTCATCCTGAAAAAGAAGGAGAAGAGCTTAGATCTCCACAAAATCAACTTCATCAAAGTGCGGCTGAAATAGAAAATGCGCTCGTGCAAAGAAGTGGTGGATTTGAAGGCATGGCTATTTCTCCAGATGGTCAATATTTATATCCAATGCTGGAAAAACCATTAAGCAAGAATGCGCAAAGACATTTATTAATTTCAAAATTTGATATTGCTAAAAAAGCATATACAAATGACAATTACTATTTTGAGCTCGACCCTAAAGCAACAGCAATTGGTGATTTCCAGTTATTTAGTCAAAATGAAGGTATTGTAATTGAGCGTGATGATACTGAAAATAATATTGGTGGTTTTAAGAAATTAGTTCGAATACAACTGAATGAACCGAAGCAGTTGGTTAATAAGATGGACTTGGTCAATTTAATGGATATTGCGAATCCAAATTTATTATATGGTACGCCACGTGAAGGCGATATTATGACGGGTGAGCGTTTCGGTTTTCCATTCTTTACCATTGAAGATATTGTGATCGAAGGACCTGATTTAATCACAGTGTTGAATGACAATAATTTTCCAGGTTCAAGTGGACGTAATGCAAAACTTGCAGATGATAATGAAATTATTCAGATTAAATTAGACAAAAAGTTATATTAATTGTTCAAGGCCTCATAGATTTTGATCTATGAGGTTTTTTATTAAATTAAGTGAAAAATATCATAATTAAATAAGTACTTTAATAAATTCGTATTTGACCGAGATATCATCATTACTCACCAATAAAATGATGGAAACACTGATTTTTATAAGTCAAACTAACTTTGGTCTAATGCGATATTTAGATAAAAAGCCTAATTTTGATTGGATTTTAGACTAACGTTCAATTTTTATTAACACAGAATTATGTGAAATTTACCTCACAGACTTTAAGCACACGATTTTGATGCGTCGCTCACAACAATTAAATTCAAAGTTGGTTGGATCGTGCTTAAAGATTATTGAAATACGATCTCTCACAGGAGGTGAGGAATGTCACAGCAAGCAATGAACGTCAATAAAATTATTGACCATGCTAAATTCACACCATTTCACTTCAATGTTGTCGCTTGGTGTTTACTCATTATCCTGTTTGATGGTTATGACTTAGCAATTAATGGCGTAGTTTTACCATTATTGATGGATGAATGGGGTTTAAGTGCTGTTCAAGCAGGCATGCTCGCAAGTACTGCACTTGCAGGGATGATGTTTGGCGCAATGATTTTTGGTTCTTTAGCAGATAAGATTGGCCGTAAAAAAGTCATTATGATCTGTATTATTTTATTCAGTGGATTAACCTTTGCGGGTGGTTTTGCATCCAATCCAACTGAGTTCGGTATTTTGCGTTTCTTGGCAGGTTTAGGGATTGGTGGTGTTATGCCAAACCTTGTGGCTTTGACCTCAGAATATGCACCTCAAAAAATGCGTAGCACCTTGGTAACTACTATGTTTAGTGGTTATGCGGTAGGTGGTGTGATGGCTGCATTATTAGGTTCATGGTTTACACCAAGTTTTGGTTGGGAAATCATGTTCTTTATCGCAGGTATTCCATTACTTTTACTTCCAATTATTTGGAAATTCTTACCTGAGTCTTTAACTTTCATCGTAAAAGAAAATCGTCAGGAAGAAGCTCGTCAAATTGTGGCGAAGATTGAACCTAAAGTAAAAGTTGAGAAAGATACAACTTTCGAGCTTGATCAAGTAGATGAGCCTGAATCGGCAACTGTTGTCAGCTTGTTCCGTCGCGGTCGCGCTGTAAATACATTGTTGTTCTGGGTTGCATTCTTTACATGCTTATTAACCATGTACGCACTCAGCAGCTGGTTACCGAAATTGATGATGGCTGCGGGCTACTCAATGGATAATAGCTTAATGTTCATGATGGTCATGAATGTTGGAGCGGTAGTGGGGATCGTTGGCGGTGGTATCTTGGCAGACCGTTACCATTTAAAACCTGTATTGATGTTCTTGGGTTTAATGGGTGCGATTGTGATGAGCTTAATGGGCTTCCAGTCGAATATGCTGTTACTTTACATCTTGGTGTTCTTGGCAGGTGCTGCATCGATTGGTTCACAGATGTTGTTATACAGCTACGTAGCTCAGTACTATCCATTGGCAGTTCGTTCAACAGGGATTGGCTGGTCATCTGCGATTGGTCGTATGGGAGCAATTGTTGGTCCAATCTTGATTGGTGGCTTATTAGGGATGAACTTACCAGCGCATTTTAACTTTATGGCAGTAGGTTTACCTGTGTTGATTACCGCAATTGCAGTGGCTCTGATTATGAATGAAAGTGAATCTGAAAAGATTGGTTCAAGTCAGCCAAGTATTGCCAAAGCTTAAATAATTGAATGATTTAAAAGCCTCCGTAAGGGGGCTTTTTTATTAAAGTAGCAGGAGCTAATATAATGATAATATTTAAAATTATTATCATTGATATGGAAAAAGATTGGATAGATTATGTTGTGGCTTTAAGTAATACATTAACACCTTTGCTAGTTTTAGCATTAACTGGCGTTGGATGGCATATAAAAAATAATGTCGAAAAAAATACAGATTTAGAATTAAAAAATTTAGAACGCATTAAAGAGTTAGAAGATAAATTACATGTAGATAGAATTGAAACATATAATTTATTATTAGAGCCGTTCATCATTATGTTCACAAGTGATGCTATCTTTAATTCAGATCCAAAATATAAGGGAAAGACTAAGGATCAATTAAGTATCGGAAGAATGCTGAGTGTAGACTATCGTAAAATTGCTTTTAAGCTTTCATTAGTTGCTGATGATTCGGTAATTCATGCTTACAATGCCTTGATGCAGCATGCTTATTCTTATAACAAGATGAAAGATAATTCCCCTGAGCATGTGTTAGTCCAAACATCAGTCTGGATTTCTTAGTTATCTGAAATGTTATTGGCAATTAGAAAAAGCATGGGTAATGCTTCGACTGAATTAGATAATTGGGAAATGATAGAATGGTTTATGTCTGATTCAGCAGAAATGAAAGACTTATATTTATCTACTCAAACTAAATGAAAAAACGAATTTTTCATTATGGAACAAGACATGAAACTTAACTCATTCTCCCCAATCCCTGACGATGATAGGGAACTTCATCTTCCTGAACTCATCTATTGGGCTTCATTAGGCGAAATCACAGAAGTTGAAACAGCTTTAAACAACGGAGCTGATGTAAACCAAATTGATGATGACGGTTATAGCGCACTTCAAGCAGCCGCAGAGAATGGGTACTTAGATGTAGTACAACTGCTAGTCGCAAAAGGTGCAAATGTTGCTTACAAAGGTCAATTTACTGCATTAGAACTCGCTGAAATGGCAGGCGAGCAAGAAATCGTAGATTACTTAAAAAGTCTGTAAAACATACAAAATAAAACCCCTAAAAAGGGGTTTTAATCTTTTAAGACTGCGTCAATTCTTTATAAATGGCTTCATTAAATGCAGGAATATCATCAGGACAACGTGAAGTAATGAGCGGCCAACCGCCAGTATTACAACGATGCACCTCTTCATCGACCCATTTACCGCCTGCATTTTCTAAATCAATTTTTACTGACTTATAAGACGTCAGATTTTTATCTTTGATACGTTGCGCATCAATTAATGTCCAAGGCGCATGACAAATAGCTGCGATTGGTTTTTGATGGTCAGCAAAAATTTGAATCAATTTTTGAACCTGTGGATGAATTCGCAAGTTATCCGCATTCACCGTTCCCCCAGGAATAATCAGGATGTCATAGTCATTTGCGATGACTTCATCGAAGCTTAAATCAGGTTGAACTTGATCAGAAGGCTCTTGATCCCCAACCACAGTCTGAACAGATTTCTTTTCTTCAGCAGCATGATAGGTTTCAATCCCTTTTGATTTTAAAAATGCTAAGGGTTTGATTAATTCATCTTTTTCAACACCAAAATTTGCAGTAATAAATAAAGCTTTTGCCATGTTCACATCCTCAATCTTTAAAATTTTGTATGCAAGCCGTTTGCACTAGGCTATTCCGTATTGTAGGAACAGCATAAGTTGCTTGCACTTTGGAAATTACAGTCAGAGTTGTTGCGTGACACACTTTAAAACTAACAAATGGAATGCATGAAAGTGTTGTGAAAGCGAAAAAGCATGATGAATAATTGTTTTACAAGCGTGACAACGTGTAGTGTGCTTAAAAAATTCTACGTCTAAGAAAAAGAAAAGCCCATCTTCCTGATGGGCTTTTCTTCGTATCGGCTGCTTTTAGGTATAACTCCTGTCGTACCTCACGTCCTGATGCTCAAACTTATTATTGTTGTTTTTTGTTTGGGAAACTTCCTGTTTCCTGATGGTTTAAGAATAGTGCAGTGTCGTTGATATGCATAGCCGACAATGGAAGAGATGATTGTAGGAAAATGCTTACAAAACAATCTAAGTGATTCATTTATCGTTCAATAGATCAATTTAGCGTTGTAAATTTTCACGAATGAATTGATCACTGTATTTTACCAGCTGATCTAATGCAGGTTGCTCAACAGGGTAGTGCCCGCCATTTTGTAAACTCATCACACGATAAGGTACTTTCAACTGTTTCAAAACAGGTTGGCTCAATTTTAAAGGAGTCCATTGATCCTGTTCAGGTTGAGTCAGTAACACAGGTGCTTGATTAAACTGAGTCAAAGGATATGGTTTTTGGTAATGCATATAGCTGTTTAAAAATTCAACGCTCATGCTATTACCTGCAGATGTTTTGTCTGCCAACATGATGCGTAAGGCTTCAGGGTCATTGGTGAGTTTTGACATCTTTGAAACCAAGGACATAGGTAAGGTGATTTGCTTCAAAGGGGTATGCGCTACTGCTTTCATACTTGGCAAAAGAATAGGGCTTAGAGCACTAAAACGCATAGTTCCTTTTTGAACGTCTTTAAATTCTTGATCGAGAAACGTCATTCCGATGATGCCATCGACATGTTGATTCTGCATGGCCACATGTAGCGTGAGCATTCCACCTGCTGAGAGTCCATAAAGGAAAATAGGACGATCATCTTTTTGCGCTTGTTCGTTCACAAAATCATTGACCAATTTCACCCAATGATCATAACGAATTTCTTTTTTTGAAGGATATTGTGTCAGACCATAACCGGGTAAATCCAATGCGAAGGTTTCATACCCTTTTTGGGCAAGTGGACGCCCAAGAATTAAACTCATCTGACGACCATTTGTACCTACGCCATGTAATAAAATGACTTTGGCTGGCGCTTTAGTATTGGGATAAGCATCGACATGTACACGGTAATCATTCCAACTCCAGTAGTACTCATGTGGTTTGTTTTGGTCATTGATACGAAACTTCGAAGGGAGTCTTTGTTGTAATTGTTGCCAAGCTGCTTGTTGCTGGTAAGACTGTGGAATTTTAGTTTGAGTCCAAGCCAAATTGGAAATTAATAAAGCCATCATGGTGGCAACGGTTGTGAGTATTATTTTGAGCACGATTAAACGCCTTTCGTTTTTTTCAAACACTATAAAAATGAAAAGCAACTTTGTTTATTACCCAAATCATCAGTCGTAAAGGAATCGAGTCAATTGCTAAGCTCAAGTTACTGAAATTAAATGCATATTATTTTTTGTTTAGATTTTGTTGTATGTTAAGTGTACACAACTAGGTCTTAGGTCATCAGTGATGAATAGAAAATTTAAGCAGTTGTATTTGATTGTTTTTTAATCAAGCAAGTTGAGTTGAATTCATGGTAAAATGATCGGCTTTCATCTTTGATCTATTTTTTGATCTTCCATCTGCCAGCCGAGAATTGCTAGCCATGTCTACTGCTTATACCGCTCAGACTGCGCCAAAAGCGTTGTTTGATTACGACAAATATTGGGCGTCTTGTTTTGAACCCGCGCCTTTTTTGCCGATGTCACGCGAGGAAATGGACCAACTCGGTTGGGATAGTTGTGACTTTATTTTTGTTTGTGGTGATGCTTATATCGATCATCCATCATTTGTAACCGGTATCATTGGCCGTGTGCTTGAAGCGCAAGGTTTCCGTGTTGGTATTATTGCCCAACCAGACTGGACGAATGTTGAAGCATTCCGTGTACTTGGTAAACCAAATATTGCTTGGGGCGTATCGGCAGGTAACATGGACTCTATGATCAACCGTTATACGGCTGACCGTAAGATCCGTTCAGATGATGCTTATTCTCCAGATAATCAACCGAATAAACGTCCTGACCGTGCAGCAACAGTCTATTGTCAACGTTGTCGTGAAGCGTTCCCTGATGTTCCTGTTCTGCTAGGCGGTATCGAAGGCTCATTACGTCGTATTGCGCATTATGACTATTGGTCTGACAAAGTTCGTCGTTCTATTTTAATGGATTCAAAAGCAGATCTATTAATGTATGGTAATGGTGAGCGCTCAATCATTGAAGTGATGCACCGTCTAGCCAAAGGCGAAAAAATTACAGACATTACTGATGTTCGTGGTACTGCATTTATTATTAATAAGCATAACCGTGCAGCGAAAGCTAAATTTGTTGAGATCGCATCAAATGATGTCGATACCATAGGCCGTGTTGATCCAATCATCAATCCATATGTGATGACCGAAGATATTGATGGCTGTGAAATTGAGAAAGACAAAGGCAACAGCTTAACGCAGTATCAGAATTTCCAAAAAGAAGTGGTCAGCAATCCGATTGTTCGTGAAGGCGACAATTTGGATGCAGATACGCAAATTGTGCAGTTACAGCCATCATCTAAGGCGATTAAACATAAATTGCCACCACGTGAATTGGCTGTGATTCGTCTACCTTCTTTTGAAGAAGTTGCCAATGATCCAGTGCTTTATGCCCATGCAAACCGTATTTTGCATCTAGAAACCAATCCAGGGAATGCGCGCGCACTCGTGCAGAAGCATGGTGAGCGTGATGTCTGGATTAATCCACCGCCAATTCCATTAACCACAGAAGAAATGGATTATGTGTTCGACTTACCTTATGCACGTCTACCACATCCATCTTATGGCGATGCGCGTTTCCCAGCGTTTGACATGATCAAGTTCTCTGTGAACATCATGCGTGGTTGTTTCGGTGGTTGTACCTTCTGTTCGATTACGGAGCATGAAGGTCGAATTATTCAAAACCGTTCTGAAGAATCGATCTTACGTGAAGTTGAAAAGATTCGTGATACGGCGCCGGGCTTTACAGGCATTATTTCGGACTTAGGTGGTCCGACAGCCAATATGTATCGTTTGGCATGTAAAGATCCAGAAATTGAAAAGAACTGTCGTAAGCCATCGTGCGTGTTCCCAGGTGTTTGTCAAAACTTGCATACTGATCACGCACCTCTTACGCAGTTATATCGTAAAGCTCGTGCTTTACCAGGTATTAAAAAGATTTTGATCGGTTCGGGTCTACGTTATGACCTTGCAGTTTTGAACCCTGAATATGTCAAAGAATTAGTTACGCATCATGTTGGTGGCTACTTAAAGATTGCACCTGAACATACCGAAAAAGGCCCGCTCAATAAAATGATGAAGCCAGGTATCGGGACGTATGATCGCTTTAAGCAAATGTTTGATCGTTTCAGTAAAGAAGCAGGTAAGGAACAATATCTTATTCCTTACTTTATTGCAGCGCATCCAGGTACAACCGATTACGACATGATGAACCTTGCGATTTGGTTGAAAAAGAATGGTTTCCGTGCTGACCAAGTACAAACCTTCTATCCATCACCAATGGCAACTGCGACCACCATGTACTACACCGGTAAAAATCCGCTTGCGAAAGTGGCACGTTATACTGAAGATGTCGACATTGTAAAAGGTGAAAAACGCCGCCGTTTACATAAAGCTTTCTTACGTTACCATGATCCTAATAACTGGCCTTTACTGCGTGAAGCTTTGAAAGAAATGGGTCGTCAGGACTTAATTGGTAATTCTAAGCAACATTTGATTCCGACGTATCAGCCTCAGGGCACGGATGGTCAATATCAATCTGCACGTAAGAAAAATTCAACTGTTGCAGGTGATTCACAAAAACGTACGGGTCAAACCGCTAATCGTGGTCAATCACAAGGACAAAATAATCGTCCGAAGAAAGGCCAAATCTTGACACAGCACACTGGTTTGCCACCACGTGAGACTGGAGATCGCAAAAAACCTTTTGGCGAGGGGAAACCTAAGGGTAAATCCAAACCCAAGTCTCGTGCATAAATGATAATTTCTTTTAAAAGGACGCTGCGGCGTCCTTTTTTGAACATTTTCTATACAATATTTTCGATGATGCTCATTTTATCGGAATATTGGGCTTGATTTGGGTAAGTCTCTTTTTTATTTTAAAATAATCATTTAAATTAGTAGTTTAGTGAGGTTTTGAGTTTTTCATTTCAGATGATATTGTATTATCTTCAAATGAAATTTTCATCATTGTCCAACAATTATGTAATAGTGTGATGTGGTTCATGTTTTAAACTATAGCCAATAAGTGCAGAACATGTTTAATATAAGCTTGGTCTGAAGCGCTTTTCACTTGGACTATGCGATGTATAACATCAGCATAATGAAACAATAATAAAAGTTGTGTTTTTTGAAGTAGTTTAAAAAAGAAATTAACGATAAGAATTCAAATAAGGATACTAGTCATGGATATCATGATCATCGCGAGTGTGATCATACTCGCTGTGGTGTTGTTCATTGCTTATAAAGGATTAAAGCATCAACAACCCTCTGATAGCATGCTCCGTCAAAGAGCAGTGTTTAGCCCCTATCAGCAAGTAACTTTCAATCGTCTTAAAGAAATCATGCCAAATGCGCATATTTTGGCACATGTCTCTTTTGACGCCTTACTGACCACAAAGTTACCGCGTACACGCCGTAAATATGAGTCAATGTTTGCTGATTTTGTGGTGATGAATAAGGATTGTAAAGTTCTTGCCATTGTCAGTTTAGAAGATAAATTTTCATTCAAACGTGGACATACGTTACAGTTTCAAAATGCATTACTTGAAACCGCGGGATACAAAGTGATCTCTTACCATGCTGTCCCAGAATATGTGCAGTTAAGACGTGATTTTTTGGATGAATACACTGAGGATATGCCAATTGAATGGGGAGATGAATCCGTGATTGAGCATAAATTAGAAAAGTATAGCGCTGGGCGATTGGCAGATATTCGCGCATTTAGCTAATCATTTTTGAAATAAAAAAGCATGCTCAGGCATGCTTTTTTTTATCAAGGTTTCGCGGCAATTACCGTTAGCTCAACAAGAACATCGGGATGATACAGTTTAGCCTCTACGCATGTACGCGGTAGAGCTTGAATATCAGAAACCCATGCATCCCAAACTTCATTGAATGCTGCATAATCTTTTTTAATATCTTTTAGATAAATTGTCACAGACATGATATGGCTTTTATCTGTACCTGCTTCAGCCAATAAACGGTCAATAATGTCAAAGGTTTGTTGTGACTGTCCACGAATGTCGAGCGACGTGTCTTCTGCTAACTGACCTGCCAGATGAACGAAGTGACCAAAAATAGCGACCTCAGAAAAACGTTTTTGAACGTGTAAACGTTGAACAGACATAAAACTCATCCCTTATAGATATATAGATTATGAAACGCAGTATAGGATTCAGAAAGTATAGGGGAATTGGAACTATGAATTCGGTTTAATTGCTGTATCTCTGAAAGTTTATTTTTATGGGAGGAGATCAGAAATATTTGGAGGAAAAAGACATTGTACCCATTCAGATTAGAGTGCCCTGTAATATTCGGATGGATTGTCACGCCAATCACAGGACAAATGTGTTAGATATAGGTCTTCTAACAACATCTCAGCAGACACATGGGTAAATGTATTGCGCGATTAGATTACTCTAAAAAGGAAAAAAAGGCGAAAAAAATTGACTTAATTTTGTTCTTTTGCATGAAAACTAGACGAAATTTACAATCCGAATAAATTGAGTTGCGTGTCTTGTTGTTTTTCTGAAAGTTGATACACCCCAACACCAATGAGTCTAAACTGATATTCATCAGGAATATTCATTTCCATTAACAATAATTTGAGTGCCAGTTGCAAATCCTCTATGTGATTGAAAGGTTGTTTAAAGCTTTTAGAGTGTTGTAAAACTTGAAAATTTTTAAGTTTGAGTTTGACGCTGATACCTCTAGCGATCATTTCCTTGTTTTGAAGATTTTGCCAAACACGAGAAAGCAGTGAAGTCCAAAATTGATCACATTGGTTTAAAAAAAGATCTTCATCAAACGTGGTTTCTTTAGAAATTTGCTGTCTTTGGCGTTCGCTTTGAACAGGTCGCTCATCGATCCCTTGAGCATAGAGAAATAATTGTTTGCCATATTTTCCGAAATGATGAGTGAGAAAGTTTTCTTCGACTTGCTGTAAATCCCCAAGTTTTTCGAGTTGCAAAGCTTTTAATTTTTCCTGTGTGACCTTTCCTACACCAGGGATTTTTTTGAGTGGAAGATCATAGATAAACTGTTGCACCTGATTGGGTTTGATCACACAAATGCCATTCGGTTTATTCCAATCAGATGCAATTTTGGCTAAAAACTTATTTGGTGCAACGCCTGCTGAGGCGGTCAATCCAGTAAGCTGAAATATTTCATCACGAATATACATTGCAACTTCAGTGGCACTTGGGATCTGCTGTAAATTTTCAGTCACATCTAAATATGCTTCATCCAGCGATAAGGGTTCGATGATGCTGGTATATTTTTGAAATATCTCATGAATTTGAGCTGAAGCATGTTGGTATTTAGAAAAATTTGGCTCAATGACGATCACTTGTGGGCAAAGTTTTTTGGCTTGTGTCATCGACATGGCCGAACGTAAGCCATACTCACGAGCTGGGTATGATGCTGCTGCAACGACGGCCCGTGGGTGATGAGATGCAATGACCACTGGTAAGTGTTGTAATTCTGGACGCTCTCTAAGCTCCACAGAAGCGTAAAAAGCATCCATATCGATATGAATTATCTTTCGCAAAATGTTCAATCAATCATGAGATGCCTTAATTTTAACCCATAATTAAGGCGTCGTTGAGCTGATTATTGGGTATGCGTAAGGCTCCGTCAGTAAAGTCACCTTTCGACCTTGATGCTGTGCATGATCAATCACGAGTTGTAGGCTTTTCGGAGAATGATCTGCTATTCGTGGTAGAAACTCTAAAGGCTGTGAAAGTGGTTTAAAGAAATTGTCCCAATGAATTGGAATGACTTCTTTCGGTTGTAACTGATCAATGGTTTCAGCGAGATACTGTTGTTGAAACTCGGGTGATTGTTTTGAAAGCTGAGCAATTCCTAAAAACAAGACATCTACATTTAACTTTTGAAATTGATTAGGAAGCGCACCTGTGCTGGCTTTAACTAAAATTTTGTGATTATTGTGCTCAATCAAGTAGTCAAAGCTACCGCCTTCTTTAAACTCATAAAAACGTGCTGGCTGAGGCAGTGGATGCAGAATCTCTTCACCTAAATCATTGTTCACTGCTGTAGGTGGCGTATGTTGTGAGGGAATAGGCGTAATACGAAATGCACCCAATTGTAGTGCTTGAAAAGGCAGTGCCAGTTTCAATTGATGCTCAGGCACTTTGCCGCCTCGTGCTATATTTAGTGTACTCAACGAACCAATGATGTGAGTTTTTGGGAGTGAACTTCCGAGCACTGAGATATCCAAAGCATGATCATAGTGACTGTGGGTCACCAATATGGCTTTGAGGCGTTTAAGCTCATGGTCCTGAATCATATTGTGAAGCAGTGCTTGATCACTGGAGAGGCGTTGTAAAGCAATGTTCATGAGAGATGGTCGACTAAAAAAACCATCAATTAGAATTTGTGAATTACCATCATCAAATAGCAATGTGGAAACGCCAAAAAAGCGAACATTTAATTTTTGTTCACTGACGGGTTGGTCTATTTTAGCCTTCCATTGATTAAATTCGGAGAGCTTTCCTGATGGTTGCCATAAATAAAAAAACGCAGCCATGAGCGTGACAGCCAAAAGACCAACCACTGTTAAAATCCCTTTTTTAAGCGACATCATGTCATCCTTATAAAGCGTAACTCGCTTGCTTGAGCCCAGTTGCACTCTATTTTTTTGTTAGATCTCTTTAGTTGTAACGTACTGACTCCTTAAAATTTATGGCTCAATTTGATTTAATTTTAGAAATTTTATCCAGTCGTTTTGATCGCCATTAAATACATTCAAATCCACTGGTGTAGAAATACCCTTAATTTTACCTTTATTAGTGTATTGCCAAAAGATCCAATCTGGATTGTCTTTTAATTCAGGTTGAGAGTTGTATTCACGTACCCAGAGTGGAGTATTCGTAAAAGCACCCGCAAGTACGATGTTATAGAAGGCTTTAGAAACATAAAAGATAGGTTGTTTGCCATAATGTTGATGCAGCAAATCGTGCATAACATCGATTTCATATAACAGTTGTTCTTTGCTATAGGTATTGATGCAATTGCTGTCGTATTCCAAATCAATGACTGGAGGAAGGGCATCTTCTTTACGTGGCACAGAATCAATGAAATTTAATGCCTGAACTTTACCATCACGGCAAAGTCGATAGAAATGATACGCTCCGACTTTAAAACCATGCTCGCGTGCTTTGAGCCAATGATCCTGAAATTTTCGATCTTTAAAGTCGCCACCTTCTGTCGCTTTGAGGTAGACAAATTGATATTCCTTTTTGGGAATTTGTGACCAGCGAATTTCTTTTTGATGATGTGAGACATCAAATCCTTTGATTGGATATTCTTGAGCTGTTGCTGGTTGAAACGGCAAAAAGAAAAAGCTCAATAATCCGACCATGAGTGCGATCAGGGCTGCACCTAAAAGGGAAGTCCACAAGATAATCTTCTGCGAATAGATATGCTGCTTATTTTTTGAATTCATGAGCACTTAAAGTTTGGTGCAAAATATAATTAATATCATAACGCGAATAAACGTAAATGGTAGTGACAGTATCTAGAATCCATATCCATTAGTCATCATCCATTTCTTTCGGAATTTTCCAAAAAATAAACATGGTAATAATATTAATTGAGCCCATTAAAATTAAGGTCCATTGGAAGGCCTGTTGCATTTGTGCAGTACCAAGATAAGCGGTGAACACATTAACCAGTGTACCTGCAAGCGCTACACCAATACTCATGGATACCATCATAATCATCGAGAGAAAACTGTTACCACTACTAGCATCTTGTTGAGGCAAATCCTTTAAGGTTAGCGTATTCATAGAAACAAATTGCAGTGAGTTCAACATACCAAAAATGAAGAAATGTAATGTTCTTAGCCATAAAGGTGTTTCGGCTGAGGTGAGGGCAAAACTTGCAATACATAAGCCAATAAGGCAGGTATTGACTAATAACACCCGACGATACCCAAATCGTTGAATAATTTGGCGAATGATCGGTTTTGATGCCAGTGAACCCAATACCGTTGGAATCATAAGTAAACCGGTAATAAATGGTTCAAAACCAAAAGCAACTTGTAGCATTAAGGGGATAAGAAAAGGCATCGCATTGCCGCCTAAGCGGGCAAAAAAGTTGCCTACAATACCAATCGCGAAAATTTGATTTTTGAATAGTTTCCCACGAAATAGAGCATTTTGGTGGGTATGGGCATGCACCATGTACCAAGCACTTGCAGATAAACCAAACATAATAAGAACAATACTCCACCATAGTGGAAGATAGGGGCTAGCAAAATTTTCAATCCCTAAACTTAAGCCAACCATCGCGATGACTAATAACAAGAAGCCAAAAAAATCAAATTTAGCAACATGGGTCTCGGTCACATTTGGCATGGCTTTAAATGTGAGAAAAACTCCAATGAGTCCAATAGGAATATTAATTAAGAAAATCCACTCCCAAGTCACGTACTCCACCAGCCATCCGCCAAGAGTAGGACCGATTAAGGGGCCAATCAGACCTGCAAGACTCATCAGAGACATGGCTGCAAGGAATTGCGTTCTAGGAATGATTTTCAACATTGCAAGACGCCCAACTGGAAGCAGTAAAGCACCTCCAATCCCTTGAATCACTCGGAAAAATAAAAGCTCATTTAAATTAGAAGAAAATGCACATCCGAGCGATGCCAAAGTGAAAATGATAATTGCAGAAAAATAAACATTTCGGACACCAAATCGGTCAGCCAGCCAACCACTGAGTGGAATACAGGCTGCGACTGACAATACATAAGCCACCACGACACTATGCATGTGTAGAGGATCTTCATTGAGGTGATGAGCGATTGCAGGAATCGCAGTATTGATGATAGTTGTGTCTAGACCTTGCATAAAAAAGCCGATCGAGACCAAAAACACCAATAATCTAAACTCAGGCTGTAAGGGTTGGTGTGCTGTGCTGCTCATCTTGTAGGATCATATTAGTAAGTTAATATTTTAAAACAGTTTCTCAGTATCACTTGTGGTTTATTTACGAAGGATTTGCAACAAAATTGCAATCTGATGGTCACAGCATTGTCATCGCATGGTCATAGAGTTGTTGCCAACAACATCATAAGAAGATTAAAAAAATGAAGCTAAAGTCTAACGCACTTGTGATCGCAATGTGTGCATTGGGGCTAGGGGCATGTAATGATGACACTAACAATATCACATCAGTACCAAATATTACGCCTGAATCGATTGAACTCAACTATCTCAGTCGTACAGAAAGTCGTGGTTTTGCGGTCAGCGCAGCAGAGATACCTGCCTATGATGCACAAAGCCAAAGATTGTTTGTTGTAAACGCAAAAGAAGGCGTGGTTGATATTTTTGATTATCGCCAACCTCAGCAACCTAAATGGATTGGCTCTTTAGATGCTAAATCATATTTAACAGACTCAGAAGTAAATAGTGTTGCTGTAAAAAATGGAATTGTTGCCTTGGCTGTACAAGCCAAAGATAAAACAGATCCAGGAATCGTGGCACTTTTTAATGCCAATGATTCGAGCTTTATTGCCCAAGTTCCAGTGGGTTCTCTACCCGATATGCTGACCTTTAGTGCAGATGGTAAAACCTTATTGGTGGCGAATGAAGGAGAGCCATCTCATGATTATGCGATTGATCCCGAAGGTTCGATTTCAATCATTGATCTCTCAAATTTGAACAAACCAGTTGCAAAAACAGCTGACTTCAAAGCCTTTAACAGTCAAGCACAGCTATTACGTAATCAAGGTGTGCGAATTTATGGTCCAAATGCAACAGTAGCGCAAGATTTTGAACCTGAATACATCACACTCAGCGCAGATGGCAAAATTGCATGGGTCGCATTACAGGAAAATAATGCCTTAGCTAAGGTGGATGTTTTAAATGCCAAAGTCATGGCTGTTTATCCGCTCGGTTTTAAAGATCATGGCTTACAAGGTCATGGTTTAGATGTCAGTGATGCCGATGGTGAAAATGGTCTTGCGAAGATCAATATTCAAACTTGGCAGCATGTTCGTGGCTTATATATGCCAGATGCGATCTCAAGTTACGAAGTCAATGGTAAAACCTATATTGTCACTGTCAATGAAGGGGATGCTCGTGCTTGGGGTGAAGATGATCCTGAATATTGGGGAGAAAAATTAAAGGATAATCCGAGTGCTCAAGGTAATATTAAAAAGGGTTTTGTTGAAGAATGGCGTGTGAAGCATCTAGTCCATAAAGATGGTTTCGATAGACGGCAAGGGGAAGATCTGCCACCACAGTTACGAGCACTGGCGAAAGGTGCTGAATTGAATCCTCTGCATTTTGCATATTGTGAAGCGATCGATGGAGATGCTAAAGGATGCCGTGAAGACAAGATGCTTGGCCGTTTGAATATCACTTGGACTGAAGGTTATCAAAAGAATACTGATGGCACACCTAAACTCAATGCTCGAGGCAATTTAGTTTATGATTATTTATATAGCTTCGGGGCACGATCTGTCAGTATTTGGACAGAAAATGATGCTCAAACAGGATTAGAGCTGGTTTGGGATTCGGGTGATGATTTTGAACAATATATTGCTCAGCACCATCCTGAGATCTTTAATGCAAACCATGAAGAAGCAGGGATCGATAATCGTAGTGACAATAAAGGCCCAGAGCCAGAAGGCGTGGTGATAGGTCAAATCGGTCAGAAAACTTATGCATTTATTGGTTTAGAACGAGTTGGAGGCGTGATGGTATATGACATCTCCAATCCTGCCCAACCCCAATTTGTGCAATATATTCATTCACGAAAACTTGATGCAACCACTGCCGATATCGAGGCAGGTCAGGCAGGAGACTTAGGTCCTGAAGGATTAACCTTTGTTTCAGCAAAAGAATCTCCAACGGGTATGCCTTTACTGATTGTAGGGAATGAAGTCAGTGGTACTACAGCAACGTATCAGATCACGTTGAAATAGAGCCTGATCGTGTAGATGTATGATAAAAGAGCCATATGGCTCTTTTATTTTTTACTCGTCATGCGTAATGCTTTAAAGTCTTGTTGAATTTAGACCACGAATTGTTCAGGGCATTTCAAGTTTGCGATGGCATTGATGATTTGATGTGAATGCTCGCATACGATGATTTTTGCACGATGTTGAGCAGGTAGAAAACCTTCTTCTACTGCGTGATCGAGTTGTGCAATCAAGGCATTATAGAATCCATTGACGTTATAAATAATCATTGGTTTTTGGTGTTGATTTAACTGTCCCCAAGTTGCGATTTCTAAGATTTCTTCAAATGTACCTAAACCTCCCGGGAGCGCAACAAAAGCACTAGCCCGTTCAGCCATCATGGCTTTGCGTTCATGCATTGTTCTCACCACGTGAAGTTCTGTTAACTGATTATGGGCAACCTCGTAATCCAGCATAAATTCAGGAATAACACCAACAACATCACCATGGTTTTCAATGACTGTATCTGCGACTTGTCCCATTAATCCGATACTTGCAGCACCATATACGATGCCAAATCCTTGCCTTGCAATTTTTTCAGCCAAAGCAATGGCTTTTTCTTGGTAAATAGGATTATTGCCAAAACGAGAACCACAATAAAGTGCAATAAGGCATTGAGTTGCTTTTGATTTAACTGATGTATTGGTCTCTAAGGTGTTATTAAGAACGCTTGTATTCATATTTATTTACTCACCTTTTTTAAATGAACTTTATCATGCAGTTTAATCTAAGCAAGAAAGGTGACAACTGTATAGATAAATAAGAATTTTTTGAAATATTTTGTAGTTTCATTCTAAAATGATTGATAAAGCCAATCTTGATTCACCGAAAAAATAGTGAATTGCAATAAAATCTTTTCTATACTGAAAATCTGTTCGGCAACCAATACATCAATATGAGTAGTGATCGACATCGCTCAATAGAACAAAATATTATTTATTTTCTAAATTTAAATACTGCATTTATAACTTTGCCTCATCACTTTGGTTTAAATGAATCCCATCTTCCTGAAACGTGGGAGTGTAACTCATGATTTTTGAATGGATGTCTGATCCTTCCGCATGGGTGGGACTCTTAACTTTAATTATTTTAGAAATTGTTCTCGGGATTGATAATCTCGTCTTTATCGCGATTTTGGCGGAAAAACTGCCGCCTGAGCAACGCAATAAAGCCAGAATTTTAGGCTTAACGCTCGCGCTTGGCATGCGCCTAATCCTTTTGGCGTCAATCGCTTGGATTATCACGTTAACGAATCCATTATTCCATATCTTTGATCATCCGTTTTCAGCCCGAGATCTTATTTTGATTTTTGGCGGTATTTTCTTGTTAATGAAGGGAACTTTAGAACTACATGAACGTCTAGAAAGTAAAGTTCATGTTAAAGAAGAAAATCCTGTTCATGCTGCATTTTGGATGGTCATTGTACAGATCGTGGTATTGGATGCAGTGTTCTCACTCGACAGTGTGATTACAGCAGTCGGTATGGTCAAAGATCTTTCGGTCATGATGATCGCCGTAATTATTGCGATAGGAATCATGCTATGGGCCTCTAAAGCCCTCATGGACTTTGTGAATAAGCATCCAACTGTGGTGATTCTGTGTCTATGTTTCTTGATGATGATCGGTTTCTCATTGGTTGTCGAAGGCCTAGGCTTCCACATTCCGAAGGGTTATCTATACGCTGCAATTGGTTTCTCTGTCCTGATTGAGTTTTTAAATCAATTGATGCGCCGTAACCAAGAAAAAACGGTAACAACGACTGATTTACGTTTCAAAACAGCATCTGCCGTCATTCGTATGCTTGGTGGTAAGTCAAAAACGGCAGATGCTCAATCGGCAAATACGGATGATGTTTTGGCTACCCAAGCGTTGGTAGAGGAAATGTTCTCGGATGAGAATGCTGTATACCAAAGCGTGATGTTGCAAGGAGTATTAGGTTTATCTGAGCGACCAGTCAAATCATTAATGACCCCACGTCCAGAACTCGAATGGATCGATTTAGATGACGATCCTGAAAGTATTAAACATCAAGTGCTTTCTATGAAACATTCACGTTTGATCGTTGCACATGGCGAGCTAGACAATATTGCTGGGGTGGTGCTCACGCATAACGTTTTGAATGACTATATTGAATCAGGCGATTTTAATTTCGAAAAACACATTCGAGAGCCTGTCATAGTCCATGAAAGCGCTCAAGTCTTAATGGTGATGGATCAATTGCGTCAGGCACCCTTACAAATGGCGATTGTGCTCAATGAATATGGTTCCATTGAGGGTATTGCAACACCGATTGATATTTTAGAAGCGATTGCGGGTGAATTCCCGAACGAAAATGAAATAGAAACTGCAGTTGAAAGCTTAGAGGATGGTTCACTCATGCTCGAGGGTTCAACTGATATTCGTCATATTTCATTATTGCTTGATCGTGATTTAGTTGATGAGTCAGAACAGTATTCTACGCTGTCTGGTTATATCTTATTCCATTTAGGACATTTACCTGAAAATGGAGAAACCTTTGAAGCAGAAGGATATCTATTTGAGGTGGTTACAATGGATGGTCATAAAATCGAAAAAGTACATATTGTACCCATCGTAAAACAAGACCCATCAGAATGATTTAAACTCAGTTAAAATAGCATCTCATTAGGTGCTATTTTTTTTGGAATATTGATGTCCGAACTCAATTGTCCTTGCGGGCATGGAATTTATACACACTGTTGTGAACCTTTACATCGTGGTCAGCGTGTTGCAGAAAGTGCTGAACAGCTCATGCGTTCTCGCTATAGTGCATTCGCTAAACATGAAATCGACTATATTGTGAGTACCACAGCATCAGGTCAGCAAAGTCATTTAGACATTGCTGCCATTCGGGATTGGGCGATGAGCAATCAGTGGTTAAAATTAGAGGTTATTCAGCATTTACCTCGTCTGGATAAAACCCATGCTCAAGTTGAATTCAAAGCACATTACCAACATGTCGATCAGGTACATGTCCATCATGAAACCTCAAATTTCGTATTCACCAATAGACAGTGGTATTTTTTAGACCCAACGACAGATCAAACTGTGACGATGAAGCAGCCTTGTATTTGTGGATCAGGAAAAAAAATTAAGCAATGTTGCGCGCGATTTCTCTAGAATTAATTTTTAATTAACTTAGAATATTGCGCATTAAAAACCCTCATTTGGAAGTAGGGCAATGTTACTCACCGTTATTTATATTATTGCGATTACTGCGGAAGCGATGACAGGCGCCTTGTCTGCAGGTCGACGAAGTATGGATTGGTTTGGTGTCATTATTATTGCCTGTGTGACTGCTTTGGGCGGAGGATCAGTTCGTGATGTTTTGCTAGGGCACTATCCTTTAACTTGGGTGAAACATCCTGAATATCTAGTACTTACATGTTGTGCAGCATTATTTACGATTTTTATCGCAAAATGGATGCGACATTTACGTTCGGTATTCTTACTTCTAGATGCCTTAGGTCTGATAGGTTTTACCATTATTGGTTGTCAAATTGCGATTCAAATGGAACAGGGTTTCGTGGTTTGTGCAGTGGCAGGTGTATTGACAGGCGTTTCAGGGGGTATTTTACGAGATATCTTATGTAACGATGTGCCTTTAGTCTTCCGTCGCGAACTTTATGCCAGTATTTCTTTTGTTGCGGTCATTTTCTATTGGGGCTGTATCGAAGTCGGTTTTTCACAAGATATCACCATTATTTCTACTCTTGTTTTTGGTTTCACATTGCGTTGTATCGCAATTTACTTTGGCCTTGAAATGCCAAAATTTATTTATAAAGATGATGATGAACAGTCGGCGTCATCAAAAGATGTAAATTAAACTTTTTACACTCATCTTTCAAAATGGCCGATAATGTGATCGGTCATTTTTATATGGTTCTTTAGAAAATAAAAAAAAGCAGTGTTGAGAAAACAGCGATTGTCATTGGTTGTATTTAAATCACTCCTCACAGAGAGCATGCTATGGATTTAATCTCACGAATACAGCGTTTACCTATTGGTAAATTTCACTACACCTTGTTGTGGGTGATTGGATTAGGCTGGATGTTTGATGCAATGGATACTGGACTAATTTCCTTTATCTTGGCGAAGATGGCTGAAGACTGGCAAATGACGCCTGCTGAAAAAGGTTGGGTTGTATCCATCGGCTTTGTGGGAATGGCGATAGGTGCAGTATTCTCTGGTGGACTGGCGGATCGAATCGGACGTAAAGCAGTATTTGCTACAACATTGGTCATCTATAGTATAGCAACAGCTCTTTGTGCTTTCGCACCAAATTTAACATGGTTATTAATCTTTAGATTTATTGTAGGTTTAGGCTTAGGCGGACAGTTACCAGTTGCCGTGACTTTAGTGAGTGAATACATTCCAGCCCATGTTCGTGGTCGCTTTATTGTGTTACTTGAAAGCTTCTGGGGGCTAGGCTGGTTATGTGCTGCACTGGTTTCTTATTTTGTCATCCCTAAATTTGACTGGCATGTTGCATTTTTATTGGGTGGTTTGCCTGCACTTTATGTCTTCGTCATTCTAAAAAAAGTTCCGGAATCTGTTCCTTACTTGATCAATCGAGGTCGTATTAATGAAGCGCACGCGATTGTGCAAAAAATCGAGCGACAGTGTGGTGTCAAAGTCATCGAAAAAATTGAAGTGAAACCAGTTTCAACACATTCAAATGTCAGTTTTGGTCAGTTATGGTCAAGCGGTTTCGCTAAGCGCAGTTTAATGCTGTGGTTAATTTGGTTTGGGATTGTTTATTCGTATTACGGTATTTTCACGTGGTTACCAAGTCTTTTAGTCAAAGAGGGATATACCATTGTGCAGTCTTTTGAATATGTTCTCGGGATGATTTTAGCACAATTGCCAGGTTATATTGTCGCGGCATGGCTCGTCGAAAAGTTAGGGCGTAAAGCGACGCTTTCAGGCTTTATTGCAATGTGTGCAGTATCAGCATATTTCTTTGGGCAGGCTGATACCGTAGCGATGATCATGTTCTGGGGATGCTTGATGTCATTCTTTAATCTTGGTGCATGGGGCGTTTTATATACCTACACGCCTGAACAATATCCTGCAAATATTCGTGCTTTCGGATCAGGATGGGCAGCAGCAATTGGGCGTATTGGTGGGATTGTTGCACCTTTAGTGGTTACCCATATGATGGTGGCTTCAAATGGATTTAGCCAAGTATTTATGATGTTTACCGCTGTATTATTGGCAGTTGCAGCCGTGATCTTGGTGCTCGGTGAGGAAACCAAAGGTAAGACACTTGAGTCTATGGGGATGTAAATCTGTGAAAAAAGAGGAGCTAAGCTCCTCTTTTTTAGACCCATTTTTGACGTGCTTTAGTTAAGTCAAAATGTAATGTGTTCGACACTTGCTGAAGATTGAATTTTTCTTTATCTTCAGGGAGTTGAATTAAAATAGGCAAAGCTGATACCCCATTGTCGCCATTGACAAAAGCATAGTGACGCTCAGTCTGATTAATTGAAATCAAACTTTCAAACTCAAGGTACACCGTCGTTTCATCATGTTTTTTGGGCACTTTCACGAGATCTAAATATGCAATTCGTCGATTATTAATTCCAGCCAATTTAAGCGCTTCAAGCTCCGATTTTAACTTTTCAGTTTTATCAAACATTTTTTGAAAGAATCCTTTGTTTGATTGGCTTTCGAGTTCTCTTTTTTTCTGATTAAAAGCAATTTGATTGACTTTATGTTGGTCTAGAGCATCGGCAATAATAGTTTTGACTTGCTCAATCGCTGCTTGAGATTTGCTATGACTTGCCGCATAAGACTCTGCATCTAAACTCACGAAAATAGTATGTCGTCTTTTTTCCATCAATTTTAAATAGGATAAAATTTTATATTCGAAAATTTGAGCTTGAGTATTGAAGGCGATAATGGGTTCACTTGAAAAGTCTTTATAAAAACTCGCAATATCAGAGAACAGACGATGCATACTGATAAAACAATAATCAAATTCATCAGGGTGACGAATTGAATGACGCAGTGCATATTGAAAAGGTTGCAAGATCTCAAGGGTTAAAGCTTTTTCGAAATCTAAAAGTCGCTCGTTAATGACTTGTTCAACTGAAAATCCAGAAGCATCGAGCGGTTTTTTGAGTAATGGTAATAACAGATCAAAATTGACGTTATGAAATTTTTCCATCAGATCCAAAATAGGAGTCGTGATCTGTCGTTGGATCGTAATAATTCGACTGACTTGCCATTTAAATTGTTCTAAATAGCTTGGATCATTTAAGCGTTTCTTATCTAACACCACGCCATTTAGGTAAACTCGATCTTCAAGACCTAGCTTTTCTTCCATTAAAAAGCGGCGGATAGAATATGGGTTCTGTCTAAAGTCATGAATGGTCGCGACCAGATATAAATACTGACTGCTTTCAATGACATCAAAATCACGAATTTTTTGTTCTTGAATAATAAAGTCTTGGAATAATGGATGGCTAATTTGCTTCAGTTGTCTCGGGAGGATGGTTTTGAACCAATAGCCTAAAATTTGATGTTTAATATGAACTTCAAGAATAAAAGTACGAATTTCTTCAGCTGTTAAATGTCGGCAATTATCAGGAACATTTAAGTCGAGTGTTTTGATGATATTTGCAGCATCATATAAAAAAGTTTTTCGTAGGAGTTGTTTGTCTCTAAGAAAACTTTGATCTTCTTCTGTTTCAATACGATCAATTTGATTTTGTACAGTTTCTAAGTAATCGGCGATTTTAATTACGTCTTGATATGATTTAAGCGTTTCTAAAGTGGCTGCGATCTTTTCAGCCAAAGTTCGCATTTTCGGTGAGATTAAATGACTGCTTAAATCCTGAAGACTAACAATGCCCTTAAAAGAGAATGATTGTCGATGTTGATCCCAGTAAATATTCTTCGCAGTCAGGAATTGTTCCTGTATCAGACCTTGTATTGGTGCGGGAACACTATTAAAAATATTTTTTAAACGCGTTTGCCAATGAACATCTAGATTAGGGTCAATTTGAAATAATTTTGAGCGAAGATCATAAGGAATGTAATTATGCATGTTTGTTCCGTTCATACGATGAGCGTATGTAAAATCATTTGTTATAAAGTTGTGTTTTGATTATTGTATATTCAATAAAATTAATTGGATACAAGAAAAAAGTCCAATTTAAAATGAAATAAAACCAACTGGCCTTTTTTTTGTTATTTTATCTTTACAAAGTGTCCAACCTTGCTTGTTCTTCGCAGTTTGGGAGACTAGCATACACCCTTAAACTATTCATTCATTAGGATTTCACGATTCAATGACAAGCCTTGCGCACCAAGCGACAGAGAATCGTTCTGTAGCAGAATTTACAGAACAAGCTTACCTAAACTATGCGATGTACGTGATTATGGATCGTGCATTGCCTCATATTAGTGACGGATTAAAACCTGTACAACGCCGTATCGTATATGCGATGAGCGAGCTTGGTCTAAAGCATAGTGGTAAACCCAAAAAATCAGCACGTACAGTTGGTGATGTTTTAGGTAAATATCATCCGCATGGTGATTCTGCTTGTTATGAAGCAATGGTCTTAATGGCACAGCCATTTAGTTATCGTTATCCATTTATTGAAGGGCAGGGCAACTGGGGATCACCAGATGATCCAAAGTCGTTTGCTGCAATGCGATATACCGAGGCCAAACTATCACAATATAGTGAAGTCCTGCTCTCTGAGTTAGGTCAAGGAACTGTAGACTGGCAAGATAACTTTGATGGTTCATTAAAAGAGCCTGTAAATTTACCAGCACGCGTACCGAATATTCTTTTAAATGGTACGACGGGAATTGCGGTGGGAATGGCAACAGATATTCCACCACACAATTTACGGGAAGTTGTTAAGGGTACAATTGCACTGATTCGTAACCCGAATTTGTCTGATGAAAAAGTTGCTGAATATATTCCTGGTCCAGACTTACCGACTCAAGCAGAAATTATTACACCTGCTGATGAATTACTGAAATTACAAAGCACTGGGCGCGGCAGTTATCGCATGCGTGCGGTATATTCGGTTGAAAAAAATGAAATTGTCATCAGTGAATTACCATATCAGGTTTCTGGCTCTAAAATTATCAGCCAAATTGCTGATCAAATGCAGGCAAAAAAATTACCGTTGGTAAGTGATGTACGAGATGAATCAGATCATCAATGTCCAACACGTTTGGTAATTGTCTTGCGTTCAAATCGTATCGATGCAGATGCGGTCATGAGCCATTTATTTGCTACGACCGATCTCGAGTCGAGCTACCGCGTCAATATGAATATGATTGGTGCTGATGGTCGTCCACAAGTAAAATCTATCCGTCGTATTTTGTTGGAATGGATTGAAATTCGTAAAACGACTGTGACGAGACGTTTGCAATACCATTTGAATAAAATTGAAAAACGTCTACATATTCTGGCGGGACTTTTAATTGCGTATTTAGATATTGATACGGTAATTCGCATTATTCGTGAGGAAGATCATCCGAAAGAAGTGTTAATGTCACATTTCGGTATTGATGAAATTCAAGCCGAAGCCATTCTAGAGCTTAAATTACGTCATTTGGCGCGTCTCGAAGAAATGGAAATTCGCCGTGAACAAGAAGAGCTTGAAGGTCGAGCAGCCGTGATTCGAGAGCAATTGGCGAATCCTGAATCTTTAAAAAATCTGATCATTTCAGAATTAAAAGAAGATGCGAAAAAGTTTGGTGATGATCGCCGATCTCCAATTGTTCAGCGTGAAGAAGCGACCGCGATTAGTGAACAAGATTTGATGCCAGCTGATCCTGTCACTGTCATTTTATCGGAAGCGGGTTGGATTCGTTGTGCGAAAGGACATGAGATCGATCTAGATAAAGTCAATTTCCGTGCAGGAGATCAATATTTAAGTCATGCACAAGGTAAATCCAATCAAAAAGTGTATGTATTAGATCAATCTGGTCGAAGTTACGCATTACCAATTACAGGATTACCTTCAGCGCGCGGCTTAGGTGAACCATTAAGCTCGAAATTATCGCCAGCAAATGGAGTAAATTTCCAACAAATTCTGATTGCTGAAGATGAGGTGGAAATATTAGCGATCAGCTCCAAAGGATATGGTTTTAAAACACAAGCGAAACAATTGGACACCAATGCTAAAGCGGGTAAAGCGTTTTTAACGCTTGCAGATGATGCAAGCGCAATGCCATTGCAACAAATTGATGGTACACATATCGCTGTACTCAGCAGTTCTGGACGATTATTACTGACAGAGCTGACAGAATTACCAATGCTCAATAAAGGAAAAGGTAATAAATTGATGCAGTTGGATGCAAAGGAACGCATTGTGTCTATGACAACACTTAACTTGGATGATGTGCTTCAGGTCGTTGCTGGACAACAACAATTGAAATTAAAAGGTGATGATCTGCTGAAATACATCGGTAAACGTGCTTCAAAAGGGCAGGTATTACCACGAGGTTATCAAAAAGCAAATAAACTCTTCATTCAAAGATAAAGCTAGCATCTAGTCGACAAAATACGTTATATATGAAATGTATTTATGGCTATGGATGCTTTATTGAGCAATAAATTAAATAAGATGCTCAATACATTATCGAAAATAAGAGTTTAAAACCAAGTATTACTAATTGGAGAATATGGCATTATGGAAAAGATTTGGTTCGCTGAATACCAAAAAACTGGAATTCCACAAACAGTAGAATTACCACCAGAAAATACCTCTCTTGTTGATATTTTTGAGAGAAACTTCCAGAAATTTGGTTCGCGTGATGCTTTTATCTTTATGGATAAAACATTAACGTTCAATGAACTTGATACGGCGAGCCGTCAATTTGCAGCCTATCTTCAAAGCCTTGGTTTAGCAAAAGGTTCTCGCGTAGCGGTCATGATGCCAAACGTACTGCAATATCCAGTGGTAGCACTTGGTGTATTCCGTGCGGGCTTAGTTCTTGTCAACGTGAACCCACTTTACACAGCTCGTGAACTTGAGCATCAATTGAATGACTCAGGCACTGAAGCGCTTGTGATTATTGAAAACTTCGCTTCTGTTTATCAATCAATTCTTGGTAAAACGCCAGTTAAGCATGTGATCGTGGCGACAGTAGGTGATATGTTAGGTACCTTAAAAGGTACACTCGTGAATTTTGTTTTACGTAAAGTGCGTAAGCAAATTCCAGCTTGGAGTATCCCAGGACATGTTAAATTTACGACTGCGATGTCTAAAGGCAGTTCTGCACATTATAAGCGTCCAGCAACAACGTTGAGCGACACTGCTGTATTGCAATATACAGGTGGTACAACAGGCGTATCAAAAGGTGCGGAATTAACACATCGCAACCTTGTAGCAAACTTAATGCAAGCAGATGGTATTTTCCAATCTAAATTTGGTGCTCAAGATGGTGCGAGCGACGATCGCATTTTCTGTGCATTACCGCTCTATCATATCTTTGCATTCATGGTTTGTGCACTTTATGGTATGTACAAGGGTCAAGCAAACGTATTGATTCCTAACCCTCGTGATCTCCCTGCAGTCATTAAAGAGCTACGCAAATATCAGCCTGGTTTCTTCCCAGCTGTGAATACTTTATTCAACGCACTCGTTCATAATGAAGAATTCAAACAACTTGACCATAGCAAATTAAAAATGGCGATGGGAGGTGGTATGGCTGTATTACCTTCAACTGCTGCAGCTTGGAAAAAAATCACAGGTACAAATATTATTGAAGGCTATGGTCTTTCTGAAACTTCACCTATTGCAACGGCAAACCCACCGGCATCTGAAGAGTTTAGCGGTACGATTGGTATCCCATTACCTTTAACGGATGTCGCTGTATTGGATGACGATGGCAATGAAGTTCCACAAGGTGAGCAAGGTGAGATTTCAATTCGTGGTCCTCAAGTCATGAAAGGCTATTGGAACCGACCAGATGAAACAGCTAAGGTGATGACCGCAGATGGTTTCTTCCGTACTGGTGATATCGGTATCATGGATGCTCGTGGTTACTTCAAGATTGTTGATCGTAAGAAAGATATGATCTTGGTATCAGGCTTTAACGTATACCCATCTGAAATCGAGGAAGTAATTGCAACACATCCTAAAGTACTCGAGGTTGCAGCGATTGGTGTGGCTGATGAAAAATCAGGTGAAGTGCCTAAGTTGTTTGTTGTGAAGAAAGATCCATCACTAACAACAGAAGAAGTGTTAGCTTTTGCGAAAGAAAACTTAACAGGATATAAGCGTCCTCGTTATGTTGAATTCATGGATGAATTGCCAAAATCGAATGTCGGTAAAATCCTTCGTAAAGATTTACGCAAATAATTCAAATAAAAAAAGCGCCGTAAGGCGCTTTTTTTTATTTTATTCTTTCATTAGCCAACGGTCGATATAAGGTCGCGCTGTTGCAATAATAAATGTGAATGTCAGCATTGTACCTAAATGACGTCCTACAGCAGAACTCGGTAACTGTCCTGAATAACTGAAGTAAATATCAACTAAGCTATATACTGAAATAATGCTCAGCCAGATCCATTTATTTGCTCGTTTAATCCCTACCGCGATAAAGGCGATGATGAGAACCAGCAATGTGCCGAGAGTCGATTGCCAATTCATATTGGCACAAATTACGCTGATCAAGAAAGCCATAATCGGAAGAACGATATAAAGCACACGATCGACACGTTTTTGATGTTGCTTTTGTAACTCGAGAACATCAAATAACTTTTTTTGGTCAGAATTGGTCATGCCATTACTCAGAATTTTAATAAACAAAATAATTTAACTAAAATTATCGCACAAACATCATGCTAAGATAAAACCAGCTTAAATCATTGGACTGAAATCCATGCACGGTATTGAAGGTGTTATTTACCTTATTTTAATTGCTTGTTTACTCCCTTATTTATTTACAGTCATTGCTAAAATTGCAGGTGGTTTCAAAGGGCAGGATAATCAAAATCCGCGTGAATTCATGTCTAAAACCACAGGCTTAGCGGCTCGAGCGAATGCTGCTCAGCAAAATAGCTTTGAAAGTTTGCCATTATTTATTGCGGCAGTTTTGATGGCTGAGTATATGGTTGTTCAACAACAATTGGTGATTTTATTAGGTTCGGCGTATATCGTCTTACGAATCATCTATGGGATTTGTTATTTATGTAATTGGGCGACCCTTAGATCAATTGTTTGGTTCTTATCAATGCTTTGTCCGATCTTATTGCTTTTATTAATTATTCGATTGCTCTAAGAAAAACAGACTAACACCATACCTAAAATACATCTTCAGCTTGTATAATCGAATGATGATTGCTGAATAAAGCGTTATAATCAACCCTATTTTAATGAACACTGACAGTAAAGAGTTTGCTATGAGCTACAGTAATATCCCTGCAGGTAAAGATGCACCAAACGATATCTATGTAATTATCGAAATCCCTGCAAATGCAGCACCAATTAAATATGAAATTGATAAAGATTCAGATGCACTTTTCGTAGATCGTTTCATGGGTACTGCAATGTTCTACCCAGCAAACTACGGTTATGTACCAAATACATTATCTCTTGATGGCGATCCATTAGACGTATTAGTTGTTACTCCACATCCTGTAGAACCAGGTTCGGTTATCCGTTGCCGTCCAGTGGGTAAATTAAATATGGAAGATGATGGTGGTGTTGATGCGAAACTTGTCGCTGTACCACACGATAAATTAACGCCAATCTATAAAGATGTTCAAGAATATACTGACCTTCCTCCTTTATTGATTAGTCAAATTGAACATTTCTTCCAACACTACAAAGACTTAGAGCCAGGTAAGTGGGTCAAGTTAAGTGGTTGGGAAGGTGCAGATGTTGCTAAACAAGAAGTGTTAAGCTCAATTGCTGCTTATGCTGAAGCAAACAAATAATTTGCCGGATGTATAAATAAAGCTACAAACTTTGATCTTGTAGCTTTTATAAAAAACCTGCACTTTTTGCAGGTTTTTTTTATTGATCTTTTTAGTTGAAAATTAGAATAATTTCACGGGAATGTCTAACCAAATACGCCATTCGTTGGTGTCGCCGATATAAGCACTTTGATATTCATCACTTGCACGGTAGTAAGAGTGACGAACACGTAAGCTTGCATCTTTAGCAAAACCAGATTGGACTGTATATTTCACTTGATTAAAGAATTCACGTTCCTGTGCATCATTTGTTAGCAATACTGAGCGGTCAGTACCCCCTGCAGATACATCAATATCCCATCCATAAACAAATGCCGAAGTCCATGACAGGCCAGGAACATTTAATGCACCAAAATCATAGGTATATTGTAGCTGTAGGGATTTTTCATCATTACCAATAAAATCAGATAAATACGAGTTAGGCATATAAATCGTTTGATGGCCATCACCAACACCTTTGCCCAAACCATAGTCATAACCTGTATTACCTGTATTTTGTTGGTAAGCAAGCATTACATTGTGTGGACCAGTATTGTAAGTTGTTGAAATTGCCCAAATATTATTGCTTAAGTTGTTGAAATCATTTGAAGTATGAGAATAAGTATATGCCGTATTATTTGGTGCAGCATCCCATTCAGTACGATATGCACTGAAATCGTGAGTCAACTTACCTTTAGCCACGGCATAACTATAGTTGGCATTCACATAGTGACGTTCTAAACGATCTTTAATGTCTGTACCATAATAAGACGCATTGAGAGCATCACCAAAGTTATATTTAGCGCCCCAAACAACCGCGCGATCTAATTCATTTCCATCGGTATTGATTTGACTAGAACGTTGGTTTTCAGTAAATTTACCAGCAACCAAAGTCAAATTATCGATTTCATTACTTTGGATTAACAAGCCAGTGTAATATTCAGGTACCAAACGAGCTGTATTACTTGCAAGAACAGGTAAATCTAAAATCTGAGTCCCATAAGTAGCTGTGGTGTTCGACATACGAGCTTTGATGAAAGCACCACCTCTTGCCCAATGATCATAAGCATGACCATTATTATCGACTGGAATCATGTCATTACCGGAATGGGCATTATCACCTAATTTGAAAGACCCATCACCAATAACACCAACACCGAAACCAACGATACCTTTCGTGAAACCAGACTCAATTTTAACCATGGCTGTTTGAGCTGCTGAGCTGGTATCTTCGACACCGTTCTTTTTATCACGATGCAAGAAACCTGTACGGAATAATACTGATCCTTCAGCATCTTCTACGAATCCCTTTGATTCACTTTGCTCACTCGCAAATGCAGTAGAAATTAAAGCAGTTTGAATAAGAACTGCTAAGCTTAGTTTTTGGAATTTTTGCATTGGGAGAGAGCCTCATACAAAATGATTATGGTTAATGTTTAGTATTTGTATACGTAATGTATAACAAAATTGGCTCTATTATTCACAATTTCGCACCTAAAGTCATAAGCAAAAAGTATATAAATTGAACTAAGTTGTGAATTATTAAAGATTAAAAGTATTATAAAATTAAATTTAACTATTAATAACATATATTTATTTTTAACCTGATATTCTTTTTTTTATTTAATTTAGTCAATCTAGCACGTTTTTTTTTGTAACATCAGAAGTAAATAAGGATGAATAAAGGATTTTAAATAAGAATGATATTTATTCAGTTCATTTTCATTTAATTTTAATGTGGTTCAGACATCATTGGCTTTTCATGCCGCACTAAATTGATACTCCAATTTTAAATTTGTTTAAAAAATAGCCTTAAAATGATGCATCTTGTAAATGAATGTGTAATCTAAAAAGATATGCCTTTAACTCAAGTGGATCGTCAAAAAAAATTTCTTTGAATATTTTTGAAAATAAGAAATTTAAATAAATATAATAATAAAATCATTAATTTAAATTATTTTATCTCGTTGTTTAAATTCCTTTTTTATCTAAACACCTTTAACTTTGGCATAGCTATTGCTAATTCACATATGAGTTCAACAAATAAACCGAAAAAGCATCTAATCATGATGTGGGGGAACATAAATATGAAATTAGCAATTCAAGCATTGGGTCTAGCAGTTGTAGCATCTGCATCAACATTTAGTTTTGCTGAGGTACCAACTTCACCGCATTCTGTATCAGGTAATATCAGTGTTTTATCAAGTTATATATTGCGTGGTAATACGGCAGCTCCTGAAAATACTGAAGCTACATTACAAGGTGGATTAGACTATAGCCATAGTTCTGGATTGTACGCAGGGTGGTGGACATCTACGTTAGGTACAGATGCTTACGGTACTAACAATCCAATGGAAAATAATTTTTATGTGGGTTACAACGGTTCAATCAATGAAAACACTGGTTTTACTGTAGGTACAACTTATTACTATTATTATGACGTTGAAACCTCAGTTTATGATGGCTTTGAATTATTACTCGGTCTGAATTACAAAGATGTCGGAGTAACTGCTCAAACTTTGTTGGAGGATACAGGTTGGGGGAACGCTGGAGACACATATTTAAAAGCTACATATAGTTATCCTCTACCAAACGATTTTAGCTTGGACACAGCTTTGGGTTTATATGTTTATGAAAAAGACGGTAAGTATGTTGCAGAAACACCAGAGTCAGAAAGTTTTAATTTCCGTCACTTTGATATTGGTCTAAGTAAAGCTTTAGGGGAAACAGGTGTCACAGCAAGCATGAATTATATTATTGGCGGTGATGATCGTTATGGAAACAATTTAAAGAATAAAATGGTACTAGCATTAGGTTATAGCTTTTAAACTCAACTGAATAAAAAAAAGCGACTCAATTGAGTCGCTTTTTTTTATTCCTGTTTACGATAAGAGAGTGCTTCAGTTAAGTGAGCTGTTTGTATGTGTTCAGAACACGCTAAGTCAGCAATTGTACGAGCGACACGTAAGATTCGGTGGTAAGAACGTGCTGATAAATTCAAACGTTGTTGGGCCATAGCGATAATCTTTTTTGCAGAATCATCTAGTTGAGCCACTTGATCAAGCTGTTGAGAGCTTAGATTTTGATTTGTCACACCTTGTCGTTGAATTTGCAGCTCATAGGCCTGAATCACCCGTTTTCTGACGGTTTCAGAATTCTCCATCGGTGTAGTGCTTTGCATGTCTTGGGGAGGTAAAGGTGGCACATCAATATGTAAGTCAATCCGATCTAGTAGAGGGCCAGAAATTCGATTTTGATAGCGCTTAATTGATTCAGGTGAACATTGACAACGACTATCTTGATTGAAGGCGTATCCACATGGACATGGATTCATTGCAGCGACAAATTGAAAATTAGCGGGAAAAGTAATTTGTCTTGATGCTCTTGAAATTATGATTTCTTTCGACTCAAGAGGCTGCCTCAATACTTCTAAGACTTTTCGGTCAAACTCAGGTAATTCATCGAGAAAAAGTACACCTAAATGGGCTAAGGTGATCTCACCTGGTCGAGGGTGTGATCCACCACCAACCAAGGCCACAGCGGATGCTGTATGATGTGGTGCTCTAAAGGGGCGATGACCAAATTGATAAGGTGCATTTGCTATGGAGTAAATACTCGCGACCTCTAAGTGTTCTTGATTGGTTAATGGGGGCAAGATGCCAGACAATCTTGAGGCAAGCAGTGTTTTACCAGTGCCTGGTGGGCCTTTAAATAAAATCGAATGTCCACCAGCTGCTGCAATTTCTAAGGCGCGTCTTGGACGTAATTGACCTTTGACATCAGCGAGATCAAATCGATTTATTTGAGGTTGGATCGTTTTATTCGCTAATATGGGTTGAATTGGACTCGATTGATCAAAGTGTTGGCAAACATCTTTTAATGACTTGGCTGTATACACCTCAAAATTGGGAAGAAGGGCTGCATCATCCAAATTACTCACAGGAATCATTAACTCATGACCTGCGGTTTGACATGCCATTGCGATAGTCAAAGTTCCAGTTACAGGTCTTAACAGACCATCGAGTGCCAATTCACCTATAAATTCAAAACGGTCAATATTTTGATCATCTAGTTGCCCAGAAGCGATTAAAATCCCCAAAGCAATAGGTAAATCAAGCCTTGAACTATCTTTGGGTAAATCAGCTGGGGCTAGATTGATCGTCAGCCGTTTGGTTGGAAATTGAAAACCGCTATTAATGATTGCAGAACGGACACGATCCTTACTTTCTCGAACAGCAGCTTCTGGAAGACCTACAATGGTGAGTGAAGGTAATCCTTGGCTGACATGAACCTCGACTTCAATCAGTGGTGCATGTAAACCAAGAAGACCTCGGGTATAAATTTTGGCAAATGACATAAAACTGAACCATTATTATATTATTTTTAGAATTGCTTTATTTTTAATCGCTAACTTTGTGTTTAAGCACTGTATTAGTGCAATGTTGCTTATTTTTGATCGGAAATTAAGCTTTCTAATGATTTTAATTGCGTTTGAAGTTCTGTTAAACGCAAATTGGCATTGTTTAGTGCAGTTTTCTGACGCTCGATTTCTTCTTTAGAAACCAAATCCATTTTACTAATCGCTTCGTTTAACAACGCTCTCACATTTTTTTCTAAATCTTTTTTGGGTTGGTCAACCTGTTCTAAGATTGCCTGTAATAAAGTTTCAATCATAGTTCTTCCGAATAATAAGTCATCAACATTGAAGTTTAACATTCGTTTTGGATTGACCCTAGTGTTAACTACATTTCATAGGTTAAACCAATAACAACATAAAAAAAATCCATCAAAATTCCCAATATTTTTAGAACATAAGACCGTGTAGGCGTATAAAATAGGTTATAAATAAGTTCATGCTAGCTGATTAATATCCCCAACCATTATGAAGTTTGGCATGAAATTTGAACATAAAACCTTACTGGTGAAAAAAGCCGAAGGAAAACAACATGAAACTCGTAACAGCAATTGTAAAACCATTCAAATTAGATGACGTGCGTGAAGCACTCTCTGAAATTGGCGTTCAAGGGATCACCGTAACTGAAGTAAAAGGTTTTGGTCGTCAAAAAGGTCATACTGAACTTTATCGTGGCGCTGAATATGTGGTTGATTTTTTACCTAAAGTAAAAATTGAAATCGCAATCAGTGACGAAATGGTTGATTCAGTGATTGAATCAATTACACGCGTAGCTAGTACTGGCAAAATTGGTGACGGAAAAATTTTCGTGACGAATCTAGAACAAGTTATCCGTATCCGTACTGGTGAGACTGGTGCTGATGCAGTTTAATTTGGCATGAAGTTTGCTGAGTAGCGAATAACTCACAAAAACTAGGTTGGGGGATACGAATGAAAAAAATGCTAATGGCGCTGAGCTTGTCTGGCGCACTCTTAGGTGGTTCTGTCGCATGGGCTGAAGAAGCAGTGTCAGAACCAACTTCTACTGAAGTTGCAGTTGTTGAAACTGAGGCTTCATCTACAGATTCTAATTTGGTTGAAACATTACCAGCAGCTCCAGAAGAAGCTCCTGCTGAAGAAGCGGCAGTTCTTGATACGGGTGACACTGCCTGGATTTTAGTTTCAACTGCACTCGTTTTACTCATGACCATTCCTGGTTTAGCGCTGTTCTACGGCGGTATGGTACGTAAAAAAAATGTCTTAAGTACCATGGCACACAGCTTTGTCGCTGCTGCGGTGGTCAGTATCGCTTGGGTAGTGGTTGGCTACACACTTGCTTTTGGTGAAGGTAATGCCTTTATTGGAAGTCTAGATAAATTTATGTTGTCTGGTATCACTACAGAAGCATTGAGTGGAACAATTCCAGAAATTTTATTTGTCATCTTCCAGATGACATTTGCAATCATTACCGTTGCCATTATCAGTGGTTCTATTGCTGAGCGTATGAAATTCAGTGCTTTTGTTGCGTTTATCGCAATTTGGGTGGTGGTTGTCTATGCTCCTATTACACATTGGGTATGGGGTGGTGGTTGGTTAGGTAACGATGGTGCACTTGATTTTGCAGGTGGTACTGTTGTTCATATTAACTCAGGTGTTGCTGGTTTAGTTGCGGCGTATATGCTTGGTAAGCGTATGGGGCTAGGCAAAGAATCAATGGCACCACATAACCTTACATTGACTGTCATTGGTGCGAGTTTAATTTGGGTCGGCTGGTTTGGCTTCAATGGTGGTTCTGCATTAGGTGCAAATGGTTCAGCAGGTTATGCATTGGTAGTAACTCAAGTTGCTGCTGCCGCTGCTGCCATTTCATGGTTAATCACTGAAAAAGTGGTTCGTGGCAAAGCTTCTGTGTTGGGTGCCGCATCAGGTGCGGTAGCTGGCCTGGTTGTGATTACGCCAGCTGCTGGATTCGTGACAGTAGGTGGTGCTTTAGCGATGGGCTTAATTGGTGGTGTCGTATGCTTCTGGGGTATTACAGCATTAAAACGTGCATTGAAAGCGGATGACTCATTAGATGCCTTTGGACTTCACGGTGTTGGTGGTATCGTTGGCGCAATTCTAACCGCATTCTTTGCAAGTGAGTTCATCATGGGCGATGCAGCACCTACAAACGTATTAAGCCAATTATGGGTACAAGTTGAAGGTGTTCTTGCAACAATCGCTTATTCAGCAATCCTGACATTCATCATCTTAAAAGTCATTGATTTAATCATCGGTATTCGTGTTGAATCAGACGATGAGCGTATGGGTCTGGATTTAAGTCAACATGGTGAGCGTGTTGAATAACGATTAAACTCAACAATCAATATATAGTGTGAAACAGCCCTTTGGGGCTGTTTTTTTTCTATATATTGATGAAAGCTCAACATGAGCAGAATTTTTTGATACACTTGGTGCAAATAGAATTTGTTCAATTAAACTGCTATGCATTGTCCATTTTGCAACGCCGCTGATAGTAAGGTGATTGATTCACGTTTAGCTGCTGAAGGCTGCCAAATTCGTCGTCGTCGTGAATGTATTAGTTGTAATGAGCGTTTTACTACTTTTGAAAGTTTTGAAGTGGTGATGCCTCGTGTCACCAAGTCCGATGGTAAAAACGAACCTTATGATGAAGCGAAACTTCGTCGTTCACTCATGCATGCTTTACAAAAACGTCCTGTGACACAAGAACAAATTGAAGCGGTGGTCAGTGATATTCAACTTCAAATTCGTCGACTAGGTGAACGTGATGTGCGTTCGCGTACTATAGGCGAAATTGTAATGAAGGCTTTATTTGCACTCGATCATGTCGCATACGTACGTTTTGCATCTGTATATCAAGATTTCCAAGATGTAGAAGCGTTCCGCCGTCAAATCGAACAAATGCAACACCGAGATCAAGAACATTAATCTCGCCCCAAATTCAACTTCAAGGTTATGAATGTCTGAGTTCTCGCAACAAAAGATCGATCAAGATCAAATGTGGATGCGTCGTGCAATAGCATTGGCGAAGAAAGGTCAATATTCGACAAAACCAAATCCTAATGTAGGTTGTGTCATTGTCAAAGACGGACAGATTATTGGTGAAGGCTTTCACCCCCAAGCTGGGCAACCACATGCCGAAGTGTTTGCACTTCGTCAAGCAGGGGAGCAAGCACAGGGTGCAACCGCGTATGTCACATTAGAACCTTGTGCGCATTATGGTCGTACTCCTCCTTGTGCTAAAGGTTTGGTCGAAGCGGGCATTGCAAAAGTGATAGTGGCTTGTTCAGACCCTAATCCATTGGTTGCTGGTAAAGGTGTGGCTATCCTACAACAAGCAGGTATAGACGTTGAAGTCGGGATCTGTGAGTTGGAAGCGCGTCCTTTGAACTTAGGCTTCTTTAAAGCTATGTCTAAGGGATTACCTTATGTACGTTTAAAGGTCGCGTCGAGTCTCGATGGTCGTACAGCAATGGCTTCAGGGGAGTCGAAGTGGATTACAGGTGAATTGGCACGTCAGGATGTTCAACATTGGCGTGCAATTTCTGGTGCAGTGATCACGGGTATTGAAACAGTGTTGGCTGATGATTGTCAGTTGAATGTTAGAGCTCTACCGAATATTCAATTAGAACGAGTTGTGCAGCCTAAACGTGTGATTTTAGATCGTCAAGGTCGCTTACCTTTAGATGCTAAAGTGTTAGAGAATCCTGATACTGTCATGGTCATGGGGCCATTTCGAGCAGAGCTTGCACAACTTGGCGTGATTCAATTCGAAGTTCAGCCCTTAGTTGAGTTGCTAAAAGTCTTAAAAGATTTTCAAATCTATGATGTGATGGTGGAAGCTGGTGCAACCCTATCTACTGCATTTTTGCAGGAAAATTTGGTAGACGAATTGATTAGTTATATTGCGCCTACACTATTAGGTCAATCAGCTCGTCCAATGTTTAATGCTGAATTTAAACAAATGACAGAACAACTCCGTTTTAAACTTCAAGATGTAACTCAGTTAGGTGATGACATCCGTTTAAAATTAATCCCTGATCAAGAGTCGCTATGAGTACAGAGTCAACGGTTTATCATAAACGTCGCCATGCAGCACGTACGACAGATGAGTATTTGTTTAATCAACTTGTGCCTTATTTAGGCAACAAGCGTCGTTTATTACATTTGATTCTTGAGGCATTAGAAAGCACTGGAACTTTGAATACGAGTTCAGGTCGAGCGCCTATCTTTGCGGACTTTTTTGCTGGGAGTGGTGTGGTTTCTCGTTTGGCTCGTCAAAATGGCTACCGAGTAATAGCTAATGATTGGGAGCCTTACAGCCACGCACTCAATCATGCCATATTATCATGTACTGAAGCTCCTGCTTTTAAAGAATTAGGCGGATATCAGAAAGCAATTGATTATCTTAATCGCTTGCCTGAGGTCAAAGGATGGGTAACACACAATCTTTGTCCTCGTAATGATGAGATCTATGATCCTTCACGAGACCGTTTATTCTTCAAACGTCGAAATGGCATGCGCATTGATGCAATTCGTCAACAAATTGCAACCTGGCAAGCTCAAGGTGCAATTGATGATGTGGAAATGAGCGCTTTACTTGCACCTTTATTGTATTCAGCAAGTTTTGTGAGTAATACGTCAGGCGTATTTAAGAGTTTCCATCACGGCTGGGGCGGTAAAACTCAGACGGCTTTAGAGCGAATTGAATCATTACTATGGCTGACCCCAAGTCGTTTTTGTGAAAATTCAAATCTGACAGGCCCAGCAGCTGAAATGTGGTGTGTGGATGCTCAACACTTAGCAAACCAAATGAGTGGTTTCGAAGTCGATGTGGCATATTTGGATCCACCCTATAATCAGCATGCGTATAGTAGCAACTATCATGTATTGAATGCTTTGACTTTATGGGATCAGGTAGATTTACCAAGTCCAGATACTAAGGGTTTCAAGAGTGGAATCGACCGTGCTTGGCGTAAAGAACGACCAAGCCCATACAATTCTTCTAAACATGCCAAAGAAGCGTATGAAAAGCTTTTGCAAACCATTAATGCACGCTATATTTTGACCAGCTATTCAACGGATGGAAATATTGAGGCTGGCGATTTACTTAAAGCGAATTTAGAGCGTGGACGAGTCACAATTTTGACTCAAGATGTTCCAAGATATCGTGTGAGTAAGCAGCGTCAGTCTGAGCGTGCGCGCGTTCTTGAGTTTATCGTCATTACCGACACGCACGCAAAATCAGGACCGCCAATTCGACAGTTACTTGGTCAGTTACACCACTATGCTGAATTGGGTGGAGTTGATACTACAGGCGTCGCTGAACAATTGGATTTATGGTAAAAATAGAACAAATTTAAGAGTACCCATTATGTTTACAGGCATTGTAGAAAGTTTAGGAAAAGTCGAAAGTTTACAAAATGTAGGTGGTGATATCCGCTTGCGTATACAGACTGATCTTGATATGTCTGATGTTCACTTGGGTGATTCTATTGCGACTAATGGCATCTGCTTAACTGTTATTGCATGGGGCAATCAATGGTACGAAGCAGATGTGTCACTTGAAAGTATTCATCGTACAACTTTATCGAGTTGGAAGGTTGGGCAAACCGTCAATGTAGAAAAAGCGATGTTACCAACAACTCGCTTTGGTGGTCATATTGTTAGTGGACATGTAGATGTAGTTGGTGAAATTACGGTGCAACGTCAAGATGCACGTTCACTCTATTTTGAGGTAACGGCCCCGCCTGAAATTGCAAAATATTTAGCGGAGAAAGGTTCCATCACAGTTGATGGAATTAGTCTTACAATCAATCATCTACGTGGCAATGTGTTGAGTTTAAATCTTATTCCTCATACTGCAGAGCGGACCAATATTAGTACGTGGAAAGTCGGGACTAAAGTAAACTTAGAAGTCGATGTACTTGCACGATATATTGAACGTTTATTGCTTGGGGATAAGGCTGCTGAACATAAACCTGAGTCTAAATTAAGCATGGAATTTTTAGCACAGAATGGCTTTTTACGTTAAAAAATGATTAAAATAGAAAACAGCCTAAATTTTTAGGCTGTTTTTTTGTTTAAATAAATTAGGTATACAATCTATCTAAAGGAGAAAGCAACATGCTCAGAGAACTTCAGAATGATTGATTTTTTACTGCATTTAGAGCAGCTTTTACCTAGTTTATTAGAGCAATATGGCGTATGGATTTACGCAATTTTATTTTTAGTGATATTTGCGGAAAATGGTTCCGTTTTCATGTTTTTTTTACCTGGGGACAGTTTGCTCATCGCCATCGGTGCTTTATGTTCGACCACTGAGTTGATTCATTTGCACTATATGGGATTGTTATTATTTATCGCCTCAGTCCTTGGTTATATTCTCAATTTCTATACAGGGCGATGGCTTGGTATTAAATATTTTAGCGACCACTCACGTTGGTTAAAACCTGAGTATATTGCCAAAACGAATGCTTATTTCGAAAAACATGGTGGTAAGACCATTTTAATTGCGCGCTTTATCCCTTTTGTACGTTCTTTTGCTCCATTCGCTGCTGGCTCTGGATATATGAGCTATAGCAGTTTCATGTTTTACAATATTATTGGTGCTTGGATTTGGATCGCACTTTTACTAGGTATGGGGTATGGCATGGGAAATATATTCTCAGCCGTTTTAGATTTTTTTGCTTAAATTGATACTTCAAACCTGATAAAAAAAGCCCTCAGTGGGCTCTTTTAAATTTTATTAATGGTGAGTGATGTGCGATCAAACCAATTCTCTACCAACTCTTCATCTTGAATTAAAAAGTCGCCTCTTTTCGACTCATGTTTTAAATACACTAAAACCGATTGAAAATCTGCTCGACTAATCAATAGTTCTTGAGCACTGATCGTGACATGTTCGCCAGATTTCAAATGAGTGATTCGTTCAGAGATGTTGTTTAAAAGATCCATGGTGATACTTTCCTCATGTCTGTCAAATCGCAGAGAGCATTTAAATTACATTCATGGTGTGACAAATATGTTTCATTTTGATGACACTAAGCATCCACCGTTCGAGCCTCTAAGAAGGTAGAGATGTATTTTTTAAAATAAGTTCGATCTCTTCTTTTGCTGCTGCTTGAAGTTTTGATTTAAAGATTTGTACGGCATCTTCAATCATGGTTTCAGCTTCAAGCTCGAGACGTAAACGAATCGTATCTAAATCTTGATGAATTGATAAATGCGCAGGAGAGTTTCCTGAAAAGTCCCGATGGGGTGTAGTCACTTTTTGGTATTTTTCAGTATATTCATCAATTTCTGCATCAATCACTTGTCGTAACTGTACGAGCGAATCGGTTTGTTGTTGAAATTTAAGATATTCATCTTGTAGAAGCTTTTGATTATAAGCCTCTTGCAGTGCACGTTTTTCTGCTAATGATTTTTCTAAAGCCAATTGCTTACGAATACGAGCTTCTTCAATTAATCGTGCTTTTTCATCCGCATAAGCCTGTTCAACCTTTAATTGAGCCACTTGCTGGGCACGATTATCATGGTCTAGCCATTGCTCTGGTTGAGTTTGAGGTTCGAGTAAATCACTGATGCGATTAAGGTCGTCGATAAAAGCTTGGCGAACCGCTTCTGGCGCTTTCAACCAACGTTTTTTAAAATCTTGACCGACATTAATGGCCACCGTGATTCTCCTTTTTCCAATGACAACGCGCTAAAGTTTATGTGTTTGAGGTGAGATACCTAATTTTCGATAGGTTTTATATTTCTCTCGTCCAATTTCTTTGGCAGCTTCGTTGTTTTCAATAATTTCGATAATGTGACTGAAACGTGAAGGATCTTCAAGTGCATGAATGTGAAAATTAAACACGATCCATTCCTGAGTTTCAGGGAGCTTAGACGAAATACAAATAGCTGCTGATTGATCATCAATGCCATGTGTCAAAAAACTCTGCGGATCGAAACTCCAAAGTAAATCATCGAGTTCGTTTTGAATGCTCAATTCTGGACAATGAATCCATATTTTTGCAGGGTGACGCAGAATTTTTCGACATAAACGACAGGCACTTTGGACCTGTCGTTCTGGACTCTTTTCAAATAAGTAGAAGCTGATTCTAGACATTAATTTACGCGATTTGCGAGAAATTGAACCAATAATGGAACTGGGCGACCAGTTGCACCTTTTGCTGCGCCAGATGTCCAAGCTGTACCAGCAACATCTAAATGTGCCCAACGATATTCACGTGTGAAGCGTTGCAAGAAACAAGCAGCTGTAACAGCACCAGCTTTTGGACCACCAATATTGGCAATATCAGCAAATGGAGAGTCAAGCTGTTCTTGGTAGTCATCATAGACAGGCATACGCCATACACGGTCAAAGGATTGTTCACCAGCTTGAGAAAGTTCATGTGCCAGTTCATCATCTGGTGTGAACATACCTGTTAAAACAGAGCCTAAAGCAACAACACAAGCGCCTGTTAATGTTGCGATATCAATCACAAGTTCTGGGTTAAAGCGTTTGACATAGGTCAGCGTGTCACAGAGGACTAAGCGACCTTCGGCATCTGTATTTAGAATTTCAACAGTTTGACCACTCATCGTGGTGACGATATCACCTGGTCGAGTTGCATGACCTGATGGCATGTTCTCAGCCGCCGCAATTGCACCTACAACATGAATCGGAAGGCGAGCTTCACAGAGTGAGCGCATGGTTCCTAAAACTGAAGCTGCACCACCCATATCGTATTTCATTTCATCCATGCCTAAACCTGGTTTTAATGAAATACCACCCGTATCGAAAGTGATTCCTTTACCCACGAGGACGATAGGAGCTTGTTCAAGTTGACCTTGATATTCAAGAGTAATGATACGTCCAGGGCGATCTGAACCTTTGCTGACTGCAAGAAATGCATTCATGCCAAGATCAGCAATTTGCTGTTCATCTAGCACGGTTACTTTCAATAAATCTGGGAATTCTGCTGCCAATGCAATTGCATGATCCGCTAAATATTCAGGAAAACAAATATTTCCTGGACGATTTGCTAAATCACGTGCAACGTTTTGACCGCTTTCAATTGCTTGAATTAAGTTGAGTTGATTTGACGTTAGCGTAGAGTTTGATGCAATTAGATGAACTTGTTCGAGTATAAAGTCATTTTTTTTCGACTTAAACTCGTCAAAAGCATAAGCAGATTGAGTGAGTTTAAGTGCAAATAAGTAGTGTAATTCATTCGGCAAAGCTGAAATATCAACACTGATTTGTTTGAATTTTTTTTGTGAAGCTTTGATAATAGTTTGTGCAATTTTTGCTAATTTTGCAGCTTTAACTTCTTGTGCATTACCTAAGCCAAGTAGAATGCTATTCGGTTGATTATCAATTTGACCCAATAACGATAAAGACTCATTGAAACCTGCTTTGAATTGAGCTGCTTCAGTTAGGCTGTCTAAATTGTTGATTTGATAGTTGCTTTTAACTGCATGGGTGTTTTCAGAGTCGACTAAAATAACCAAATGTTGGCTTTCTGAAATTTGTGCCAATGATGTATTAATTGAAAGTTTCATATGCTTGTTGTGTGCCTATTGAGACCGTTTAAATCATTAAACCATTGAAACACTACCAATGATAGAATTTCAATGAGGTTTTATATTTTTAACATTCGGGTAAACTAGCGCTAGCCGATTTAACCTAATTTTGGAAGATTACTTTGATTATAAGACGTTACCTCGTCAAACAAGTGGTATCTACCTCTGTGGTGGTGATTTCATTGCTTACACTCATCATGTTGGGTGGGCGTTTGATCAAGTATTTTGGCGTGGCAGCTCAGGGTCGAATGGATGCGAGTATTTTATTTAGCATCATTGGCTACCGTCTTCCAGAATTTTTGACATTGATCTTACCTTTAGGTTTTTTCATTGGTCTCATGTTGGTGTTTGGCCGACTGTATGTAGATCATGAAATGGCGGTTCTCAATGGCAGTGGTGTTAGTCGTAATCAATTGGCTCGTTTATTGTTACCTCTCACAGCCATTTATTTGGCCATTCAAACAGTATTAATGGTATGGATGTCTCCATGGGGTATACGTGAATTTGAAAAGCTTACGACGACCCAAGCGGTTCGATCAGGCTTTGATTTGGTACGTCCAAAAGAGTTTATTTCCTCAGGTCCTTATACCATTTATGCTGGTGCACTTTCAGAAGATCGTAAAAACTTAAAAGAAATTTTCTTCTATCAGCGAGCAGATAAGCCTGAAAAACCTGACATCATGATTTTAGCGAAAGAAGCGACACGTGTTGAAATGGTCGGTGAAACAGCGAGTGTTGTTGATTTAACCCAAGGTCGCCGTTACGAAATTTATCAAGATAGTCCGAAATATAGTCATACTGAATTTGCTTCATATCGTTTGCGTCTTGAAAGTGATAAAGAGGCGAAATTTGAAAGTGGTGATGTAGAAGCGTTACCAATTTCGAAGTTAATTGAAACTCGTGAAGATCCTGTAGTAGCCAGTGAATTGGGCTGGAGAATATTTGTGCCATTTACATTGATTGTGGCATTGATGTTAGCAACGGCATTGTCTGAGGTTACTCCACGCCAAGGACGATATTTAAAATTATTTCCTGCACTCTTAATTTTTGCCAGTTTGATTGTGGCATTAATGGCGATTAAAACCAGAATTAGTAAAGATGAGATTGGTATTTGGGCTTATCCCGCTATCTTGATTGTTTATGCAGTGGGTGCAGCGATTTTCTCGCGTAAACAAAAACTAGCACCTAAGTTAAAAAAACGAATTGAGCAGGTGAAATCATAATGTTGGCACGTCGAATTGTCGCAAAACATGTGACGAAAACCACAGCGCTGGCGATGTTGGGTGCTACAGCGATTTTATCAGCCCTTCAAATTCTTTTTACCTATATGGGTGAATTAGGCAGCCTGAAAGAAGGATATGGAGCTTGGCAAGCGCTTATTCATGTTCTATGGGCTTCACCGCAATATTTATATGAAATTTTACCTATTTCAGCATTGATTGGTGCAGTGCTCGGTTTGGGTTCAATGGCTTCAAATAGTGAGCTGACTGTCATGCGCGCTTCAGGGATTAGCCTGTGGCGTATTGTGGGTTGGGTCATGCGCTCAGCAATGCTCTTGGTATTGCTTTCATTTTTACTCAGTGAATATGTTATTCCTTACACCAATGAGCGGGCGGAAAGTATTAAAGACCGTCGTTCTGTTGCTGAGCTTGGCGAAGTCAAAGGGTATTGGACTAGAGAAGGTCAACGATTTATTTATATTGACTATGCAAATGCGCAAGGGCAGTTACGTCAAGTTGAGATGATGGACTTTGATCAAGATTATCGTCTGAAGTCAGTCTTGACTGCGAATCAAGGTCAATTTGTACAAAATGGACAATGGTCTTTAATTGAAGCCAGTCAGATGGATATTTTTCCTGAAGGCTATTCGAGACTGATTCAAACTCCTCAGCAGGATGTTGCTTTAGCGCTTCAACCTAAATATGTTCATATGGTGACGATTGATCCTGAAGATTTAGCTCCAAGCCAATTGATCAGTTTTATGCGCTATATGGATGAATATAGTCAAGTTCCTAAAACGTATTTACTTGCATTCTGGCAAAAAGTGGCTTCGCCATTTGCATTGTTGGCACTCGTACTGATTGCTTGCTCTTTTATTTTTGGCCCTTTACGGCAACAGTCTATGGGTTTTCGTTTAGTGATTGCGTTATTTGTAGGGCTTGGTTTTTACTACCTACAAGACTTCTTAGGGTACGCGAGTTTGGTGTATTCACCATCTCCAGCTTGGTTTGTTTTTCTGCCAATTGTGCTTATCTTTGCGGTAGGTAGCTATTTGCTATATCGAGCGCGCTAGAGAATTTTTAAATTAAAAAATAGATGGTCTAGATCAATCAAAGCCATCGTGTTCAGATAGAGTCTTAATGAAAAATTCGTTAAGATACGTTGATTAATTTGTAAACAGAAAAGAGTGTATATCATGACGGATGCAACTGCTGGCAAAATCCCTCACGTTTTAGTCATTATGGATGGTGTGGGTCATCGTGAAGCGGTCGAAGATAATGCTTTTCTTGCAGCGAAAACACCTAATTTAACTGCAATGAAACAGAATCATCCACATGGTCTGATTTCAGGTTCAGGTGAAGATGTTGGTCTTCCAGATGGCCAAATGGGGAATTCAGAAGTTGGTCATATGAATCTTGGTGCTGGACGCGTGTTGTATCAAGATTTCACTCGTATTACCAAAGATATCCGTACTGGTGATTTCTATAAACATGAAGTATTGGTTGATGCTGTAGAAAAAGCAAAAGAAAATCAAAAAGCAGTACATATTTTTGGATTGTTGTCTGAAGGTGGTGTTCACTCTCATGAAGACCATATTGTTGCTATGGCAGAGTTGGCACTAAAAAGAGGTGCTCAAGTCTATTTACATGCTTTCTTAGATGGTCGTGATACTCCCCCAAAAAGTGCACAACCATCTTTAGAAAAATTAGATGCATTATTTGCCCAATATCCAGGTCAGGGTCGAATTGCAACGATGATCGGTCGTTATTTCGCAATGGATCGTGACAATCGTTGGGATCGTGTCGAACAAGCATATCGTTTATTAACAGAAGGTGAGGCTGTTCGCGTAGTTGAGTCTGCTGTGGAAGGTCTCGAACAAGCGTATGCTGCTGAAGAGTCAGATGAGTTTGTGAAAGCAACACGTATTGGGGATGTAGCCGCAGTACAAGATGGTGATGCTGTTGTTTTTATGAATTTCCGTGCAGATCGTGCTCGCGAATTGACAAAAGCATTTGTTGAACAAGGCTTCGATGGTTTCGAGCGTAAAGTTGTGCCTCAGCTTGCGAAATTTGTCATGTTAACGCGCTATCAAGCGACAATTGATGCGCCGGTGGCATATATGCCAGAACCGTTGGTCAATTCAATTGGTGAATACCTGTCTAATTTAGGTAAAACTCAATTACGTATCGCGGAAACTGAGAAATATGCCCATGTGACTTTCTTCTTCAGTGGTGGTCGTGAAGATGAGTATCCAGGTGAAAAACGTATTTTGATTCCATCACCAAATGTTGCAACCTATGATTTAAAACCAGAAATGAGTGCTTATGAAGTCACTGATGAGTTAGTGAATGCAATTAATTCAGGTGAATTTGACTTACTCGTTGTGAACTATGCAAACGGCGATATGGTTGGACATACAGGGGTATTCGATGCTGCCGTTAAAGCAGTAGAAGCAGTGGATGTCAGCTTAGGTCGTGTCTATGATGCAGTGATGGCGAAGAAAGGCCATATGTTGATCACTGCGGATCACGGTAATGTTGAACAAATGCAGGACTATGAAAGTGGTCAAGTCCATACTCAACATACAACTGAGCATGTGCCATTTATTTATGTAGGTCCAACTCAAGCAAAAATTGCAGAGGGTGGGGTGCTTGCAGACGTTGCACCGACATTATTGAATTTAATGCAGTTGCCTGTTCCTGCTGAAATGAAAGGTCGCAATTTAGTGACTTTAGTTTAAAAAATAAGAAGGAATTCAGTATGAATCCATTGTTATTCAAACTCATGTTAGGTCTAGCTTTAAGTTTGAATGGGGTTCATGCTTTCGCTGCTGGATCTAAGGGTCCAGCAGTTGATCCATTAGAAGAAGACTGGTCATCAAACAGTTCAGAAGTTCCGATTGAATCTATACAGCAGTTTGTTCAGATTTACGGTACAGTAAAAGAAAACTATGTCACTGAAGTCACTGACGATCAGTTATTTTTACAAGCGATCCAAGGTTTGGTGAGTGGGCTAGATCGTTACTCTCGCTATTTATCTCCAGAAGATTATCGCCAACTCCTCAAATATACCGAGGAGGATTTAGCGAGTATCGATTTTGATCTTAGCTTTGATACCTCACGAGGTTTATGGCAGATCGAAAATTTAGATCCCGATAGTGACTCGGCAAAATTAGGATTGGCCAACGGCGTTACACTTTACAAAATTGATGGACAAGAGCTTAGATTGTTAAACCAAGATCAAGTCAAAGACTTGCTCAGTGGCTCGATTGGATCAACCATCAGTTTACAAAGATCACCGAACTCATCTCCAATTATTTTAGTGAGAAATCAAAAACTAGATGTTGCCGATATACAAGCACATATGCTGAGTAATCAAGTTTTACTATTAAAGGTGAAAGTTTTTCAGCAAGATACTGCGAATGAAATAAAACGTTATATCGATGAGCATCATAGCCAACAACTCAAAGCTGTTTTAATAGATCTAAGAAATAATCCGGGTGGATTATTATCTTCTGCTGTGGAAACGGCAGATTTATTTTTAAATCAGGGTTTGATTGTATCTACACGTAGCCGTTCAGAAGGTGATCAACAATTCCAAGCTTTACCTGGACATGAATTTACAGGGCTTAAAGTCGGAGTATTGATTAATCAACGTTCGGCTTCTGCAGCAGAAGTATTTACGGCAGCAATGAAAGATCATCAACGCGCCGTAATCATTGGTGAAAAGAGTTATGGTAAAGGTGTTGTGCAAAAACTCTTTCCACTTGAAAATGGTGCGGCACTACAAATGACAGTATCTCATTACTTAACACCGAATGGTGTCGAGATTGATGGGCAAGGCATAGCCCCTAATATCGAATATCCTTGGCCGCAGGATATGAAGGAGGAGGTTTACCTCCAACACGCAGCCGATTTGTTGTTAAGAAGCCGTTAAATATCATCAATATCGGGGTGATGCTAAGTTATTCATCTTCAGTATCTAAACCAAATTTTTTTAAACGATATCGTAATGAGCGGAATGTCATTCCTAATTTTTTGGCGGCTAGGGTTCTGTTCCAATGCGTTGAGTTTAACGCATTAATTAAAACTTCTTTTTCTACTTTCTCAAGGTATTGTTCTAATCCCTCTTCGGGCAAACCTTTGGGTATTTGAGACGTTAAATCAGTAGTTGCTTCAATTTGACTATTTGGTTGTTGTGCTAAAGGTTGGGATGTTAAGCCTAATGAAGGGCTTTTAACATGCTCGACGGCTATGAGCTTATCATCGCAAAGTGTAAGTGCACGCTCGATGATATTTTTAAGTTCGCGTACATTCCCCGTAAATGGTTGTTGTTTAAGGAATTGTATCGCGTCTTGAGATAGTTGAGGGGCTTCAATACGCCATTCACTACTGATTTTATCAATAAAATGTTGAGCTAGAACGGGAATATCTTTGGGTCTATCGCGGAGTGGGGTAAGACGTAAATCCATCACATGAATTCTAAAAAATAGATCTTGTCTAAATTTGCCTTGCTGAACCAATTGCTCAAGATTTTGATGGCTTGCACTGACAATTCTAAAATCAACATCAAGCTCTTTATCACTGCCAATCGGACGTATTTTCTTTTCTTGAACTGCTCGTAGCAATTTAGCTTGCATGGCGAGTGAAAGCTCTGCAATTTCATCTAAAAATAATGTTCCACCATCAGCAGTTTGAATTAACCCTTGTTTGTCTTGGTCAGCACCCACAAAACTGCCTTTGATATGACCAAATAATTCACTTTCCATCAGGTCTTCATTCATCGCACCACAATTGATCGCGACAAAGGCATGATCATGACGATTACTGAGTTGATGAATAAGATTTGCAACGATTTCTTTACCAGTCCCTGATTCACCTGTAATAAAGACAGGTGCTTGTGATCGAGCTATTTTTTTGATTGCTGTACGAAGCTGTTGAGTTTGTTCTGAGACACCAATCAGCAGTTGTTCCTCAAGTGGAAGCTGATTGAGATCATCATCCACTGCAGGGGTATGTAATGCTTTCTTAAGCAATTGATGCAAATGTTGTTGATTAATGGGCTTACTGACGAAATCGAAAGCGCCTGCTTTTAAAGCGGAGATTGCCAACTCCATATTGGCATAGGCGGTCAGTACCGCGATGGGCGTCTTCGGATAGTGCTGGGTGACGTATTTAACTAAATCGATGCCATTGCCATCTGGTAAATTGAAATCGGTGATACACGCATCGTATTTATATTCGCTTAGAAAATGTAGCGCTTGTTTCAAATGATGTGCCATATGCGTTTTAATGCCCATCCGAGAAAGGGTCATTTGCATCAACATACATAAATCAGGTTCATCATCGACTAAAAGTACTAAAGGTTGTTGCTTTACCATAACCTGATCTTATCCATCTAAACGTCTGTCTTATGGCATGTAATACGAAAACATGCACCTTGCTGTTCTTGTTCGATATAACTCAATTTTGCTTGGTTAGCTTCACAAATACTTTGTGATAAATATAATCCTAAACCAGTTCCATTGGTTTCAGTACTAAAAAATGGTTGAAATAATTGAGATAAATCATGTTGTTGGATGCCTTTGCCAAAATCGATAACATCAATAAAAATTTGATTTTCTGAACAACTGCTTCTGACAAAAATGTACTCTGCGGTCGGATCATTATGACGAATAGCATTGCGAATTAAATTAATCAGAACTTGTCGCAGTTGGATTTCATCAAAATAAACTTCAATATTGGCTTCAAGCTGTAATTGGATATGAGAACTGATATCTGCTAAATCTTGTTGAATAAGATCATGCATAAACTGCTCAAAATGAATCAGTACACCGGCAGTTTTTTTATTCTTTGCCATATCCAATGTGTCTTTGATGATTTTATCAATACGTTTTGCTTGCTTAGCAATCATTTGATTGAGCATACGTTTTTGTTCTTCATCCGAATCATCATTAAGTTCATTGGCTTGTACGATTGCTGCTAAAGGATTACGTATTTCATGTGCAATACTGGCTGATAATTGACCAAGAGAAGCTAATTTCATTTGTTGAACTTTCTGATTAAGTTTTTGCGCATCTTCCAAAATTAATAGCGTGAGCGCTTGTTGAGGCGTAACCAGTTTTTGAACACGAATATCAACTGTATAGGATGATTGATGAGATTCAAACTGAAAGCGCTCTCCATGAGCAACCAATGTGTTTTTTAGAATTTCATAGAGATCTGGTTGGAAGTTGGCAAGATTATATTGTTCATGAGCGTACAGGGGCGAAATACCAAGTAAGGAATATGCAGCAGGATTGCAGACGATAATTTTACAGTGATCATCTAAGACCAGATAACCGACTTCGATTTGCTCAAGAATATAGCGATTAATATTTTGTAGTTTAAAGAGTTCATTGGCTTGATGTGTATTGACGGATTCGAGTACTTGAAACCGTTGTATCGATACTTGACCAATGCCATGAACCACAAAAAATAAAAAAGCAAGAAAGGCACTGTCACCAATATTATTTAGACTTTCAATGGAGAATAAACTGCCAAAAAACTGCTGATATACGACCCCAATCACCGCGACTAATGTGATGAATAAGGCTTGGTTTTTACTGAGTAAAAAGTTTGCTGCAAAGACGGAAATGACAAACAATAACCCAATTGCGATATTGGGACCACCGAGTGCAAAAGTAAGGGTATTTAGAAAGAGCAGGTCAACTGCAAATAAGGTGATAATTTGTTTAGAAATAGCTTGTGGTAAGTATTTTAAAACGATCGTTTGTACGATGCTACTTGCAACATAAAGGAGTAAAGCGTAAAAATAGATTGATTCATATTGATAAAAATAACGTTCAGAATCAATCGTCAGTAGGAATATGAGTGTTAAGCTTAAGGCGATAATGACACGATAACTTGAATATAGTGTTCCAAGACGGTAGATCGTTTGATAAATAGAAATTGAAGCAGCAGACGTCATTGGAATACTCAGATCAAATTAAGGCTTAATCAAACCATAACGAATTGCCAAATGCGTCAGTTTGACATCACTATCGATTCCTAATTTTTCAAATATACGATAGCGATAAGTATTCACTGTTTTTACGCTAACAAAAAGTTTGTCTGAAATTTCTTGGGCACTAATACAATTCACAACCATCATCGCGACTTGCATTTCACGTTCAGAAAGTGCATCAAAAGGAGAGGTTTGTGTATCAGATAAATAAGAACTCGCAAGCTGTTCAGCAATATCTGCACTGAAGTATTTACCACCTTGCATGACTTTATTAATTGCACGCACCATTTCTGTGATCGGAGCTCCCTTCGTGATATAACCACGAGCCCCGGCTTTTAACAGTAGTGATGGATAGGGTTCTTCCGCTAGACCACTGACGGCGAGAACTTTGGTGTCAGGCGCTGTTTGTAATAAACGGCGAGTGGTTTCTACGCCACCGATACCAGGCATGTTCACATCGAGCAAGACGACATTAGGGTGGTATTGACGAACAAGACTAATGGCTTCTTCACCGGACTCTGCTTGACCAATGACTTGAATATCTGCTTGATCTTCAAGCATACGACAAATACCTGTACGAACTAACTCATGGTCATCTACCACTAATACCGTGATCACAAACACCTCCTCTGAAATCTATTCTTACTTTTTTGTTACATGATGCAAAAATTGCTTGCATTGGACTAACAAAAATAGCAATGCTATTCCTAATCTTTACTAAAATACTGTGCATAATCACGTGGTTTAATATTAATCACGTTTGTACCTAAATGTAAGTCATATTTGAGGTGATTAGCAATGATGCAAAATGCCTCCGTAAGATGAGTAAGTTATCGTGAAAAAACAGAAATTAACGCTAATGCATGTGCTGACTACATCAGTACTACTCTCTATGAGCTCATTGAGCTTTGCAGAATTAATTAATCATGCTAATTCTGCACCGGGGCAGGCGAGCATCAGTTGGTCATCTGAAGATGCAAGCCAATTCTTAAATAATGATAGTCTCAAAGCTTCTACTTCCTCTTCAGAAGAGTATACACCTCAAGCAACAACCACGATTACAACAACAATTCGTAAATCTACAGGCCCTGCGACCTCAACATCACCAACCTCTCAGATTCTTGATAACAGTCGCTATAGTAATCAACCTTCTGTGAACGCGCGTGCAGCATTGGTCATGGATGCAAATACGGGTGAGGTCTTATTTAGTAAGAACACGAATACTGCTCTACCGATTGCGTCTGTTACAAAATTAATGACAGCTGTTGTGATCGCAGATGCACAATTAAATATGTCTGAAAATATTACGCTGCAAAGCATTGATTTTGCAGGTGCGGGTGGTAAAAACTCAAGCTCGACATTGCGTGTAGGTGACACAATGAATCGTGCTGAAGCCTTATTATTCGCTTTAATGAAATCTGAAAACCCTGCAGCTGCGGCTTTGGCTCGTACATATCCAGGAGGCCGTGCGGCTTTCGTCTCTGCTATGAATAATAAAGCACGTGCCTTAGGGATGCATTCATCTAAATTTACTGAGTCTACAGGTCTAGATCCTCGCAATGTTGCTTCTGCGCGGGACTTGGGCATCTTGGTGAGTACCGCATCACAGTACGGTCTTATTCGTCAATTTTCTACGACGCCAACCTATGATTTTAACCTCGGTTATCGTGTGTTGAAATCGAACAATACGAACTCTCTCGTTCGTAACGGTGGCTGGAATATTAACATTTCAAAGACGGGATTTATTAATGAGGCTGGGCGTTGTGTGGTGATGCATACGACTTTGAATAATCGCCCAGCTGTAGTTGTGCTTTTAGGAGCAAGCAATACTCAAGCTCGTAATGATGATGCTGTTCGCTTAATGCGTTGGACCAGTCAGTTACCACGTGCGATCTAGACCATAAATAAAAAACCCTGCAGATGCAGGGTTTTTTATGATGCAATCTTACATATTAGACAAAATTGAATCGCGTACTTGATCCATCGTTGCATCAATTGAAAGCATGACTGCATCAGAACACTGTTTGATAGCAGTATCAGGATCTTTAAGACCATTACCTGTTACAGTACAAACAATGACTGAACCTTCAGCAATTTTGCCCGCTTTAATATCGCGGATTGCACCACCAATCGAAGCTGCAGAAGCTGGCTCAACAAATACACCTTCATACATAGAAAGCAAACGTTGAGCTTCTAAGATTTCAGCATCTGTTAATTCATCAAACCAACCTTGAGAGTCACGTACTACCGCTTTCGCATGGTTCCAGCTTTGTGGGTTACCAATACGGATTGCTGTTGCAACAGTTTCAGGGTTTTGAACAGGTGCACCACGTAAGAATGGTGCTGCGCCAGAAGCTTGATAGCCAACCATCGTCGGTAAACCTTCAGGTTTAGGACCAGTGAATTGATCAGTTTCAGCATCGTAAATTACTTGCTCAAATTGATCCGCAGGTTGGTTTGCAACAGCTTCTGTATAACCCATCCAGTGTGCAGTGATGTTACCTGCGTTGCCTACTGGTAAGCAGTGATAGTCAGGTGCACGACCTAATTCATCAACGATTTCGTATGCAATCGTTTTTTGGCCTTGCAAACGGTAAGGGTTGATTGAGTTTACGATAGTTACAGGGGCTTGGTCAGCAACTTCTTTAACAAGGCGCATACCGTCATCGAAGTTACCACGAATTTGCATTGTGATCGCACCATACATCATTGCTTGAGCCATTTTACCCATTGCAATTTTGCCTTCTGGAATTAAAACGAATGCTTTAATACCAGCGCGAGCAGCATAAGCGGCAGCGGCAGCAGAGGTATTACCTGTAGATGCACAGATAATCGCTTTAGAGCCTTCTTCAACCGCTTTAGTGACTGCCATGGTCATACCACGGTCTTTAAATGAACCAGTCGGGTTTAAGCCTTCGTACTTCACATAAATTTCAACATTTTTGCCAATTAAACGTGGAATATTCGCAAGCTTAATCAGTGGTGTATTACCTTCGCCTAGGGAGATTGCACGAGTAGTTGCAGACACTGGTAAACGGTCGCGATAACGGTCAACTAAACCAGTGTAACGATTGGCATTAGACATGATGATGTTCCAATTGTGTGTAGAGCTGGAGAGGGCAGCAGTACCCTCTACCCGAGATGATTAATTATCAAGCGATTCTAAACGAATTCGTACAATTTCGCCATGGATGACGGGTAATGCTTGAATTTGTGAAAGCGCTTCATCCATTTTTGATTCAACAATAGGATCTGTCAGAATCACGATAGGAATAAGGTCTTTTAAGCGAGGTTGCTGCATAATGGCATCAATACTGATTCCTGCACGACTCAAGATCGTAGTAACTTCAGCAAGTACGCCTGTTTGATCTTCAGCATTAATACGGATGTAGTAACCCGTTGTCATTTCTTCACGACTTAGAATTGGTAAGTCTGTGAGTGCTTCAAATGCTAATTGTGGAATAGTTCCAGCACCGTCTTCAGTATAAGAAATGTCACGAACGATATCGACAACGTCAGCGACTACGGCAGAAGCAGTTGGACCAGCACCAGCACCAGCACCATAATATAAAGTTGGGCCGACTGCGTTCGCTTGTACGAGAACAGCATTTTTAACGCCGTTTACATTTGCGATCAACTGGTCATCTGGAATGAGCGTTGGGTGAACACGTAGTTCAATGCCTTTTTCTGCACGACGTGCAATACCTAAATGCTTAATACGGAAGCCAAGATCTTCGGCGTACTTCACATCTTGAGCAGTAACTTTGCCAATTCCTTCAGTAAAAACTTTATCAAATTGAAGTGGAATACCAAATGCACAAGATGCAAGAATGGTTAACTTGTGAGCAGCATCAATCCCTTCTACATCAAAGGTTGGATCTGCTTCAGCATAGCCAAGTTCTTGCGCTTCTTTCAAAACGTCCGCAAAAGCACGTCCTTTTTCACGCATTTCACTTAGGATAAAGTTGCCTGTACCATTAATGATACCTGCAAGCCACTCGATTTTATTGGCAGCTAAGCCTTCACGAATTACTTTGATAATTGGAATACCGCCAGCAACAGCTGCTTCATAGGCGATCTGTACAGCATTGTCTTCAGCAAGTTTAAATAATTCGTTACCATGTTCAGCTAAAAGCGCCTTATTGGCAGTGACAACTTGTTTGCCATGAACAATTGCTTCTTTGATGACTTCATAAGCAGGGTGAATACCACCCATGACTTCAACAACAACATCAACATCAGGTTGACGAACGATATCAAGAAGGTCGGCACTTTGTTTAACTGAGTCTGGAAGATTTAAATCTGGGCGAGGGCGACGAGTACCCACATAAGTAATTTGAATTTCACGACCGGTGCGACGTCTAATTTCAGCAGCGTTTTCTTGTAATAGTTTAAGGGCACCACCACCTACGGTTCCTAGACCGAGTATTGCCAGACGAACTGGTTTCACGTCACACTCCAAAAAATATGTAAAATTTTATTGAACCTAGATCATAGCTAAAAAAAGAGGCAGACTCTAGGGTCAATCGAGTTAAATATTGATGTATAAAAAGCAGTAATTTATCTCATAAATATTAGTTATTTAAGCTACGTAGTATTTCATCTGCTGTCATGTATCCACCAAGATAAACACCTTCTGAGCTGTAAATTGCAGGCGTTCCATTTACACCCATTTTTAAGCCCATTTGGTATTGATCTTTAACAGGATTTTCACAGTTGGTATTGTTTAATTGTTGACCTGAAATAGCTTGATCAAATGCAGTTTTACGATCTTTACTACACCAGACACTTTCCATTGCTGGGAAATACTGTTCTCCACGTGGCCACGCGATATAACGAACTTCAATTCCTTTAGAATTGATTTCATCCATATGTTCATGCAATTTATGGCAGTAAGGGCAGCTGATATCTGTAAAAACGTAAACGATATGTTTGGTTTTAGATTTAGCTGGATAAATAATGAGATCTTCAGCTTTTAACTGGCTTAGTAATCCTTTACTCAATGCCGACTGGAAGGATTGTCCAATATCTTCAACTTTTTTATTACCTAAACGTAGTAAATCACCTTGGAAAATATATTGACCATCTGCAGTAGTGTATACCGCAGTCATACCCTCTAAATTGACCCAGTAAAGATTTGGTACTTCGGTTGGTTTAATGTCTATAATTTTGGCATTGATATTTGCGGTTTTAAAATTTTTCTCTAACTTTTGAATCAAGCGTTGTTGCGCATTTCGCTCAGTTAAATTTGATGCTTGGCCGGTTGCTGGAGCAGTTGCCGTTAAAGTACCATCTGATTTTTGTGTGTCTTCAGACTTGGAGCATGCATACATAAAAAGCGTCGTTGCAAGGGTAGAAACGAATAAAATTTTCGAACGGGTAAATAACATAAACAACCCTTTTAAAGTTTTCAGCATTATTTTTACTGCGCTAAGCATAACAAAAAATATTCTCAAATCCTAAATTATAGCTCAGTGCTACAAAATTCAGATCGATGACTTAGCCACGGGGATGATGCTGAGCATGAAGTTGTTGCATGCGAATTTGTGCAACATGCGTATAAATTTGGGTTGTCGATAAATCACTATGCCCTAAGAGCATTTGTACCACTCGGAGATCTGCACCATGATTGAGCAGGTGAGTTGCAAAAGCATGTCTTAATGTATGGGGGGATAGCTCTGTAGCTATACCTGCTTGGAGGGCATAACGTTTGATGGCATACCAAAAGTTTTGACGGCTCATAATCCCGCCATGTTGGGTCAGAAATAAGTAATCTGTAGCACTTTTATAGAGTTGTGGACGAGCTTCTGCTAAATATTTTTCAATCCATTCCACAGCAATTTGCCCCAAAGGAACTAAACGTTCTTTATTTCCCTTGCCCAAGATTCGCAAAAAACCCTGATTGAGATTGATGTGATCTATTCTTAAATTAATCAGTTCGCTCACGCGTAAACCACAAGCATAAAGGACTTCAAACATCGTGCGATCACGCAAGCCTAACGCTGTGTTTGTATCTGGTGCTTGAATGAGTGATTCAACATCTTGCTCAGATAAATCTTTAGGTAACGCTCGTCCTAACTTGGGTGTTTTATGTGCGGCTATAGGATTATCTGTTCTTAAATTTTGCTCTCTTAAAAATTTATAGAAAGACCGAAGTGCCGATAAAGTGCGAGCAATTGATCGAGGACTTTTCCCTTGTTTGGTGAGCTCAATCAGTACATCAGAAATATCATCATGTGACCATAAGGTCATGGGGCTGGTTAAAAGAGTACTGCATTGGACTAAATCTGTGAGATAGGCATTTCGGGTGTGTGGGCTAACAGACTGAGCGATTAAATAATCTCGAAATCCGTGTAAGAACGAAAGTTGTTCTGGAATTTGAATGGGTGCAGGAACTCGAGGTTTCTTATTAATCATAGGGATATTCGATTGGGAAATTCGATTGATTTAATTGAGATTATCTAATGTAGTGTAATTTTCTATGCATGTCGATGTGTTATAAGAAGATGCGAATCATTCTTGATGAGAGTGCGGTAATAATTCTCATTTGTATGTATACTGTTCAAAATTTTTTAGGGTTAGGTACGGTGCGTTTATCTGATTTGAAAGTCAAACAATCTGCCATCATTACGCAAGTGCATCGCACTGTAGATGGTACTTCTACAGATATGGTGGCAAGTCGTTTAGAAACGCTAGGATTTGTTTCCGGAACTAAAGTACAAGTCATTACGAAAGGACTGTTTGGCGGCGATCCAATTCTCATTCAAGTGGGTTTTACTCGCTTTGCCTTAAGAAAAAATGAAGCACAAAAAATTGAAATAGAAGGAGTGTCGGCATGAGCGATGCGTTGCGTGTTGCCCTTGTTGGTAATCCTAACTGTGGTAAAACTTCATTATTCAATCATTTGACTGGAACACGCCAAAAAGTAGGTAACTATGCAGGTGTAACCGTTGAGCGAAAAATTGGTCACTTCACGCTAAACTCAGGTAAAGCGGTTCGTGTTTTAGACTTGCCAGGAACGTATAGTTTAGACGCAACTAGTCCAGATGAAGAAATCACCCGTGATGTTGTTTATGGGAAAATTGCGGAAGAAGGTCATCAAGATGCATTTTTATGCGTTGTTGATGCAACCAATCTGAAGTTGCACCTTGGTTTAGTTTTGGAGTTGATCCAATTGGGTCGTCCAATGCTACTCGTACTTAACATGATGGATGAAGCTCGTCGTCGTGGAATGCAAATAAATACCCAAAAGCTTTCTGAGCGCTTAGGCATTCCAGTTGTAGAAACGGTTGCTGTGCGTCGCTCAGGTATTGAAAACCTGATGAATGCGCTAGATCATGGCAAATATGCTGTTCCTCAAACTGAGCTGACAGGTTTGAAAGGATCTGATCACGACAAAGTTGAAGCGATTGTCAAAGATGCCGTTCAATTTGTTGAATTTGATGATAAACGTTCAGTTTTTCTCGATAAAATCTTTCTGCACCCAGTACTTGGTCTATTCAGCTTAGCGGTGATGATGTTCATCATTTTCCAAGCAGTTTTTGCTTGGGCGGCACCCTTCATGGATGGTATTGAGACGTTCTTTGGCTGGTTGGGTGAAGTCGTTGGTGAGAATATTGCACATCCATTACTCAATAGTTTAGTGGTTGATGGAATTATCGCGGGTGCAGGTGGTGTAGTTGTCTTTTTGCCTCAGATTCTCATCTTATTCTTCTTTATCTTGGTGCTTGAAGAATCAGGTTATTTACCCCGAGCGGCATTCTTACTTGATAAGTTGATGTATAAAGCAGGTCTTTCGGGACGTGCATTTATTCCATTACTGTCGAGTTTTGCGTGTGCAATTCCTGGAATCATGGCATCACGGACTATTAGTGATCCAAGAGACCGTTTGACCACGATCTTTGTTGCGCCATTGATGACTTGTTCAGCTCGTTTACCCGTCTATGCGTTGTTGATTGCAGCTTTTGTGCCTTCTCAAACGGTTTGGGGACTATTTAACCTTCAAGGTTTAGTGCTGTTCGGTCTATATATGGCAGGGATTGTGAGTGCACTGATCGTATCGTTTGTGTTGAAGTTTTTCCAAAAAGATAAATCTCAACATATGTTATTGATGGAACTTCCAAGCTATCGTTTTCCAGATTTGAAAAACGTGTGGATTGGCTTGCTTGATCGAGCAAAAATCTTTTTGAAGCGAGTCGGTGGAATCATCTTTGCGCTTTCTATTTTATTATGGTTCTTGTGCACATTCCCACAACCACCAGAGGGTGCAACATTACCTGCGATTGATTATTCATTTGCGGGGATGTTAGGTCATTTGATGCAACCAATCTTTGCGCCATTAGGCTTTAATTGGCAGATTTGTATTGCCTTAATTCCAGCCATGGCTGCGCGTGAAGTTGTCGTTGCTGCTTTAGGCACGGTGTATGCTTTGTCTGCTGTTGATGAGGATGCGATGTCGGAAGGCTTGGCATCACTGATTAGTAGTGGTGGGGATTTGGGCTGGTCTTTAGCAACAGGATTATCACTTTTGGTCTGGTTCATTTATGCACCACATTGTTTGGCGACATTAGCGACAGTGAGACGCGAAACAGGTTCTTGGAAGACGGTTGGCTTTATGACCGTCTATTTATTTGGTTTAGCGTACTTTATGTCGTTCTTGACCTATCAAGTCGCGACCAGCGTGTTAGTTTAAATCTGAAGAGTTGAGGAGACTGAGATGATTGAAATTCTAATTATTACGGCATTGGTCCTTTGGAGTGCATTGGTCGTATTCAAAAAGGTTTTTCCACAGACGTCAAATTCAGTCTTTATGAAACTGTCAGATGCTACGGAAAGAAAAGGGTGGAAGGCACTATCAAAGTGGCTTAAACCCAAAATGACTGCTGGATGTGGCGGAAATTGCGCTTGTCCTGTTTCAAACAAGGAAACACCCAAGTTAAACCCTCAAGCTGTGAAATGGAAGTAGTTTACTTCAATAAAAAAACCGCCTAAATTGGCGGTTTTTTTACGCATGGACACAAAATAATGTCAAGATTATGAAATCAAAAAAAGCATTCAAAGCAGCAAAGTGCTAACATTTCGGCAGTTTCTAATTAGACTAAAATATGGGGCAGAAATGTTAATACAGCGTGGTGGATTAAAAGTTGTCGCAGGACTCGGAATTTCGGGTGTTGCTGCGGTAAATTTTCTACATGAAAAAGGCTATCACGTTGCAGTAACAGATTCGAGGACCTCTCCACCTGGACATGATCAAATTCCACCTGAAGTCCAAACTAGCTTTGGGAAATTTGACGAAGAAATGTTGTTGTCTGCTGAGGAAATTATTATCAGTCCAGGGCTTGATCTTAAACTGCCAGTGATTCAAACAGCACTTGCACAAGGCATTCCTGTTGTCAGTGAAATTCAAATTTTACGACGTGCGACTGAAAAGCCTATTGTTGCAATAACAGGTTCTAATGCAAAAAGTACAGTGACCACCTTGATCGGCTTAATGGCGAAATATGCAGGCAAAAAAGTCGCTGTAGGGGGGAATTTAGGACGTCCAGCCTTAGATTTAACCAAAGATGATCCAGAGCTATATATCTTAGAACTATCCAGTTTCCAATTAGAAACTACATCGAACTTAAATGCTGAAGTTGCTGTCGTCTTAAATATGAGCGAAGACCATCTCGATCGTCATGGCGATATGATGGGATATCACACTGCCAAACATCGTATTTTTCAAGGTGTCAAGAAAGTGGTCTTCAATCGGGATGACTCTTTGACACGTCCTTTAGTGCCTGATGCAACGCCAATACAGAGTTTTGGGCTCAATGCACCAGATATGAATCAGTATGGTGTACTCAGAGATACTGATGGCACGATGTGGTTAGCAAGGGGGCGTGAACGTTTATTGAAAAGTTCTGAGATGTATATTCAAGGGACACACAATGTCGCAAATGCACTTGCGTGTTTAGCTTTAGGTGAAGCGATAGGTCTACCATTAGAGGTCATGCTGGAAACTTTGAAAACCTTCAAGGGGTTGGAACATCGCTGCGAATTTGTCAAAGAAGTGCAAGGTGTTCGTTATTATAACGACTCAAAAGGTACAAATATTGGGGCAACCTTAGCAGCATTAGACGGCTTAGGTGCGGCGATCGCAGGACAGAAAGCTAAAGTTGCCATCATTTTAGGTGGTCAAGGTAAAGGGCAAGATTTTACTGCTTTAAGAAAATCATTAACGGAATTTGCAAAACTCGCGGTACTCATTGGTGAAGATGCGCCAGTGATTGAACAAGCAATTCAAGGCACAACCACAATTCTTCACGCTACATCATTAGAAGAAGCAGTAAAATTATGTCAAGCAAATACACAGCAACATGATGTGGTATTGCTTTCGCCGGCATGTGCAAGTTTTGATATGTTTACTGGCTATCCACAACGCGGACATCAATTTGTTGCTTGTGTGAATGCGCTGCACGAAGAACAATAAGGACGAAGATATGGCTGAGTCAGCTCAGACAACGATTGATAAAGTGAATAAAATTTACCAACGTTGGTTACCACGTATTCCAAGTGAAATTACATCAAGGAATGTTCTAATTTTTTGTGTGATTGCACTGCTCTGTATTGGAACGGTGATGGTTGGTTCAGCTTCTATGCCTTACGCAGAAAGATTGCATGAAAATCCATTCCACTATGTCATCCGCCATGCCATATCCATCGTGGTTGCGTTTGTCGCAGCAATTTTGGTTTATCGTGTTTCGTTAAATACCTGGTTTAATAACACATTTCCGTTATGGATGATGACTATGGCATTGCTTGTCGCGGTGTTATTAGTCGGTTCGGAAGTGAACGGTTCGACGCGTTGGATTCGAATCGCAGGATTTACCTTTCAGCCTACTGAAGCTGCGAAAGTGATGATGGCTATTTTTACTGCAGATTATGTTGTCCGTCGGGCAGAAGAAGTGCGGAATAATGTGAAAGGGCTGGCACGATTAGCAACAGTAATGCTATGTACAGTTGGTTTGATTATTGCTGAACCTGACTTAGGTGCAACGGTAGTGGTTGCCTTAACGATGTTAGGGGTGTTCTTTCTTGCAGGTGCGCCACTAATCCAGTTTGGTATTGCATTGGGTGCCATTATCATGGCATTTGTAGTGCTGGTTGTGTTCGAGCCTTATCGTTTCGAGCGTTTAATGTCTTTTACCAATCCATGGGCAGATCCTTTAGGTTCTGGTTATCAGCTTTCAAATGCGCTTATGGCCTTTGGACGTGGTGAATGGTTAGGGGTAGGCTTAGGCCATAGTATTCAAAAAATGTCTTATCTCCCTGAGGCGCATACGGACTTTATGTTGGCTATTTTGGCAGAAGAGTTCGGTTTCATGGGCATTACGGTTGTTCTCGCACTGTCATTTCTTATGGTGGGTGCGTGTATTCGAATTGGGCATCGTGCCATTCAACATCAATTCTTGAGAGCGGGTTATTTGGCTTACGGGATTAGCATTATTTTTGTTCTGCAAATTATGGTAAATGCTGGCATGAATATGGGGCTGCTCCCAACAAAAGGTTTAACTTTACCATTTATTAGTTATGGTGGTTCATCTCTGATTATGTGTGCTGTCATGGTCAGTTTAATGCTGAAAATTGAAGCAACAACCCAAGAAAAGAATCAGGCTAAGGAAGTATCTAGCTTTTAAAATACACGATTGTATCTTAAGCATTCAAATCTGATGATGGTGGAGTACTATTTTGCTGCAACACCATCGTTGGCATATGTGTGCCACAGTTTAAACAGGTGACTTGACCAGATTTGGGTTTTGATAGTGGAATCAATGGAATAAAAAATAAAGAAAAATAATTGCGTTGTTGTTTAATTTCATAATTGCTATATGTACGACAGACTGGGCATAGAAATTGCCCCTTTTCCGTTTTGATGGTTTTAGGTCCTACCCCAAAAATAAAAAACATAATGAACTCCTGATTAATCTATCTAAATGGAATTCAAAAACATTTTCAGCTGAATAACAAGCATGATTCTGTATGGACACTATTCAAAAACACCTTGTATGGTGGTGCCAACTGGAATTTTCTTACGATCCCATTGTTGAATTGCCTGTAGAAGCATGCGATTTGGTTGATCTAGATCAACTGGATCTTGTCCTAATGCGTGAATAGCTTTGTTCAAGAGTTGGGGGGCTTGGGTGAGATCAAGTGCTACAGCTAAATTTTGCTTAGAAAGCTTTGTACCATCTTTATTCATTGCTAGGGGCAAATGCATATACTGAAGTTCAGGGTAGCCCAATAATCGCCCTAACCAAATTTGTCGTTCAGTGTTATCCAGCAAATCAGCACCACGCACAACATGAGTCATTCCTTGTAGATAATCATCCACAACCACGGCGAGCTGATAATTAATAATACCGTCGCGACGTTTAAGAACAAAATCTCCTAATTCATTGGTCAAATTAGAGCAATGCTGACCTTGTAAAAGATCCTCAAAACAAATCAACTCGTCTGATGTTTTAACCCGAATGGCTTGTTGATCGTGTGGTAGTTTTAAATCGCGGCAAGTACCGCTATAGATATGATTAGAGCCTAAGATTTTGCGTGTACATTGGCAGGCATAGGTGAGGTCACGTTGCTGAAGATCATTTAAGACAGATTCATAGATGTTTAAACGGTCTTTTTGAAAGATAATTTCGTCATCAAACTCGAAACCGAAAGCTTCAATACATGACAAGATATGTTCTTCACTACCAGGATATATGCGAGGGATGTCTGTATCTTCAATTCGTACAACCCATTTGCCTGCATGAGATCTTGCTTCACAATAGCTTGCAACAGCTGTAATGAGTGATCCAAAATGAAGAGGGCCGGTTGGCGATGGCGCAAACCGACCCACATAAGCCATCCTGTTGTCCCCCTCCTTTATCAAAGGAGGGGTTAGGGAAGGATTATTAAATAACATGATTAACCGTTATTTTGTTTCTCTTTAATTTCAGCTAAAGTTTTGCAATCAATGCAAAGCGTCGCTGTTGGACGAGCCTCTAAACGACGTAAGCCAATTTCGATCCCACAGGTTTCACAGAAACCATAGTCATCATTTTTGATTGCTTCGATAGATTGTTCAATTTTGCGAATTAACTTGCGTTCACGGTCACGAGTACGAAGCTCAATCGCAAACTCTTCTTCTTGCGTTGCACGGTCATTTACATCAGGCAATGCAGTATTTTCATCTTGCATTGTATTTAATGTTCGATCCACTTCTGACATTAACTCGTCTTTCCATGCCAATAAAATTTGACGGAAATGCTCAAGTTGACCTTCAGACATGTATTCTTCATTTTTTTTCGGCTGATAAGGCTCGATGCCAAATAGACTCGCTGTAGTACCGCCTTCGGAAGTCTTTGGCTTGGTCTTACGCACGCGTTTTACTTTTTCAGCAACTACGTTGTTTTCTTCCAAGACTTGATTTTGGTTGTCATTCGCCATAAAGGGCATTCCTCATCATATGCGTGTTTGCGTACGCAAAAAATATGGTGATATGCAAGTGTTTTTATCGCTTCCGATAGATTGTTGCTATCGGGGGCGTCATCATATAGATTTTTTATCAAAGATGAAAGCTATGAATATCTGTTTTGGACTGTTCAGATTCCATTCGGACAGATAACTTAATCCAAAACACTTTAAAAGAAAAGCTAATAACCTGAAATTTCTTTATTAATATTTTGCGCGAAATTTTGTAGGCGATGAACACGTGTTTCAAAGCTACCGTCAGTTTTCAGTAGTAGGCTGCGATAGCCTGGTGCAAGGTCATCAAAGGCAAAATCTTCAGTCTTTGGTTTAAACTGAACGGAGGTGGAGGGCGTTGATAAAAATTGAATATTTTTCCAAACATTCAACGAATCTTGGTGCACATGTCCAAAGATCACTGCTTGAATGTGTTGATACTCTGCCATGATCTGTGTCAATTGATCTGAATTTTTTAAGATGTGTCGATCAATCCACTTGGACTTCATTTCAAGTGGGTGATGATGACACGCCAAAATGACAGGGTGCTGCTGTGTTTCCTGAAGAATCATTGATAAATGATTCAATTGTTCTGCTTTAATCCAACCATCTACTTTGTGGGGCACAGCACTATTTAATAGGACGATTTTCCACGTTTCGAAAGTTAACACGGCCGGTATAGGATCAGGCGCTGCAAAAGGAAAATATTCGGCATCATCATGATTCCCTGGAATTTGATAAAACGGAATATTCAAATTTTTCATGAAACTCAAATATCGCTGATAAGTTGCCTCATGTGGTACCTGTGCCAAGTCACCTGTATGAATAATCGCATCAATGTCTTGATAGCGATTTAAAATATCATTGATCACTGCATGAAAACTTTGTTCAGGATTTATCTGAACAAACGGCGTGTCAGGATGATCCATGAGATGAGTATCGGTAATTTGGATAATGAGCTGATCATTTTTATTCTGTTTGATTAAAGGCGTCATAAATTACCTCAGCGCTATAGAGGTAGTGGCAATGTGCTGTTTGAGCCATTGCAGAGCCATGATGACAGGTGCATTACACAATCGTTTGGATGCCAATAATTGTTCAAGATCTGAATAAGCTAAGATATGCAGTTGGATATTCTCACCTTCATCTGGCATACCATGAATACCACCTTGCTCAGGAAGATCTGCTTCTGCAACATACAAATGAAAAACTTCATCGCACGCACCAGCAGAAGGGTAGAAGGTAAATAAATGTTCCAGATTACGAATTTCACAACCAGATTCTTCTAAACTCTCACGCTGAATACATGTTTCAGGTGATTCATCGCCATCTAATACGCCTGCAATGATTTCTAGTTGCCATGGGGAGATAGGATCATCGATTGCACCAATTCGGAATTGTTCAATCAGTGCAAAGCGCTTGAGCGCATCATTGTAGATGAGTACACCAGCAGCTTCTTTACGATGCACTAATTCACGATGAATTGTTGGGGTATAAGTATTCTCACCAAATAAACGATGTGTGATGCTCACTTTCTCTATACGAATGAATCCTTGATAAAGGGATTCGCGAGAATGGACCTTAAAATCTTTATTATTGTAGGTGGCTTTTTCAAGAATTTTCATTCGTATACGTTAGGACAAAAATTTATTTCATCCTAACTGAGATTGCATTAAAGAAAAACAGGTTTTTTAATTTTTACAGCTTCTGATACAACTTTTGTCCTTGCTTATGATACTCATTTTTCATCGCGTTGAGACCTGATTCAATCTCTTGATTTAACTTGAGATCTAGATTATCAGACTGCTGATTTTGAGCGTATTCACGCACATTTTGGGTAATCTTCATTGAGCAAAATTTAGGTCCACACATCGAACAGAAATGCGCTGATTTATGTGCCTCTTTAGGCATCGTTTCATCATGCATACTACGTGCTGTATCAGGATCTAAACTTAAATTAAATTGATCTTCCCAACGAAACTCAAAACGTGCTTTTGAAAGTGCATTATCTCGGACTTGAGTACCTGGATGTCCTTTGGCGAGGTCTGCAGCATGTGCTGCAATTTTATAGGTAATAATGCCATCTTTGACGTCCTTTTTATTGGGTAGACCTAAATGCTCTTTAGGTGTTACGTAACAAAGCATCGCTGTTCCATACCAACCGATCATGGCTGCACCAATTGCTGAAGTAATATGATCATAACCAGGTGCAATATCTGTTGTTAATGGTCCTAATGTATAAAAAGGTGCTTCTTTGCAAACCTCAAGTTGTAAATCCATATTTTCTTTAATCATATGCATAGGAACATGACCAGGACCTTCGATCATGACTTGCACATCGTGTTCCCAAGCTCGATGGGTTAATTCTCCTAATGTACGTAGTTCGGAAAATTGGGCTTCGTCATTGGCATCTTGAATGCACCCAGGGCGTAAACCGTCACCTAAGCTGAATGACACATCATAGGCTTTCATGATCTCGCAGATTTCATCAAAATGGGTGTATAAGAAATTTTCTTTATGATGTGCAAGACACCACTGTGCCATGATTGAACCGCCGCGTGAAACGATGCCCGTTAAGCGATTGGCTGTGAGAGGAACATAGCGTAATAAAACACCAGCATGAATCGTGAAGTAATCAACCCCTTGCTCAGCTTGTTCGATTAAAGTGTCTTTAAAAATTTCCCATGTAAGATCTTCTGCGATTCCATCCACTTTTTCTAATGCTTGATAAATCGGAACAGTTCCAATAGGAACAGGAGAATTTCGAATAATCCACTCGCGTGTTTCATGAATATTTTTACCTGTAGACAAATCCATGATGGTGTCAGCACCCCAACGTGTTGCCCATGTCATTTTTGCTACTTCTTCATCAATGGATGAACCCAGTGCTGAGTTGCCAATATTGGCATTGATTTTCACTAGGAAATTTCGTCCGATAATCATCGGTTCGAGTTCAGGATGATTGATATTGGCAGGAATAATGGCACGACCTGCAGCGACTTCTTGGCGTACAAATTCAGGTGTAATTTCTAATAAATTTTTTGCACCAAAGTTTTGACCAACATGTTGGCGAGTATCCACACCTTCGCGTTGCTTTTGGTTTTCTCGAATCGCAATGTATTCCATTTCAGGCGTGATAATACCCTGCTTAGCATAATGCATTTGCGTAACGTTATGTCCTGGTTTAGCTCGACGAGGTTTCTGGATATGTGCGAAACGAATGCCAGCTGTACGAATATCTTGAAGACGTTCTCGCCCAAATTTTGAGCTTAATGTCGCGAGTTGTTCTGTATCTGCGCGCTCTTCAATCCATGTATCTCTGAGGTTTGGTAGGCCTCGATTTAAATCAATTTGAATCTCAGGGTCGGTATAAACACCTGAAGTGTCATACACCAAAATGGCAGGATTATACTCACCGCCTAAGCCCGTTGGTGTATCGGAGAGTGCAATTTCACGCATGGGTACGCGAATATCTGGACGAGAACCTTGAACATAGACTTTTTTTGACGCTGGTAAAATGCGGGTGAGATCTTGAGCATCTTGCTCATGTTGAGCAGAGAGATCTGTATTTAAAAGATTCGTTAATTGGTTCATTGCAATGATCCTTATGAATGACATCAACGAATCAAGCACGACCAAAAACGGTGGCGGAATTATCCTGAATGAATAACCTAGAACAAAGTTTTTAGATGGCTTGATTCCTACGCAGGTATTAACCTGATCAGGTTCAACGGTACTCACCATCAAAACAATGTTTTAGGTGATCTCAGCGAGTTATTACTCGCGCTCCGTCAAGCGATGCCAAAATATTAACATATAAAGTCCGATTAAAGTCATCAGACTATGATGCATAACAAATTGCGTCTTTAAAGCAATTACGACGATTTTCAAGATCAACAGTTTTTAAGTTTAAATAGTGACTTAGCTGTATAAGAACTTGCGGATTTTGATCAGTCTGATTTGAAGTTAATTTACTTTTTTGTTGTGAATCCAGTTCGATAAATTTTAAGAAAAGTCTCGCTTGATCTGCTAAACGACTATTTTTCATATTTGCGAGTTGTTCGATTTCAGCTAAAGCATCGGGTGCAATTTCAACACGTCCTTCAAAATCATGAGAAACAGGATCATGGTTGAGACCTTTAAATAATAGATTTGAATAAAAATGATAAAGGTACTCTGCATCTAAACGGAAACTGCTTTGAGGATATTTTTTTAGATAATTTTCCCAATACTGGGCACGTCTAGAAATCTCTTTTGCTTCAAGATGAAAATGAGGATCTTCAAATTGTGCTTGCTGATTTTGTTCAGCAAGTTCTTGCATAAATGCTTGTTCTGCCTCAGGGAAATAGGGGGCAAATACTCGTGCTAAATAATATGGGTTTCTTTGATAGGTTGCTTGGTGGTTAATATCGACGAGATCAATATACGCTTGACCTTTATGCCGAAGTAAATATTGATCTCGTGGATGTAATTTTTCAATTTGTGATTGTTGAATCGTCGGAAATTGCGACTGGTCATGAGCATATAAATCAAAAGCTTTTTGCTGATCAGCTGATCGATCTATACTTAAGAAATTTCTATACATGATGTCTGCCAAACCGATCAATTCTTTCTGTTCCTGAAAGGGCATTAAGGGAAGACAAAGTCGAATATCTTGATTGATTTGCTCAATGGCGAATGTAGTCCGTTGAGCAGTTATCCCGAGCATTTCTTTTTTGAGTTTTTGACAAATAAGGTTGAGATCAGGTGTGGTGTTCTGGTTTTGGGTTGGGTTTGGAGATTCAGTAGGTATTTCTTCGGAAATCGGTTTTTGACACGCAGTTAAGCCAAGACTTACGACCATAAGAGTCAATAATTGACGAATAGGCTTAAACGTGTGCAAAAATGACTTCATTGAGATATCAAAATACAGTTAAAGTGTGAAATGAGGCGCAAATAGATTTTCACTTATTTTAAAACCGTACAGTGAAATTTATTGTAGTTGCTTCGCAATCAAGCGTTAAAATAATGTATGAAAAACATACATCAATGTGCATAATTCAAAATAATTCTCCGGATTAAATGAAAAAATAATAAAATTGATACGTAAAAAGCTCGATTAAAGATTATATTTGCAACATCCTATTCTAATTACTTGTTATTCAAATGCTTAAGGTGCTGTGAAGTCATTATCATGAAAAAAACTCTACTTGCAGTCAGTTTAATTGCACTTAGCCCGATGAGCTTTGCATTGAACCTCGTTGAAGCCTATGAGCGAGCAAAGCAAACCGATCCAAATTGGCAAGCCAACGTGTTGCAGTATGAGGCTGATCAGTTAAATATAGGTTTAGCAAAAGGTAATTTGCTGCCGACAGTAACCGTTTCAGGAAATGTGACGCGTAAAAACCAAGATGTAAATCGTTCAAGTACAGAATCGAATCCTTTTTTTAATAGTTCTGACCTGTTGGCATCGACATCGACCACTCGTCAAATTGCGATTACTGCACGACAACCCATTTTCAGAATGGATGCTTGGCAGGGATATAAACAGGTAAAAACCTCAGTTCAACTGAGTGAAGTCACTTTAAAACAGCAACAGCAACAACATATATTAAATGTCTCTGAAGCTTATTTTAATGTACTACGTCAACAGGCTTTAACGCTCACTAACGCTCAAGAAGAAAAAGCATTATTCGAGCAGCTCAATATGATGAATGCCAAACTCAAAGAAGGTTTAGTTGCTGAAAGCGATGTGAGCGAAGCGAATGCACAATATCAAAATGCGCGAGCAAATCGAATTGCCACAGGTGTTCAATTAATCTTGGCACAAGAGCAACTTGCTCAGTTGATTGGACCTTACCAAGAAAAGCTCGCTGTTTTAAGTGATGATTTCGAGTATCAAAAGCCTGTACCGAATATCATGAGTGAATGGACTAAATTAGCTCAAGAACAGAATCTTGAAATTCTACAAGCGCGTTTGCAACGTCAATATGCCAATGATCAGCGACGTGTAGAGCAAGCGGCGCTTTATCCTCAAGTCGAAGCCGTAGCCACTTATGGATATAGTGAACAGTCACCACAAACAGCTATATCGAGTGATGGACAGTTCGATCAGGTGGGTGTAGAAATGAACTGGAATGCCTATACCGGTGGGCGAACTAAAATTAATATTGATAAAGCGACAAAAAATGTTGAAAAGTCGGAACGCCAATTAGAAGCTGCGATACGTAAAGCAACCACAGATGCTAAAAAATCTTACCTACAAATTGATATGGATAGTGCTACATTGCAAGCGCGCAAAGCTGCCATGGATTCTTCAGCATTAGTCGCGAAAGCATCCCAAGCTCAGTATGATGAAGGGCTTAAAAGTATGGTTGATGTGTTGCTTGCGCAAAGAAATGCTTTTGCAACGCGATTAGATTTTGTGAATGCTCAATATGATTATGTGTTGAATGTGTTGAGGTTGAAGGCTTCTGTGGGTCAATTGAATGAAAATGAGCTTCGTCAAATGAATGCATGGTTAGTTGAAAAATAGAATAAATTGATTGTTTTGTCATCAAATATTCACAATTGATATGCTTTAATATGGCAAAAATTTCAATCCATTCACGCTGTGTGGAGTAATAAGACTTTGAGCTCTAATAATCCTGTACTTAGCCACCATATTTCTTCTCAATTTAACGAAGATTTGCAAGATGTCCATACCAAATTTATGGCGATGGGTGGTTTGGTTGAGCAACAAGTTGCTAATGCCATTCATGCTCTTTTAGATACAAATGTGAATTTAGCTGTAGATGTCCAATTTCAGGATAATACGGTAAATCGCTATGAGCGTGAAATTGATGAAGGTTTGACTTTGATTTTAGTGCGTCGCCATCCTGCTGCAAGTGATCTGCGTATGGTGATTGCAATGAGCAAGGCCAATACCGATTTAGAACGTATTGGTGATGAAGCAGCTAAAATTGCACGTATAGCCCAAAATCTATGTGAAGAAGGTGAATCACCTCGTGGTTATATGGAAACACGTCATATCGGTAATCAAGTGCGAGTAATGATTCATGATGCATTGGATGCATTTGCACGTGTTGATGCAGAGCAAGCACTTAAAGTATTGTTGGCTGACGCAGATATCGATCGTGAATATCAATCTGCTACACGTACATTAATGACCTACATGATTGAGGATCCTCGTCATATTTCTCGTGTTCTGAATGTCATGTGGGTGCTGCGTTCTTTGGAGCGTATTGGTGACCATGCGCGAAATATTTCTGAACAAGTGATTTATATGGCTAAAGGCTATGACGTACGACACACCAGTGTGGAAGAGATTGAAGAAAAAGTTCAAGGTAATCATTAAAATAGAATTCATATAATACACAAAAACCTCGAATATCGAGGTTTTTTTATGCGGACACTAAACTTGAGTTCTGTAAAACATATAGACAAAAAAATTCCTAGATTTTGGGGGAAATCTAGGAAGGAAAACTGATGAAACAGTACGCTGTTATTATTATTTGTTCACTCATAATCTTGCTATGAAATAATAATATTCAAATTATGTGTAAAGTTCAGCTGCAAAAGTGTGATTTTGTGTAATTTAATATTTGTAAAATGTAAACTTTATCACACTTTAGTGTCCTGCCCAATCCTGCCTATTTCATTAGTTTATGTCAACTATTATGATGATCTAAAAGTATTTTAGAATCTTTCGAAATAAAAAAAGCCCTGATATTCAGGGCTTTTTTAAGTCATACTTATGCAGATTTTGCTTCAGCAGGTGCAGATAACATATGACCTGTTTCTTCGAAATTAGAATGCCAAGAGAGCGCTTCTGTAAGTAGGTGAGGAGTTTGTCCACCTTTAGCACATGCACGATCGAAATAGTCGTTTAATGCATCTTTATACAATGGGTGAACACAGTTATCGATGATTGCACGTGCACGTTCACGCGGTGCAAGACCACGTAAATCAGCAAGACCTTGTTCAGTAACAAGAACGTCTACGTCATGACCTGTGTGATCTACGTGAGATGCCATCGGCACTACAGATGAAATGTCACCGCCTTTAGCGATTGATTTAGTCACGAAGATTGCGATATGCGCATTACGTGCGAAGTCACCTGAACCACCAATACCATTCATCATTTTTGAACCACATACGTGCGTAGAGTTCACATTGCCGTAGATGTCAAATTCAAGCGCAGTATTGATCCCGATAATCCCTAAACGGCGTACCAATTCTGGGTGGTTTGAAATTTCTTGAGGGCGTAATACAAGTTTGTCTTTGTATTGCTCAAGATTATTGAATACTTTTTCACCATAACGTGCAGAAAGTGTAATTGATGAGCCAGAAGCGAATTTCATTTTACCAGCATCAATTAATTCAAAAGTACAGTCTTGAAGTACTTCTGAGTACATGATGAGATCTTCAAAATTCGATTCTTTAAGACCCGTTAATACTGCATTCGCAATTGAACCAATACCTGCTTGTAATGGACCTAAATTTTTAGGAAGACGTTCTTCAGCCACTTCTTTTTCAAAGAATTCGATTAAGTGGTTTGCAATTGCTTGAGTCTCATCATCTGGTGCAGTGACTGTTGATGGAGAATCATGGAATTCGCTGTTAAATACGATGCCAACAATTTTAGCAGGATCGATATTAATTGCATGTGTACCAATACGCTCATCGACTTGAGTGAGTGGAATCGGCTGACGTGTCGGACGATAAGATGGGATATAAATATCGTGCAAGCCTTCGAATGCTGGGCTTAAATTTGTGTTAATTTCAACAATTACTTTTTCTGCAAAGATTGCAAAGCTTGCTGAGTTACCTACTGAAGTCGTTGGAATGATGCCACCATCTTCAGTAATTGCTACAGCTTCGATTACAGCAATATCAGGCTTTTTCAATTGTTTATTACGCATTTGTTCAACAGTTTCTGACAAATGCTGATCAATAAACATTACTTCGCCTTTATTGATCGCCTTACGCAAAGTATTATCGACTTGGAAAGGTAGACGACGAGCCAATACGCCAGCTTCAGTTAACTGTTTATCTAAGTCATTACCCAAAGACGCACCAGTGATTAAAGTGATCTTTAAAGGGTTTGTATGAGCGCGTTTTACCAATGCCAATGGAACTGCTTTAGCTTCACCAGCACGCGTGAAACCACTCATACCTACGGTCATGCCATCTTCAATAAACGTTGAAGCTTGTTCAGCTGAAATGACTTTTTCATGAAGTGACTCTAAACGAATGCGATCTAAAGACATGGTTTACTCTTCTCTTGATATTCTGGATCTGGCACCGATTGTACCGATCAAGCGAGCCATTTTGCATACCTGTTAGGCTAAGGTCTAATTTTTTCAAAAAATGCGGATATAAAGATATATTATGGTTTGTAAGATATTGTTTTTTATTTTTAATTTTCATTGTGGTGAATAATTAAACCAATTCAACCGTTCAACTATTCACCATTCATCAAAATCGTTCGGTGATGGTTTGCCTGATTTTATCTAAGGTGCTATTGGTTGAAATATCAGCAACTTGAGGTGTTGAAAGGGGCAGTAGAATGATAGCTTCAAGACCTCCTTCAGGACGATTATGAATTTTTAATTCACCTTCATGAATATCGACAATTCGTTTTACAATGGCTAAACCAAGACCACTCCCTTGGATGGTACGTGCTTCATTGCCACGTACAAAAGGTTGCATAAGGTCTGCAATTTGATCTTCTGGGATTCCATCACCGTGATCAGCAACACAAATTTTTAGATGATCTCCCTCGACTTTCGCACTTAGCTCAATGGGTTCAGCACCATAACGCTTAGAATTATTAATTAAGTTACCAATTAAGCGCTTGAGGGAAAGCGAACGAGCAGTAATCAGTGGGAGTTCTTCTGGTTCAAAGCGAATATCCAGGGGTTTAAACTGAATAACCAATTCTTGCAAAAGGGTATTGATATTGGTTTCTTTTAGGTCTTCATCTGAACCATCACGCATGTAAGAAATAAACTGATTAAGAATGGCATCCATATCATCCACATCAAAGATTAAGCCTTCTTTCAAGAAGTCATCATCTGACATCATTTCAGCACTCAGTCGAATTCGAGTGAGCGGGGTTCTTAAATCATGTGAAATACCAGCCAACATAATTTGACGATCACGTTCAGTGAGCTCCAATGTATAAATCATATGATTAAAGGCTTGGTTGACTTGGCGGATTTCCAAAGGTCCGTGGTTCGTCTCAAGATAGGGGGCTTTTCCAGTTTTACTATAGCTATTTGCTGCATTTTGAAGTCGGCGTAGTGGGCGATTGAGCTGTCTCACTAAAGTTAAGATAATCATGGCTGAAATCAGCGGTACGCCAAGAAACCATGCCAAAATCAATTCGGGGCTATAATTTGCATAAGTTTTTAACGGTTCTTGAACCCAATTCCCGTTCATTTCTGGGGTTTGAATCCAAATACGTGGGCTAGGTTTAAATTGGAAATAGACGGTGACCTCAGGCACGTCGAGCTCTTTGGCCAAACGTTTTTCAACTTGGTTCGTAAAGAATTCAGCAATGACTTTATCGCGCTGGTTGGGGAACGCAGCAGGGTCTGTAACGTATTCAATTCCAACACGCTGTTTTAACCATGTGTCAACATCAAGTTCAGTGTCACCATGAAAAATTCGAAGGTCGGGGTTGTTGATAATTTCGAGTTCAACCGCAAGGTAGCGTGCATGCTGTTGAATCTCTGGTAAATAGAGGGTTTTCCAAAAAAACCAAAGTGACATAAACAGACTAAAGAACACCACAAAAACAACCAAAACTGTTGTTCGCATTGCAGCGGAGCGCGGCTTGATTTTGTCAAGAAAGCGTTCCCATTTCGTTCGTTTTCGCTCTGAATACGCAACAAATTCATTAAATTTTTGTGGGTCAATAGGATCAAGTTTCACGGTCTAACCTGAGAGTTTGGGCTTAAAAAGAATAAGTGCATGTAATTGTTTAATACATAAAATAAAGACCCCGACATCATTGATGGCGGAGTCCATTGTTTAAAAAATTATTCTGCACCATCTGGTACGAATACGTATCCTACACCCCACACCGTTTGAATGTAGCGTGCGCGCGCCGGATTTTCCTCGATTAAACGACGTAAACGAGAGACTTGAACATCAATAGAACGTTCCATTGCTCCCCATTCACGACCACGCGCCAAATTCATTAATTTATCACGTGTCAACGGTTCACGAGGATGTTGCACCAATGCTTTGAGTACTGCGAATTCACCAGTAGTCAAGGTCACCACTTGACCCTCACGAGTCAATGTTCGAGTCGATAGATCGAGTGACCAAGGACCAAATGAAACCACTTCAACATTTTGGCTTGGTGCCCCAGGAACCTCACGCACTTGTCGACGTAGTACAGCTCGGATACGAGCTAACAATTCATTTGGGTTGAATGGTTTTGGTAGATAGTCATCAGCACCTGCTTCAAGCCCTGCAATACGATCAGAGTCGCTACCACGTGCAGTGAGCATAATAATAGGCGTGTCGATGTTAGACTGCCTTAAACGACGACAAATGCTTAAACCATCTTCTACAGGAAGCATAAAATCTAAAACGATGAGCGAGAAAAGTTCACGTTGTAATAACCGATCCATTTGCGTGGCATCATGTGCGGTTTTAACCACAAAACCTTTATCTTCTAAAAACCGTTGTAAAAGGGTACGAAGACGCACATCATCGTCGACGACCAGAATGCGTTCAACTCTGTCAGTGTCATTGTGTACTACATCAGTATTTTCAGCAGGTACAACTAAACTCATGATGCACTCCCTTAAAAGTTGTATTTATAAATATTCATTTGTCTCAGTATAATGCCTAAGTTCTTGTTAAGACTATGTATCAAATTGCTCAAAATTACAATTTTAAGTGTGTTCTGAAACCAAATCACAACATGTATTGACCTGTTTTTAGGCAAATAATTTAAAATAAAATCGCTATTCAATATGAAGCTAATTTGAAGTGCTATTGAAAGCAAGAAATTTACATCAAAATCAGAAAAATAAAGTGATTATAAAGAGTTAAATGTTTTAGTTCATTGTCAAAGTGATGACACAATGACGCATTACACTCAAATAATTGATCAGAGATCTCACTAGAAGCTTTTTCTCTGGGAGATAAAACTAGAAAAATTGAGACTTTTATTTAAAATTTCATTGCAAATATTCAAAACAATTGTGGATTTTATAGTCTCGGTCTTTATAATCACTAACTTTTAGTCCTTATCCTTGTGGAATTTAACACGATGACTGACTTAGTTCAGCAGTTGGCAAGTGAACTTGCCGTACGTCCAAACCAAGTAGAAGCTGCCATTAAGCTGATTGATGAAGGTTCTAGTGTTCCATTTATTGCACGTTACCGTAAAGAAGTAACTCAAGGCTTAGACGATACGCAGTTACGTCAACTGGATACCCGATTAACTTACCTTCGTGATTTATTTGAACGCCGTGAAAAGGTCATTGAATCACTGAAAGAACAAAATAAACTCACGGATGATTTGTTAGCTCGCGTCAATGCCGTTGAAACAAAAAATGCATTAGAAGAAATTTACGCACCGTATCGTCCAAAACGTACAAGTAAATCATTTAAAGCAAAAGAGGCTGGTTTAGGCCCAATCGCTGAAAAAATCTATAATGAAAATGTTGAACCTGCAGAAGCTTTAGCAGGATTTAATCATGAAGATTATCCTGATTTAGAGAGTCAATTAGACGCTGTTCAGCATATTCTCATTGATGACTGGGCACAAAATATTGCACTCACGACAGAGCTTAAAGCGATGTTTGCAAAAACAGCAGTGTTAAAAAGCTTAGTTGCTAGTGAAGAGAAAAAAGAAGTTGGTAAAAAATTCCGTGACTACTTCGATTTTTCTGAAAATTTAAACAAAGTTCCATCACATCGCTTATTGGCAATGTTACGTGGACGTCAAGAGAATGTACTCGGTCTAAAAGTTGATGGTGAAAATGATGCTCCTTTGGCGCGCATTGAAACTGAATACAATCTTGATCAAGTTCAACCTCAAGTCCGTCAAGATTTTCTGAAGCAGACTGCAAAATTATTCTGGCTCGGCAAAGTCCGCCCTACAATTGAGCATTCACTTCTGACAGAAAAGCGTTTGGCTGCTGAAGCAGAAGCAATGCAAGTATTTGCAGAAAATTTACGTCATTTACTTTTATCTGCACCAGCAGGTTCACGTACTACTTTAGGTGTGGATCCTGGTATCCGTACGGGTGTGAAATTGGCTGTCGTGAATGCATCTGGGGATGTACTGGCACACAGCACGATTTATCCATTCGCACCTAAAGAAGATAAAGAAGGCTCAATCAATGAATTGGCACGTTTATGCCGTGAATTCAATGTTGAGCTAATTGCTATTGGTAACGGTACCGCGAGTCGTGAAACAGAAGCTGTTGTTGCGGAAATGATGGCTGCTCATGCTGATCTTAAATTAACGCGCGTGTCTGTATCTGAAGCAGGTGCTTCAGTATATTCAGCATCTGAATTGGCTTCACAAGAATTACCAGATTTAGACGTATCGATTCGTGGTGCAGTATCTATTGCGCGTCGTTTACAAGATCCATTGGCTGAACTTGTGAAGATTGATCCTAAATCAATTGGTGTAGGTCAATATCAACACGATGTGAATCAAACAGGCTTGGCAAAAACGCTTGAAGCTGTAGTGGAAGACTGTGTGAACTCAGTTGGTGTAGATGTGAATACAGCATCTTCAGCGATTTTGGGTTACATCGCAGGATTAAACAAATCTATAGCACAGCAAATTGTAGACTACCGTAAAGAGAATGGTCGTTTTGATAATCGTCAAGATTTGAAAAAAGTACCACGCTTAGGTGAGCGTACTTTTGAGCAAGCTGCAGGTTTCTTACGTATTCAAGATGGTTCAGAACCATTGGATGCATCAGCAGTTCATCCTGAGTCTTATGGTTTAGTCAACAAGATTGTTAAAGCGAAAGCGACCACTGTAAAAGATATTATTGGCAATACTGAAATCATTCGTCAGGTTAAACCTGAAGAGTTTGTTGATGACAAATTTGGTTTACCAACGATCCAAGATGTTTTGGCGGAGCTTGAAAAACCAGGTCGTGATCCACGTCCGGAGTTCCGTACAGCGAAGTTCCGTGATGACATTACTGAGGTTTCACAACTGACTGAAGGCTTAGAGCTTGAAGGTGTAGTGACCAATGTAACGAACTTTGGTGCATTTGTTGATGTTGGTGTTCATCAAGATGGTTTAGTTCATATTTCAGAACTAGCGAATGAATTTATTTCTGATCCACATAAGTTTGTGAAACCAGGGCAAATTGTTCAAGTGCGTGTGTTACAAGTTGATGTGGAACGTAATCGTGTGAATTTATCGATGCGTCCTGCAGGATCTGAAGTACCTGCGAAGGCGCCGCGCCAGCCACGTCGTGAAACTCAAGGCCAGCAAGAGCAACGTGGTGAGCGTAAACCACACGCGAAGCGTCCTCAGCAAGCACGTCCACACGGTGATCGCCCACAACATGCGAAAAAACCTCAGCAGCAGAAACCACAAGAACAGAAGATTGGTGGTTTAGGTGCATTATTATTACAAGCAGGGGTTAAAGGTTCGAAGTAATCTTTAATCAGGTAAAAAACCTCCCATATGGGAGGTTTTTTTATGCTTATGTTTTTAAATAAATGAAGAACATCAAGGTGATTTATTTTAAATGTAAACTTTAAGATGGTATAAAACAACAAGAAAAACTTAATAATCAATTCATCACTTCAAAATTATTTTTAACTTTATAAGTCATATAATTAAGAGAAATTAAACATGAGTATATCTCAAAATAAAGAGCTGAAACCTCAATTTTATAGTCGTGATTTGCTCTCAGGTCTGGTTGTTTTCCTTGTTGCACTTCCGCTTTGTTTGGGCATAGCTCATGCATCAGGTGCACCACTCATTTCAGGCATTATTGCTGGCGTGATTGGTGGAATCGTTGTTGGTTTTTTTAGTGGCTCACATATCAGTGTATCTGGTCCCGCTGCAGGCTTAGTGGCGATTGTATTGACCCAAATTGAATTACTACAAGGTAATTATCAAGCCTTTTTGTTCACATTGTTTTTAGCTGGAATTTTACAAATATTATTTGGTATTTTTAGGTTAGGTGTTTTCTCAAATTTCGTACCCACCAATGTGATTTTGGGATTGCTTGCCGCGATTGGTCTGTTACTGATTATCAGTCAATTACCTAAATTGATTGGTTTGGACGTCAAAGGATTTGCTTTGATTGATCAATGGTCAATTCAATCTGTACTGAGTCATATTGATATTGGCTCAGGATTAATTGGTCTAAGTTGTATTGCGTTAATCCTACTGTGGGATAGTAGTAAATTAAAAAAACTGCCGCTGCCTTCAGCCTTGATTGCGGTGATATTTGCTGGACTTCTTAACTTTATCATGTTGAAAATCGGCTCTCTATATGCAGTAAACCCTCAACAATTGATTAATCTTCCGAATATCTTTTCTGGTTCAGAAACGATTTTCCAGTTTCCAGATTTTTCGTATTGGAATAATAGTTTAATTTATACGGGTGCAATTACATTAGCGGTGGTAGCTTCTCTTGAAACACTATTGAATTTAGAAGCTGCCGATAAGATGGATCCACAAAAGCGCTCATCACCACCGAATCGTGAATTATTTGCACAGGGTGTTGGAAACTCTATGTCAGGATTGATCGGTGGTATGCCGATTACCTCAGTCATTGTTCGTAGTTCAGTGAATGCAACCAGTGGAGCTAAAACCAAATTTTCTGCAATCTTTCATGGTTTTTTACTGATTGTTGCAGTGGTGGCGCTCACCCCATTAATCAATGCGATACCGCTATCTTCATTGGCAGCAATCTTAATCTTGACTGGATTTAAATTGGCAACACCAAGCCTATTTAAACGGATTTATGCGCAAGGTTGGAAACAATTTTTACCTTTTATTGTCACGGTAGTTGCAATCATTGCAACTGATTTACTGAAAGGCATCATGATTGGTCTAGTGATCAGTTTATTGATTATCTTACAGAGTCATTTACACCGTGGTGTACGTGTGATCCATGAAAAACACTTGCATGGTTCACTTACCCGTATTGAATTAGCACCGAATTTAAGTTTTTTAAATCGTGCCGCACTCGTCACCGCTTTAGAAAAAGTTAAACCGCATGAAAATGTGCTAATCGATGCATCCAATACCTATTATATTGATCCAGATATCTATCAAATTATTAAGGACTTTCAAAGTGAAGTGGCGGTAAAGCAGGGGATAAAAGTTAATTTACAAGGTTTTAAAGCACATTATCCTGAAATAAAAGAGGACGAGCTCGATCTTGATGTGAGTACGCAAGAACTCCAAAAACAGCTCAGTCCTGATCAAGTTTTACAGATGCTAAAAGACGGGAACTTGCGTTTTATTAATCATCAGCGTTTACACCATAATATTGCTCGCCAAATTCAAGTGACGTCAAATGCAGGTCAACATCCTATTGCTGCAGTGTTGGGTTGTATGGATTCTAGAGCACCGACAGAGCGCATTTTTGATGTAGGAATCGGTGATTTATTCAGTTTGCGTATTGCTGGAAATATTGCTGGTCAAAAAGTCGTGGGCTCTTTAGAGTTTGCATGTAAAACCAAAGGTTCAAAACTGATCGTGGTATTGGGGCATACGGACTGTGGTGCGGTAGGATCTGCTTGTCATTTATTTGAGCAAAAAGTGGATTTGAGTCAACTAAAAGATACACCGAACGTTCAGCATTTTTTGAAGCCGATTATGCAGGCGGCGGAAACAGTCAAAAATGATATGAGTAATTATCAACTTACAACCAATTTTATTGATGCTGTAACTGTGCTAAATGTGCGAAATAATATTAATTATATTATTAAAAATAGTGACACGCTAAGAGACATGATTGAGCGTAAAGAGATTGGGATTGTTGGCGCAATCTATGATGTGAAATCTGGTCAAGTCAACTTTTTATCTTAAATGATCTCATTTCATCAGTAAGTGATATTAAAAACCTCCCAAATGGGAGGTTTTTAATTTACCTATTAATCATGGGGACAATCCAGCTGGTTAAGATCAATAAAATCCCAAGATGACCTAATTTTCGTGAAATTTTTACGAATTTTGGAACTGATTGTTCGATCTTTTGTGCATAGTCTTGTAGGTTGGCAGCTTTAGTTTGGCGGCTATGCCACAAGAATACGGCAAGATCGATACAGATGAGAATAGTGCCCACATCAGCAACAACGTCTAAAACTTTAAATTCTTGAGTATAAAAACCGAGACTAACTTGATAAATGAGGAATATCGCAAATGCGATGGCTGCACATTGCAGCGCTAAAGCTAAACCACGCATAAGTACAAAGCATAAAATCAATAAGATGCAAGGTTTATAACATAACTCTGCCGCCTAACGAATGATCTCAAAATTTTTTTTACGCCTATATTTGAACTCAATCATGATTAGCATTAAATAAGATTCGGCAAGATCAAGCTGAATGCGATAGTGCCTAAACCTATTTTTGACAAATGATATGCATAAGACTTTGGTGCTTTGGCATCATTCATCTGCTGTTGAACCAATTCAGTTTTATTTTGAGCATCGGCTGGTTTGAGGTTGAATCCCAGCTCAAGCAAAATTAAAAATAAACCTAGCTGTAATAAGATATCGAATGAGTAATGTTGCTGAATAATCATGCTCATGATTTGAGTGAAAACCAAAACAGCAACTGCTAGAAAAAATAATCTAAAAAAATAAATTTGAGCCATGACAAACTCCTATTTTATGTTCTGATCATGGCGTTTAATTCTTAAAGAATAATTAAAATCACACAGTGAAAATGTAACAAGATCATTTCACAAAGTACTTAAATTAACTTGTTCGATCACCAATGTTCGCCAGGAAATAGTCGGGCATATGCACGCTGTACAATGTTTAATTTCTCTTGGCGACCGACAGAAGCAGTAGAGCTTGGAAATAAATTAAATCCAATCGACATCAATTTATTATTAATATCAGGTGCAATTGCATAAGTAATTGATGCAAGTTTTCCAAGACCAGTCGCTACCTTTTTTGGACGGTTCACAATAGCACCAGCGATTAAATCTGCAGCTTGATTCGGTGAAAGTGCTGGCACGTATTTATATATTTTAGTTGGAGCGATCATCGGCGTTCTGACCAAAGGCATGTAGACCGAGGTGATAGCGATATTATGCGCATGTACTTCAGCTGATAGGCAACGGCTAAATGCATCCAATGCAGCTTTTGAAGCGACATATGCAGAGAAGCGTGTAGCATTGGCTAATACACCAATTGAACTAATATTAATAATATGTCCACGTTCACGGTCTATCATATGTGGAAGGACATTTAAAATGAGGCGAACAGCACCAAAATAGTTGAGTTGCATCGTACGTTCAAAATCATGAAAACGGTCGATGGACTCATGGACTGCACGGCGAATCGAACGACCTGCGTTATTAATTAGAATATCAATATGTGTGACGCTATTGAAGATTTGTTGCGTTACAGCATCGATTGAACTCATATCATTCAAATCACAAGGAAAAATGTCAGCTTTTCCCCCTTTTTGCTCAATCTCATATTTTACTTGTTGTAAAGTTTCCTCAGTTCGTGCCACCAATAATACATGCGCACCTGCCGCAGCCAATTGATGTGCAACAGTTAAACCGATACCACTGGACGCGCCTGTAATCAGAATATTTTTTCCATGGACACGTTTTTTAAAACGCTGTTCTAATTTTTTATTCACTTCATTCTCCCTGTAAATGCAATGAATTGTGCAACACGTATTTTTCAGCGTGTCATACAAATCAGCATAGTGGAAAAATGAAAATAAACCATGGCATAAGTTTATGAAATTATTGTAAAATTAGAGTAAATGCTCTATTTTTTGTTATGGTAATAGGAGAAAAAAACTAAAAAAGACGATATGGTAAATGAGGATAAAGCCCCAATCATGAGGCTTTATTTCTAATGCATTATCAAGATTAAACTTGAGCGAGCGCTTGTTCTAGGTCGGCAATTAAATCGTCTGCATGTTCAATTCCAATGGATAAGCGAACCATATCCGTAGAAACGCCAGCAGCTTTTAACTCTTCTTCATTCAGTTGGCGATGCGTTGTGGTTGCTGGGTGGCATGCTAAGCTTTTTGCATCACCGATATTCACCAATCGTGTGAATAATTGTAGGGCATCAATAAAGCGAGTTCCGCCCGCTAAACCATCCTGTACACCAAATGAAAGAATTGCTGAAGGTTTGCCCTTAACGTATTTCTGAGCTAAAGCATGTTGCGGGTGATCAGGTAATCCTGCGTAATTTACCCATTTTACTTTTGGATGAGCTTGTAAATATTGAGCAACTTTTAAAGCATTTTCAGTATGACGTTCCATACGTAGACTTAATGTTTCTAAACCTTGTAGGATTAAGAAAACATTTTGTGGGCTAATCGCTGCACCTGTGTTGCGTAATGGCACGACACGAGCACGTGCAATATAAGCTGCTTCACCAAGCGCTTCGACATAGTTCACGCCGTGATAGCTTGGATCGGGAGTATTTAATGCTTTAAAACGATCTGGATATTTACCCCAAGGGAATTTACCGCTGTCAACAATGATACCGCCGATCGAATTACCATGTCCGCCGATGTACTTGGTTAGAGAGTGAACAACAATATCTGCACCAAATTCAAAAGATTTTTGAAGCACTGGTGTAGCAACCGTATTGTCCACAATCACAGGAATACCAAGTTCATGTGCAAGCTTGGAAATCGCCTCTAAATCAATAATATTGCCGAGCGGGTTACCAATAGACTCAACGAAGACTAATTTAGTTTTTTCATCAACAAGTGCCCGCAAACTTTCTGGATTTTGATAATCGAAGAAGCGCACTTCGATCCCTTGTTTTGGTAGCGTATGTGCAAATAAATTATATGTACCACCATAAAGTGTAGATACAGAAGCGATATTGTCCCCAGCTTCAGCAATAGTTTGAATAGCATAGGTAATGGCTGCCATACCTGATGCAAGTGCTAATGCGCCGATCCCACCTTCGAGTGCTGCAATACGTTGTTCAAGCACAGTAGTCGTTGGGTTCATAATCCGTGTATAAATATTCCCAGAGACCTTTAAATCGAATAGGTCTGCGCCATGTTGCGTACTATCAAATGAGTAAGAAGTCGTTTGATAAATGGGTACCGCAACTGCTTTAGTCGTTGGTTCAGGTGAGTATCCAGCATGGATGGCGAGGGTTTCGTCCTTATATGTCATTTTGAGATCTTCTTGTGGTTTAAAAATTGTTCAATGAGAATATAGCACCCTAATCATATTATAAAATTTATAAAATATTGAAAAAGTTATCTAAAACTCTCATATGTTGCTCATTTAAAAGCCATATTCTTGTGCACTTTGAATGGTGAATTTGATGAAAAAATAAACTTGTAACATTCCTTGCAAGTTCGGGCGTATGGCTTATGTTTTTATCGTATTCATCGTATAATGCTCCCTAATTATTTGTCCGCGATTTGTATTTACAGCGGATTTTGTTTTTTTTATAGAGGAGTCCTACGTGGCCCAATATATTTACACGATGAACCGTGTGTCTAAGATGGTTCCGCCTAAGCGCGAAATCCTTAAAGACATCTCTTTATCATTTTTCCCGGGCGCTAAAATTGGTGTTCTTGGTTTAAACGGTGCAGGTAAATCTACCTTGCTTCGTATTATGGCTGGCGTAGATAAAGATTTCTCTGGTGAAGCTCGTGCACAACCAGGTATCAAGATCGGCTACCTTGAGCAAGAGCCGCCATTAGATGAAACAAAAGACGTTCGTGGCAACGTTGAAGATGGCGTTCGTGAAGCACTTGATGCATTAGCTCGTCTTGATGAAGTTTTCGCTGAATATGCAGCTGAAGATGCCGACTTTGATGCACTTGCAAAAGAGCAAGAAAAGCTTGAAGCAATTATTCAAACTTGGGATGCGCATAACTTAAATAACCAGCTTGAACAAGCAGCGGCAGCGTTAAACTTGCCAGCTTGGGATGCTGATGTCACTAAATTGTCAGGTGGTGAGCGCCGTCGTGTGGCACTTTGCCGTTTGCTCTTGTCTAAACCAGACATGTTGCTTCTTGACGAACCGACGAACCATTTGGATGCATCATCTGTTTCATGGTTGGAACGTTTCTTAAAAGATTTCCCTGGTACAATCGTTGCGATTACGCATGACCGTTATTTCTTGGATAACGTTGCTGAGTGGATTCTTGAGCTTGACCGTGGTATGGGTATCCCTTATCAAGGTAATTATTCTTCTTGGTTAGAGCAGAAAAATGCCCGCTTAGAGCAAGAACAGAAGCAAGAAGAATCTTTTGCTAAAGCATTGAAAAAAGAACTTGAATGGGTTCGTTCTAATGCAAAAGGTCAGCAAAAGAAAAATAAAGCACGTATGGAACGCTTTGAAGAGCTTAACTCTCGTGAATTCCAACAACGTAACGAAACGTCTGAAATCTACATTCCACCTGGTCCACGTCTAGGGAACAAGGTTGTGGAAGTTGAAGGTATCAGCAAATCGTTTGGTGATCGTACGCTTTACAAAGATTTATCTTTTGTTGTTCCACCTTGTGCGATCGTGGGTATCGTGGGTGAGAACGGTGCGGGTAAAACCACACTATTCCGTATGATGACAGGTGAATTACAACCTGATACAGGTACGGTAACGCTAGGTGAGTCAGTTAAAGTGGCTTACGTGGGTCAGATTCGTGACACCTTAGATAACAATAAAACGGTTTGGGAAGAAGTTTCTGGCGGTTTAGATATCTTACGTATTGGTGAATATGAAATCGCATCACGTGCATATATTGGTCGTTTTAACTTTAAAGGCCAAGATCAGCAGAAGCGTGTAGGTCAATTGTCAGGTGGTGAGCGTAACCGTTTACAACTTGCGAAAATTCTACAAATGGGCGCAAACGTTATCCTTCTCGATGAACCATCGAACGACTTGGATATCGAAACTTTACGTGCGCTTGAGGATGCAATTTTAGTATTCCCAGGTACTGTAATGGTCATCTCGCATGACCGTTGGTTCCTAGACCGTATTGCAACACACATCTTGTCATTCGAAGGTGAAACACCAGAATTCTTCACAGGAAACTATGCTGAGTTCGAAGAATACCGTCGTAAACGCGATGGCGATGATCTAGTGGCTAAGCGCCAAAAATATCGCAAAATTGGTGGTTAATTCCATCTAATAAAAAAACCAGCCTTCAGGCTGGTTTTTTTATGAATTAATTTTATGAAAATGCTAAAAGACTATAAGCTTGAAGTAGAGTTCTTTTTGCATTTTCATTTCCAGCATTCGCTGATTGGTTCAGCCATTTTTCAGCAATTTGATAATTTCGATCCAAACCTAGTTCACCATTTAAGTAACTCAGACCTAATTGATATTGTGCTTCAGCATTCCCACGTAATGCATCACGTAGGTATAACCACATTTGATTTCGAGGGTTTAAGGATGTGGATGGCTCGAGATTGGATAAATTAGCTGTTCGAGTACGTTTTAGATCAAAGAATAGTGATTGAAATAGTTTTATTATCATTATGGTTCTCCTTGCTTATCCATGCAAAAATGAGATCTATTTCATTAAATTATGCTCTTTTGAAGGTTTTGTCTACTACTCATATATAAAATTTAAATTTATTTAATTATAAGTCCTTAAAGCTCAAATGAGCTTTAAGGAGAGATGAAAATAAACAATTAATTTTCCCATTCGTGATTACATTCACGGCATTTCCATTTCTTTTGAGATTGCATGAAGGCTTGCATCGAAATTTTGAAATCTGGTAAATCTTTCCAGAACATCACACCCGCTATCACTGCAATTAAAAATACGATCACAGTTGCAATTTGAAGTGTCTCACCAGCACCATTGCTAAAAATCATCAGTACAACGCTAATAATGACCAATAATAGGAGTAAAAATAGAGTGGGTACGAGGATAATTAAGCTTTTAGGAACATTTGGTCGTACAGCAGGTGCATTGGCACTTGCTAAAGGAAGAATTTTACGACTTTGACATTTAGGGCATTGGTACTGCATGAGCGCTCCGTATTTCTTTTGCTTAATTCTATAACATCGAAACTAAAATCAAAAATGTATAGATGAAAAAAAACCACTGATCGAGGTCAGTGGTTTTTTAGAATTTGGCGTCCCTACGGGGATTCGAACCCCGGTTACCGCCGTGAAAGGGCGATGTCCTAGGCCTCTAGACGATAGGGACTTATGAGGCAACACAGTCAATGCTATAAAAGCAATCTAGGTATCAAGCTAAATGCTCAATCTGTGTGAGCGCTATATTAGGGATATAACACTCATGCGTCAATAAAAAAATTAATTAAGCTTCATCAACTGCGTCATTTTTCGGCAATTTTAAGCTTTCATTCAATTTTTCCCACACTTTAAGCTCTTTTTTACTTGGACCGCCAACGATTTCGAGTGCATGACGCAAGCGAGCAAAAGTCAAGTCAGGACCAATGGTCACCATGGTTTGCATCACTGGCGTTGAAGCAGTAGAACCCGCAATGGCAATAAAGAACGCAGGCATAAAGTCACGTAATTTAATTTCCATTTGTGCAGCTAAATCCATTAGCGTTTGGCTAACAGTGTCATTATTCCAAGTAAATAAGCTTTCTAAGCGCCAAATTGCAAATTGTAGGCTTTGACGAACTTGCTCTTCAGATAACTTTTTACTTTCGAATTGTGCTTTAGACAGTGTAGGGAAGTGATTAAAATAATGTGCTGACCAATTCACAGCTTCAGACAATAGGTTAATACGTGGTTGGATTGCAGCCGCAATTTCTTCTAACTTGGCACGATCTGCCTTCCACGCCAATAAAGTGTCTAAAAGCTCAGCAGGGCTAAGTGCTTTGATCCATTGACCGTTTAACCAATTGAGTTTTTCTACATCGAAAATTGGACCCCCAAGCGATACACGTTGGATGTCAAAATTCTCGATCATCTCAGCCAAATTGAACTTTTCGCGTTCATCTGGCATTGACCAACCCATACGACCCAAATAGTTTAATAATGCTTCTGGTAATACACCGATATCTTTGTAGTAATTGATTGAAGTTGGGTTTTTACGTTTAGATAGTTTTGACTTATCAGGGTTACGTAAAAGTGGCATGTGGCAAAGCACTGGCATTTCCCAACCAAAATATTGATAAAGCAATTGGTGTTTAGGAGCAGATGGAATCCATTCTTCACCACGAATCACGTGAGTGATTTCCATTAAATGGTCATCAACAACGTTTGCTAAGTGGTAAGTTGGTAGGCCATCGGTTTTCAGCAGAATTTGCATGTCGACTTGTGCCCATGGGATTTCTACTTCACCACGCAGTAAGTCATTAAATTTACAAATTCCTTCTTCAGGTACTTTCATGCGAATAACATGCGGTTCGCCAGCCGCTAAACGTCTTTCAACTTCTTCTGGTGTATGTTTTAGACCACGACCATCATAACGAGGAGATTCACCACGTGCTTGTTGTTCTGCACGCATTTGATCTAATTCTTCAGCAGTGGCAAAACAATAGAATGCATGACCTTTTGCAACCAGTTCTAACGCATATTTTTTATAAATATCCATACGTTCAGATTGACGATATGGCGCATGAGGGCCACCCACATCTGGACCTTCTGACCAATTTAAACCTAACCAGCGCAATGAATCGAGAATCATTTTTTCTGATTCAGGTGTTGAACGGAGTTGGTCTGTATCTTCAATACGTAAGATAAATTCACCGCCATGCTGTTGAGCAAAGCATAGGTTAAATAATGCGATATAAGCAGTACCTACATGGGGGAAACCTGTAGGAGATGGTGCAATACGAGTACGAACTGTCATAGCCAGAAAAAGTTATCAAATAAAAATTGGTTTTATTATAGCAAAAAGCCCAGTGGCTTAATGATTAATTCATTAAATCGGACTGGGCTAAATTTGGCTCAATTGGGGAGATTGAGAAAAATGGTGCTTAAGATGTGTGCTGAGGAAATAAACTTTGTAAAAAACGCGAAAACTGTTGGTGTTGCGATGCTAGGAAGTTTTGCGTTGGAGCATTCTTAATAGAGGTGATCACTTTAATCTGATCCATCTCTGAAGAAGGTTTGTTCTCAGCACGTTCACGTTTTTGTTGAGTCAATGCGCGTTCGATAGGTGTTAAAGACTTTTCAGCAACACTAGAGTTTTGTAGTGATTTGGCAGGGTTTTGTAACGCTGCTGCATGTGTCTGGCTCATACCAAAAACACATAAAGTTAAGCTTAACGCTTGTAAATAGCACAAATTCATTTCAATTTTCCCCTATTTTGAATTTATTGTAAGAGTAATTAGGTTTACATTTTAAACATAAAATTCACAAAAGTACAAATGCATCACACTTTCTTACAATTTGTTATTCAACAATCCTTAAGTTACTCAACCTGTAGCTGAAATAAATTTTGCCTCTTTTTATCAATAAAATATGGAGATTTGGTGAAGATATGATGTTATGCGGTAAATTTTAAAGAGAGTATAAGTGATAAAAATGCAATTCATATGAAGAAAATGTATATAAAATTTAGATATTTACAATGATTTAATTCGTCTATTGAATACATTGTGACTGAAGTAAATAAAAAATATAGTGCAATTCATAAATGTAATAAAAAAGAGATTTTAATGAATAAGCACTTTTTCAATAAATTATTGGGCACAATGAGTATTGGGGCATTGTTGTTCAGTATGACTGCACAGGCGAATACATCATTTTTAAATGTTTCTTATGATCCCACTCGCGAATTTTATCAAGAATATAACCAAAGTTTCGGTGAGTTTTGGAAAAAACGTACTGGTCAAGACGTGCAATTTAAGCAATCTCATGGTGGATCTGGGAAACAAGCACGTGCTGTAGCAACAGGATTACAAGCAGATGTTGTGACCTTGGCACTTGCAAATGATATTGAAGAAATTGTAAAAGCAGGTTATATCAATAAAAATTGGCAAAAAGAATTTCCCAATAATTCAGCACCCTATACATCTACCATTGTTTTTTTAGTAAAAAAGGGCAATCCAAAAAATATCAAAGACTGGAATGATTTAGTCAAACCAGGTGTTGAGATCATTACCCCGAACCCAAAAACAGGTGGTGCGCCACGATGGATTTATTTATCTGCATGGGGCTATGCACTTAAACAGCCTGCCGGAAATGATGCCAAAGCTCGTGAGTTAGTCAAACGATTATACAAAAATGTCAAAGTGTTAGATTCAGGAGCCCGTGGATCACTCACGACTTTTGCTGAACGTGGAATTGGTGATGTTTTACTGTCTTGGGAAAATGAAGCGCTCTTAGCGACGCAAGGTTTGGGGCAAGATAAATTTGAAATTATTTATCCATCCATTTCAATTCTAGCTGAGCCTTCTGTTGCCATCGTAGATAAAACCGTAGATAGAAATGGGAATCGTAATCTAGCAAAAGGATATCTTAACTATCTGTATTCACCTTTGGGGCAGGAATTAGCTGCTAAACATAATTTTCGACCACGTAATGAAAAAATCGCAGCTAAATACAGTACTAAATTTCCAAAGGTACAATTATTTACCATCGATAAAGTATTTGGTGGTTGGGCGAAAGCGCAGCAAACGCACTTTGTAAATGGCGCTATTTACGACCAAATTTCAGCAGAAAAATAATCTATTTTTAGAACTTATGTGAATGGATAGCGATATGCTATCCATTTTTAATTATAAGAAATCCATAAAATACTATATATTTGAATATAGACTGTATTTAAGATGATTTATGAATTAATTCATAATCTTGAAAGAAAAATGGTAGCAATATAACGTAAATCACATGTCCAAATTAAATTGATGAATATGATTTTATTTCATATATTTAGATTAATTATGTATATCTAGATTTTTTGACTATGAAAACTCAATTTAAAGCCTTGCTTACAGCGGGCTTACTCGCAACAGGTTTATCGTTCAGCGTATCTTCTCAAGCAGCACAACGTGATTTCCTGAATGTATCTTATGATGCGACTCGTGAATTTTATGATGAGTTTAATCAGTCATTTGGTCAATATTGGCAGTCAAGAACTGGAGTGAAAGTCAACTTTAAACAATCTCATGGTGGCTCAGGTAAACAAGCACGCTCTGTGGTTGATGGCTTGAAAGGCGACGTTGTCACTTTGGCTTTGGCAAATGATATTGAAGAGATCGTGAAATCGGGTCAAATCAATAAAGGATGGCAAAAAGAGTTCCCTTATAACTCTGCACCTTATACATCAACCATTGTTTTTATGGTGCGTAAAGGTAACCCTAAAAAAATTCAGGATTGGCAAGATCTTGTTAAGCCGGGTGTAGAAATCATCACACCAAACCCTAAAACAGGTGGACTACCACGCTGGGTATATTTATCAGCTTGGGGTTATGCACTCAAACAACCAGGTGGTAATGAAGCGAAAGCAAAAGACTTTGTTGGCAAGATGTACCATAACGTCAAAGTGATGGACTCTGCGGCGCGCGCTTCTATGACGACATTTGCTGAGCGTAAAATTGGCGATGTGTTGCTCACTTGGGAAAATGAAGCACTGGTCACTCAAAAAGCCTTGGGCAAAGATCAGTTTGATATTGTTTATCCATCTATTTCTATTTTGACAGAGCCTTCTGTTGCCATCGTTGATCGTACTGTAGATAAAAATGGCAATAAATGGTTGGCAACTGGCTATATCAACTATTTATATTCACCATTAGGTCAGGAGATGGCTGCTAAGCATTTCTATCGTCCGCGTAATGCTGAAGTGTTAGCAAAATACTCAAAACAATTTCCTAAGTTAAAAACATTCACCATTGATGAGGTTTTCGGTGGTTGGGCAAAAGCACAACAAGCACATTTTGTGAATGGTGCGATTTTTGATCAGATTTATAACAGTCGTCGTTAATATACTGAAGTAATTGAAAATTAATAAAAAAGCCTCCAAGTGAGGCTTTTTTATTTGAACATTCCAGTGAATGAAACGGTTTTGCCTATAGAAAGTAAAATTTACCTACAAAAAGTCGTTTGGAGCTTTATTAAAACAAGGTAATAATGTGCAGTTAAATTTTTAGATGTTCTGAAACGTTATTATGTCGCATATTTCTGTATTACTTCATGAAACTGTAGATGCCCTATTGGGTGGGCGTAATACAGGGATTTATGTAGATGGCACCTTTGGTCGAGGAGGTCATACTCGACTTCTCTTGTCCAAATTAGATGAACATTCTCGTGTCTATGCCTTTGATAAAGATCCGCAGGCTTTGGCTGTGGCTGCTCAGTTAGAACAAGAAGATCCAAGATTTACCATTATTCATGCAAGTTTTGCAGATATTAAAACAGCCTTAAATCAACGTGGTGTTGAAACTGTGGATGGTGTTATGGCAGATTTGGGTGTGTCATCGCCACAACTTGATCAGGCCGAACGTGGTTTCAGCTTTATGAAAGACGGTCCATTGGATATGCGAATGGACAACTCTCAAGGCCTAACTGCAGCGCAATGGTTGGTTGAAGTTGATGAAGAGCATTTAGCGAATATTATTTTTCAATATGGTGAAGAAAGATATAGCCGCCGCATTGCGAAAGCGATTAAAGCAGCAGGTTATATTGAGAGTACAAGTCAATTGGCTGAAATTGTAAAAGTTGCCCATCCGAAATGGGAAAAGAATAAGCATGCTGCGACACGTACATTCCAAGCAATTCGAATTGAAATCAATAAAGAATTAGAAGATGTGCATGCTTTTTTACCTGAAGCACTGGATATGCTTCATAATGGAGGTCGATTAGCGGTCATCAGTTTCCATTCCTTAGAAGATCGAATTATTAAACAATTTATTCAAAAAGAGTCGACTTTAGCTGAGGATGATGGTTGGGGCTTACCTCAGAAACCTAAAGAAACTCGTCGTTTGAAAAAAATTGATCGCGTACGTGCGAGTGAAGAAGAAGTGAAACAAAATCCGCGTTCTAGAAGTGCTTGGTTGCGAGTTGCAGAGCGAATAAATTTTAAAGGCGAATAATGAAAAAGGAAAAAGATGTAGAACAACAGGAACCTGTAGCAACGCCCTTGGTGCGAAAAAAAATACTGATCTATAGCATTTTAACCGCTATGGTCATGGTGAGCGCATTTATGGTGGTCTATCAGGTCTATTCTTATCGTCAAGATTTTCGTGAATTTAATACGCATATGCGTGAGCTTGAAGACATTAATGCTGAATGGGGTCGTCTACTTATTGAGCAACAGACATTTGGAGCGACTGCACAGATTGGGACACGTGCAGTGACACAATTACGTATGTATTCACCACCAACATCACAGACTGTGGTGATTTCACTTCCTGCTGAAACCGCGAAAAATCAATAGGCACGATGAATGGTTGATAAAAGCAAAACAAAACAAACACGTAAAAAACAGCAGCCCATTACACAGAAAAGAACCGTTGCTGTAGATATGTGGCGTTTCTATTTAATGTGGGGCTTAGTCCTGACATTTTTTGTGGTATTGGTTGCACGTGCCTTTTATGTTCAAATTGTGAATAAAGACTTTTTGCAAAATAAAGCCAACGCAAAAATTTTACGTACTGAAAAATTAAGTGCGATGCGAGGGGTTATTAGCGACCGTAATGGCGTTCCCTTGGCAATTAGTACACCAATTATGAAGGTGGTGATTGATCCTCAACATTATTTTGAAACTAAAGCAACTTTTGATGAAATTACTGAAGAGTTAAAAAAGAATCCAACCAGTCGAAAATTAAAAAATCAGTTACCACAGGAAAACCTGAATTTAGATGAGCTAGCAGATGCAGTTGGGCTGGATCGAGCTGACCTCAAAAAGCGTGTTCAAGATCGAGCTCGTTCACGTTATTTAGTATTGAAAAAAGAAGTACCACCTGCTCAAGCGGCTCTGTTAGCACAACGCAATTTTGCTGGCGTATATTCTGAAAAATCATATAAACGTTATTACCCACAACCACAACCCAACTCTCAAATCATTGGTTTAACCAATACCGAGGGAACAGGGATTGAAGGTTTGGAGATGCAGCTGAATAAGCGGCTTGCAGGGGTCAATGGCGAACAGAAAATTGTACGTGATAAGCATGGTAACCGTGTTCAAGTTCCAGAAGTTATTAAAGAAGTTGAAGCTGGGGAAAATATTACACTGAGTATTGACTCTCGACTGCAATACATTATGTATCGAGAGCTTACCGCGGTGGGTGTGGCAAATAATGCACGTTCTGCTACAGCAATTGCGGTCGATGTCAAAACCGGTGAAATTCTAGCGATGACCAGTTGGCCGTCGTATAACCCGAATGATAAAAAAAGTTTATCCAATAAAGATGCAATGCGAAATCGCGGTGCAGTTGATTCGTTTGAACCAGGTTCGACGATGAAACCATTAACGGTGGCGATGGCGCTTGAAAGTGGTAAGTACACTGCAAACTCAGTCGTTAATACCACGCCAGGGTCGATGCGTGTCGGTAATCATACGATTCGTGATACACATAATTATGGAGCGCTTACTTTAGGTGGCATTATTCAAAAATCCTCCAACGTAGGTGTAGCGAAAATTGCCTTATCTTTGCCTTATCCGACTTTACCAACGTTCTATAAGCGTCTTGGTTTTGGACAGCGTTCGGCTGTCAAATTCCCTGGTGAAAGTCCAGGTCTGATCTTACCGCCAAGTAAATGGAATATTTCAGAAGTTGCAACCATGTCCTATGGATATGGTCTTAATGCCACGGTACTACAATTGGCAGACGCTTATGCCATGTTGGCAAACAAAGGGAAGAAAGTTCCTTTAAGTTTGTACAAGTTGGATGAAGCTCCTCAAGGTGAACAAATGATTGATCCTAAAATTGCGGATCAAGTCTTGTTAATGATGGAGACAGCAACATTACCAGGCGGTACAGCGACTCGTGCTCAAATACCAGGTTATCGCGTTGCAGGTAAAACGGGTACAGCACACAAATTACGTGCTGACCGTAAAGGTTATTCGACCAATGAATATCGAGCTTTATTTGCAGGTGTTGCACCTGTAAGTGATCCACGTTTGGCGATGGTCGTCGTGGTCGAAAATCCAAAAGGCACGTATTACGGTGGTACTGTCTCAGCACCTGTTTTCGCAAAAGTAATGCAGGAGTCGCTGAGACTGTTAAACGTACCATTGGATAAACCCTTAGATACTCCAAAATCCATTCCATAGGTGATGAATGTCGATTACATTTCAACAAATCTACGCTGTAGATCATCCAGCAGAATGGATGCAACAAGCATTTAATGGCTTCCAATTAGATAGTCGTAAAGTTGAAGCGGGACAAGTGTTTATTGCTTTGACCAGTCTTTCTCAACCTGAAAAAACTGCAGAATATGCACAGAAGGCACTAGATCTTGGTGCTTTGGCTATTATTTCAGAACAAGATTTAGGTTTAACGCAAAGTTTGATCGTTCCGAATGTGCGTATGCTCATGGGACAATGGCAGAAAGATTATTTGCAACAGACAGAGCCAGTGAATCCACTTCGAGTCTTGGCTGTCACGGGAACCAATGGTAAAACGACCATTTCAAGGCTTGTTGCAGAGCTATTGGTGTTAAGCAAACATCCATGCGCAGTGATGGGGACGACGGGGAATGGGATTTTACCTCACCTTGAAGCATCTACACATACTACGTTGGATGCATTGCATATGCAAAATCAATTGCATGCTTATGCTCAGCAGGGGGCTAAGTTTGCTGCTATTGAAGCAAGCTCCCATGGTCTTGAACAGGGGCGTCTCAATGGAACGCCAATTGAAGTTGCTGCTTACAGTAATTTAAGTCGCGATCATTTGGATTATCACAAGACTTTAGAGGCCTATGCTGAGGCAAAATCACGCTTATTTCAGTTTGAGAGTCTTAAAGTTGCAATTATCAATATCGATGATGCTTACGCAAATATCATGCTCAAAGCGGCGGAGCAAAATCCAGCAAAACCTAAAATTTTGACTTATTCCACCACTCGACCCGCGGATTACCGTGTTGAAGAGATTCAATATAGTTTAGACGGTGTTCATTTTAAATTGGTGACCAAGACCCAAAGCTATTTAGTGAATAGTCCGTTATTAGGTCACTTTAATATTGAAAATGTTGTTGCGAGCTTAATCTCTGTTGAACAGGTGGGTTTAGATTTATCTCAGTTAGTCGCTTTAGTTCCTCAGTTAAAAGGCGCACCAGGGCGTATGCAAGTGTTGCGTGATCGAGATCGTTTGTTTGTCGTAGATTATGCCCACACTCCTGATGCATTAATTCAGGTTCTTCAAACATTAAAACGACATGTTTCACAACAATTATGGGCCGTGTTTGGGTGTGGTGGTGATCGTGATCGCGGTAAACGACCTTTAATGACACAGGCTGCTTTAGATCATGCAGATGTTGTATTGCTCACCTCAGATAATCCACGTACTGAAAACCCAGAACAAATTTTTGCTGACATGAAGGCTGGAATTGAATTTTTGGACAGAGAGGTTCATGAAATTCATGATCGTCGTGAAGCGATTAAGTTTGTAGTGAAAACAGCAAAAGCAGGTGACATTGTTGTGATTGCAGGCAAAGGCCACGAAAATTATCAAGAGATTGATGGTGTTCGTCATTGGTTTGATGATGTGGTAGAAGTCCAAGCAGCCATTAAGGGTCAGCATGCGACTAAGCCAGCATCTTATCCAGCAGACTAAGGAATCATTATGCACACATCTACTACAAGTACTGCGACACTTGTCCCATGGACTTTGTCTGATCTTGTTGCTGCTACTCAAGGGTATTGGTTGAATGATAAAAAACCGACTGGAGAAGTAAAGCGTATTTTGACAGACTCACGTCATGCGGAGTCGGGGGATGCTTTTTTAGCCCTGAAAGGTGAGCGTTTTGATGCGCATGAGTTTGTTCAACAAGTGGCTGAAAGAGGCTGTCAGATTGCGATTGTTGAGCGGCCTTTAGACATTGATATTTGTCAGTTGGTGGTAACAGATACGAGATTAGCATTAGGTATGCTTGGTGCATTTCGTCGCGCTCAACATGTGCAATTAAAAGTTATCGCACTGACTGGTAGTAGCGGCAAAACCACGACTAAAGAAATGCTTGGTAGTATTCTTGCTCGCAAAGCACCGACATTGATCACGCGAGGTAATCTCAATAATGATCTGGGTGTGCCTATGATGCTATTAGAGCTTCGACCAGATCATGAATATGCAGTGATGGAGCTCGGAGCAAGTCATCAAGGAGAAATTGACTATACCTCGAAGCTCGTTCAACCTCATGTTGCGGGTATTATTAATATTGGTACGGCTCATCTTGGTGAGTTCGGTGGGCGTGACGGAATTTGTAAAGCAAAATCTGAAATCTATGGTCATGTTTCAGAAACTTCGATCGTGCCAGCAGCTGATGATTATGTAGATCAGATCCGTCAAAGTGTAAAAACAACAAAAACCTTAAGTTTTGGAGAAGGTGGCGATGTCTATGCTTCAGATATTCAGCTGAATCCACAAAGTGCACAATTTAAATTGCATACGCCTGTAGGTGTCCAACCAGTGGATTTACCTTTTGCTGGTGAGCATAATGTTCAAAATGCTTTGGCAGCTGCTGCATTTGCATTGTCATTAAATATCAGCTTGGATGATATTGTCACGGGTTTAGAACAAGCTGTGGGTGCAAAGGGGCGTTTGAATTTTATTCAAAAAAATGATTTTTTATTTATCGATGATACATACAATGCCAATCCGACGTCGATGCGTGCAGCGGGTGAAGTGCTTGCACAGCAAGAAGGTATTCGTGTCATGGTGATTGGGGATATTGGTGAGTTAGGTCCGACTGCTGCTCAACAACATTATTTACTCGGGCGAGATTTGGTTTCGATTCGCGGACTCAACTTTGTTGTTGCTGTTGGTGAGTTTGCACCAGCAACACAGGAAGGCGCACGTAGTACTCAGTACGGGAAAAAGTTACAAGCTTTCCTCAATCAAGAGCAAGCTCTACCATTTTTAATTAGTCTAATCGAAACACATCAACCGCAAAAAATGAGTTTCTTATTCAAAGGTTCTCGTTATACCCATATGGAAACGTTGATGGCAGATTTGATGGAGAAACTCTAAATGCTGTTATGGTTATTTGAACAACTTTCCGGCTATCACAGCTCGTTCCAAGTGGTTCGTTATTTAACATTACGTGCGCTGCTCAGTGTCTTGACAGCACTCACGATAGGCCTAGTTCTTGGTCCTGTTATGATCCGTAAGTTACAAGCTTTAAAATATGGCCAAGCGGTAAGTTCTTTCGCTCCGGAAAACCATGCCAAAAAAATGGGAACACCAACCATGGGTGGTCTCCTTATTTTGCTTTCTATTGGGATTTCAACTTTACTTTGGGCAGACCTTTCAAACCCTTATGTTTGGATTGTGCTTGGCGTGATGGTGATATTTGGTGCCGTAGGTTGGGCGGATGACTGGATTAAAATCCGTTATAAAGACAATGCAGGTTTGTCAGCACGTAAGAAGTTTTTTTGGACATCTGTCGCTTCTCTAGGTGCAGGGATATCACTCTACGTAATTGCGACTCAGCAAACTAATCCTGTACACACTGCGAATATGTTGGATTTGCTGATCCCTTTCTTTAAAGATCTTTCAATTCCTTTATCGGTAATCCCTTTAGGGATCGGCTTTATTATATTTACTTATTTAGTGATTAACGGTGCGTCGAATGCTGTTAACCTGACTGACGGTTTAGATGGTCTTGCAATTATGCCAATTGTATTGGTTGCGGCGGGCCTAGGGGTGTTTGCTTATTTGGCGGGTGATGTTCGTTTTGCAAATTATTTACATATTCCCTATGTGAAATATTCATCTGAACTCGTTGTTATTTGTGCTGCAATGATAGGTGCAGGTTTAGCATTCCTTTGGTATAACGCGCATCCTGCACAAGTATTTATGGGTGATGTTGGTGCCTTGTCGCTTGGAGCGATGCTGGGAACTATTGCGGTGATGGTACGTCAGGAAATTGTATTTGCAATTATGGCGGGTGTATTTGTAGTCGAAGCAGTCTCTGTATTCTTACAAATCGGTTCGCTTCGTATGCGAAATAAACGTGTTTTCCTTATGGCGCCGTTACATCATCACTATGAAAAGAAAGGATGGCGTGAAACACAGGTGGTCATCCGTTTCTGGATTATCACAATTATGCTAGTAGTTTTAGGTCTAATGACCTTAAAATTGCGCTAAGCAAGAATCAAATGAGATCAAGTCGGCTTATGCCGACTTTTTTTCATCGCTAAAATTTTTTGGAGAAAATGATGAATCTGTTGATGTGTCCTGTTTGTCGCGAGGCATTGGCGCTTGAGGGGAAAACATGGCGCTGCAAGAGTAATCATAGTTACGATATTGCAAAGCAAGGTTATGTGAATTTGCATGTCGTACAGCATAAACATAGTAAAAATCCAGGGGATACCCCTGAGTCTGTTCAAGCTAGACGGTCGTTTTTATCAGCGGGATTTTATGCGCCATTACAGCAAGCTGTCGTTGCTAAAATCCGAGAATTACGTATAGAAAATCTTTTAGATATTGGTTGCGGTGAAGGATATTACACCAATGCAATGGAAGCTGAAGCGATACAAGTTGTGGGGGTGGATATTGCTAAAACTGCAGTTCAGGTAGCAGCAAAATTAAATCAAAATGTCACTTGGGTTGTGGGTACGGGGGCTGTGTTGCCTGTTTTAAGCGAGACCATCGATTTATGTACCAGTTTATTTAGTCCTATTCCCGAGGCGGAAATATTACGTGTATTAAAATCATCGGGGTATTTAATGGTTGTTACCCCAGGTCCACAACATTTATATAAAATGCGAGAAGCACTATTTGAAGAAGTTAAGGCACATGAGCCACATAAATTTGTAGCACAGTTGAGCGAGCACTTTGAGTTAATTGATGAAAGCTTAATTCAGGAACCATTGGTGTTGAACCAAAATGACCTAAAGTGTCTTATCGCAATGACGCCATATGCTTATAAGGCCAAACCTGAACGGCGTGAGCAATTAGAGCAAGTTGAAAAATTTGAACTGAGTGCAGAGTTTCAGATCTATATTTTAAAAAAGAAAAGTTAAAAGAAGCCCTCTTTTAGAGGGCTTTATTTTGGTTATTGAACTTGATTAATCAAATTTTCGATTGAATCTCGTTTAACTTGTGGTGTTGAATTCATATCCGGTGGTGTCGACGACGTCGGTGTTAACGGTTGATCGTTATCTGGTAGATCATCAAAATCGCGATCATTCGTTGGTGCTACCACTGGAGCAGGGCGATAAATTGGACGAGCTAAAGGTGGAGTTTTATCTTTTTGCTCATGGTTTAATGTATGTACACGACCACGTTGTTCTCGAGTTAAAGGAGCTTTTGCATTTTTATCTAAACTTACCCAAGCATATGGTGTATTGGCAAGCGACTTCTCCATAAAGTCACTCCAAATTGGAAGAGCAGCGATACCCCCATATTCACGACGACCTAGCGTAGTCGGTTGGTCGAAACCTACCCATGAAACTGCGACTAGATTGCCGTTAAAGCCAGCGAACCAAGCATCTTTTGCATCATTGGTTGTTCCTGTTTTACCTCCTAAATCACCACGACCAATTTTTAATGCTGCGCGACCAGTACCATGCTGAATTACGTCTCGTAAAATATTCGCCATATCAAATGCTGAACTGGATTTTAAAATTCGATGTGCTTGACGATATTGGCTACGCTCTTCATCGGTTAAAGTGGGTTGCTTATCCTCTAAAGACTGATTGGTAACTTCAATAATTTCGTCGTCTGGTGTTGTTGCTTCAGCAGAGGTTGTATCTTGCTTCTGAGATTTAATACATGAAATACATGCGTATTCAGGATTGGCTTGATAAATCACTTTGCCGTAAGCATCCTCAATACGGCTAATGAAGTGAGGTTGCACGCGGAAACCGCCATTGGCAATTGCGGCATAGCCTGTTGCCATTTGAACAGGGAGTACTTGAGGTGTTCCTAATGCAATCGTGTAGTTACGTGGAATCTGATCATCCTGCAAACCAAAATCCATAAACAATTGGCGAGTACGTTCTAGACCGACTGTTTGTAAAAGGCGAACAGAGACAGTATTACGTGACAAATATAAAGCGCGACGTAATGGAATCATCCCCAAATAGCGCCCATCAGAATTGCGTGGTGACCATTTACCAATGGTAATGGGATTATCACTAACCATGGTATGCGGCGTCATACCTCGTTCAAGTGCAAGCGAGTAGACAAATGGTTTGATAATAGAGCCAGGTTGACGCCAACCTTGCAGTGCACGGTTAAATTTCGATTGATAAAAATTATATCCACCAACGATCGCGACAATTGAGCCATCATTTGGGTTAAGTGCAATTAACTGACCTTGTACACGAGGCACCTGTACCAAGGACCACATACTGCGATTTTGATTTGGACGTAGACGAACAATATCTTTGACTTTTACAATTTGTGAAGCATTGCTAGGTGCACCACCCACACTATTGGCATTGCGATAGCGTCTCGCCCAAGACATGCCAGACCAAGGAACAGTGACTGATGAACCATCTTGTAAAGTTGCTTCAAAAGAATTGCTTAAAACTTTAGTGACTTCAGCAGGGTAGGTGTTTGCAAATGGTACAAAGTCTTTTAAGGGTTTGTCATGGGCTTCTGGGCCACGCCATCCATGACGACGGTCATAACTTTCTAAACCAACACGAACTGCTTCTTCGGCAAAGGCTTGACGATTGTAATCAATAGTGGTGTAAACTTTATATCCTGAATCGATCGCGAGATCGCCAAATTTTTTGACGAGTTCAGAACGAACCATTTCACCGACATAAGGGAATTTATTGTTAATACCGCGATCAGGCATGTCCAAAGCGATAGGCTCTGATACAGCATCTTCATATTCAATTTGACTGATATAACCCAATTGAAGCATACGACCTAAAATCCAATTGCGACGTTCTAACGCACGTTCAGGATTGGCCACAGGATTATACTTAGAGGGTGCTTTAGGTAATCCTGCAATCATTGCCATTTGGGCAATTGAAAGATCGTTTAAATTCTTGTTGTAATAAATTTTTGCTGCTGCAGCTATGCCATAAGCATTTTTACCGAGGAAAATTTTATTGACGTAGAGTGTAAGAATCTCTTCTTTAGATAATTTTTGTTCAATTTTACGTGCTAAGAAAATTTCGGTGAGTTTGCGCTTGAGAGTTCGTTCTGGTGTTAAATAATAGTTTTTAGCCACCTGCATGGTAATTGTAGAACCACCAGTTTGAATGTCAGAACCCGTGATCGATTCACTGACTGCGCGTCCTAAACTTTTAAAACTAATACCGCTATGCTCAAAAAAAGAAGAGTCTTCTGCAGCTAAAAAAGCATGAATAAAATCTTGTGGGATTTGCTCATATTCAACTGGAACAGAAAGTTTGCCACCATATTCTGCGATTAATTGGTTATCTGCTGTATAAACTTGCAGCGGTTTTAATAATGGAGCCTTCTTAAAAGCAGTCATCTCTGGCAAAGATGGTGCAATATAGAGATACATTCCATAAAAGCCCATTGGAATTGTGACTAAGATAATGATAATCAGCAAAAAAAAAGGGTGAATCTGTCCACAACAAGATAGCTTTTTCATAACAAGTAAGTTTTAATAGGTGCTAAAGGCAAACTAATAGAAGGTCAGTATAGCTTCTCATTTAACAGAATGTTAGTTGAGTTATTATATCCGCAAAAAAATTAGACCAAGTGTAGTTAGTTTGTATTGTGCTGTTGTTGGGGACAAAAAAATAATAGGAATTGCATTGTGCTTAGACTATATCGTAAGCCAAATAAGGGGTTAGTGGGGGTAGATGTTAGTTCGACCTCTGTTAAGCTATTAGAGCTATCAGTTAAAAACGGTCGCTATTGGGTTGAAAGTTACGGGTTAAGTCCATTGGTTGATGGGAGTGTTGTTGAAAAAAACATCCTCAATCAGGATAACGTGGCTGATGCTTTAGAGCGCGCGATTAATATTGCAAATCCGCAATCGACGAATGCTGCTTTTGCGGTACCTACATCTATGGTGATTCACAAGGTCATCGAGATGGATGCCGACATGAGCGATGATGAGCGTGAAGTTCAGATTCGTATGGATGCTGAGCAATATATCCCATTCCCACTTGACGAAGTCAGTTTAGACTTTGAAGTGCTTCCTGAGCGATTAAACAATCCAAACAGAGTGAACGTTCTACTCGTTGCGACACGTACTGAAAACGTGGACTCTCGTATTGAAGTATTGGATTTGGTCGGCCTTACCCCAAAAGTTGCCGATGTTGAAAGCTATGCACTGGAACGTAGTTTTGAAGTCTTTGCAGATACATTGCCGATTGGTGCAAATCTTGTTGGCGTTCTTGATATTGGTCATACCATGACGACTTTATCAGTCATGCAAAATGGCAAAATTATTTACACGCGCGAACAAGTGTTTGGCGGTAAGCAATTGACTCAAGATGTGCAAAATCGTTATGGCTTATCTTATGATGAAGCTGGGCGTGCTAAAAAAGACAACACCTTACCAGATGACTTTGAAACAGAAGTTTTAATGCCATTCCTTGATGCAGTGATTCAACAAGCAGCGCGTTCATTACAGTTCTTTTTCTCTTCTTCTCAATTTAACGAGATTGATCATATTTTATTGGCGGGTGGTAATGCCAATATCCCAGGTCTTGCAAAAATGATGCAACAAAAATTGGGATATCGTGTCACTATTGCTAATCCATTTTTACAAATGGGCTTTTCTCCTCAAATCGACCTGAAAAAAATAGAAAATGATGCACCATCATTATTGGTGGCGTGTGGCTTGGCATTGAGGAGTTTTGATTAATGGCTAAAATTAATTTACTCCCTTGGCGCGAAGAGCTAAGAGAACAGCGAAAAAAGCAATTTGTTTATATCTGTATCGCAGTGGTATTACTTGCGATTTTATCGGTTTTAGCAGAGTGGTTCTTCTTGAATCATAAATTGCAAGACCAAGAACAAGCAAACCAACTTATTGTAAGCACCAATCAAAGTTTAGACGTTCAATTAAAATCCTTGGAAGGATTGCAAGAACGTCGAAATGCAGTGATTGAGCGGATGAAACTGATTCAAGGTCTTGAAGGTCAACGACCTGTTACTGTGCGTTTAGTAGATGAATTGGTACGTGTTGTTCCTGAAACAGTGTATCTGACGAAATTTACCCGTACTGGTAATAAATTTACCATCGAAGGTAAAGCTGAAAGTCCGAATGCGGTAGCAGAGTTATTACGTGGTTTAGAAGCTTCCCAGTGGTACCGAAATGCATTTATGAATTCATTCTTGGCTGCGCCAGAAGTGAAGGAAAAAGCACCAAGTTCGGTAATCCCTCGAGTTGAAGAGTCTTACGGTACATTTATCGTGACTGTCGACTTGGGTGCAATTGCTCAACCGACATCAGAGATGGACGCGAATAATGTGGGAGGTGCACCATGAGTCGTAATGATTTAAATGATTTTGATTCAGATGTCACTGTACCTAAAAAGAAGTCCATGACTGTTGAAAAGTTCTTTCAGCAATTTAATACTTTGGACTCCAATAACTACGGTAGTTGGCCACTGTCTGTAAAAATTACCTGTTGGATTTTTATTTTCCTATTTGTTTGTTCTATTGGTTACTTTTTGGTGATTAAACCAAAACTTGAATCTATTGATCTTGCTAAAGCACAAGAGGCAAATTTACTGACAGAGTTTAAAGAAAAGGATTCTAAGCTCCGTAATTTGCAGCAATACCAAGCACAGTTGCAACAAATGGAAATGAATTTCAATGAGCAATTACAACAATTGCCAAAAGAAACAGAAATTCCAAGTTTAGTTGAGGACATCAACTTAACAGGTGTGAATTCAGGACTCAAATTTAAAAATATCCGTCTCGAAAATGAAGTGGCTCAAGAATTCTTCATTGAGCAGCCAATTTCGATAGAAACGACAGGTGATTATCATTCATTTGGGCGTTTTGTGAGTGGAATCGCGTCTTTACCGCGTATCGTGACCTTACATGATTTTGTGATTACAGCGACGCCAAGTACAGATAAAAAATCTGATATTCCACTGATCAATTATTCATTAAAAGCCAAAACATATCGTTATGTTGCATCGACTGAAGATACGGTAGGTTCAGCGGTTGTTCCACCAGCTGATATACCACCAGGAGGACAATAATGAAATCATTTAAGCTTTTGTGCGGATTAATTATTGCAACGACTTTGGTGGGATGTGATTCGCGTATTGATGCGGTCAATCAAGAAATGGCGAATATTCGTAGCCAGCCGCCTTTACCCATAGAACCGGCACCTGTATTTAATCCAGTTCCAAATTTTCTTTACTCGGCACATCAACTTCGAAGTCCATTCTTGCCAAACTCATTGGCAACAGAGCTAAGAATCATGTCGGGTAAACGTGTTTATCCTAATTTTAATCGTCAACCACAGCCTTTAGAAAGCTATGCATTGGAAACGTTAAACTTCAAAGGAAGTTTAAAACGTAACAATGGCCAGATTCTCGCTTTGATTCAAACCCCTGATGGTGAGATTGAGCGTGTGCAACGTGGTAATTACATGGGGATGAACCAAGGGCGCATCGTGAAGATAACGCCGACTCAAATCGATCTGATTGAAATTGTTTCAGATGGTCGAGATGGTTATATCGAAAGACCAAGAAGCTTAGTGTTGCTTGGGCCTGTTGGTTAAGACGAGTTAAGGAATAACAATGAAAAAGAGTATGCAAAATTTTTGGGGTGGGGATCGACAGTATATGAACCGTTTTCTTCGTCAATTCGCTATGACCACTGTTTCTATAGCTGTTATGCAGGCAGCGGCGGCTAAAACTACGATGACCAATATTGTGCCTTTGCAGGTGCCAGGTCAAGGAACAGAAATCCGTGTCATGTTTAACGGATTACCTCCACAGCCACAGTCATATCAATTGGAAAATCCATCTCGACTGGTTTTGGATTTTATGCAGGCAGGTCAAACACTGGCGAATACTAAAATACCTGTGTCGACCACTGAAGCAAACTCAGTTGAAGTTATTTCTAATGATCAGCGTTCACGGTTAACTGTCAATTTAACGCAGAAAGGTAGCTACACGACACGTGTTGAAGGCAATACCTTTATTTTAAAAATAAATAACCCGAACTCTGTGAAAGTGGCAACACCAGCGGTGCCAGTGGTTACACAAGCCAAAGCAGTAGAACCAGCGACTAAACCAGGTGTTTTAAAGCCAGTCATACGTCCTAATCTGACGAATAACGTTACACCTGTTGCGGCTACAGCTGTGGCAGAGACACCAGTAACGCCAACACCTGTGATTCCTGTTGCAGCACAGCAGGTATTGAAACCAACTGCACCAACGCCTACGGTTTTAAGACCTGCCGCTCCACCTGCACCAGTGGTTCGTCAGCAAGTTACAGCACCTGTACCACCTCCAGTAGCTCCTGTTTATCAGCAGCCTGTTGCGTATACACCGCCAGCACCTGTCGCTTATCAAGCAGTACAACAAGGACTGCAAGATATTGGTTTTGAGCGCGGTAGTGCAGGTGAGGGACAAGTTGTACTGAATTTAAAAACAGCAGATACACCAGTAGATGTACAACAGCAAGGTAGCAAAGTTGTGGTGCGTTTCCTCGGTAACAAAATTCCATCGCATTTGGTGCGCCGTTTAAACGTTAATGATTTTGCCACGCCAGTCTCTACAGTAGACGCTTATAATGATAAGTCGAATGGTGTAATTTCCATTCAGTCGAGTGGTAGCTTTGAATATATGGCTTATCAAACAGATGGTAAGTTAACGATCAGTCTAAAACGCCCAGAAGAGAAAAAAGGCTTAAGCAGCCAAAATCGTACACCGAAATATACAGGTAATAAGATTTCTCTCGACTTCCAAGACATTGAAGTGCGCCGCGTATTACAATTGTTGGCTGATTTTACCGGCATTAATATGGTGACTTCGGATTCAGTTCAAGGGAATATTACATTACGCTTAAAAGATGTGCCTTGGGATCAAGCGCTTGATATTGTAATGAAAACCAAGAACTTGGATAAGCGTCGCAACGGAAACGTGATTTGGATTGCACCTGTTCCAGAATTGATTAAAGCCGAAGAAGAAGAGGCGAAAGCCATTGCACAAAGTGTGAAATTAGCACCATTACAAACCGAATATATTCAATTGAGCTATGCCAAAGTTGAAGATATTGAAAAGTTGATTACTGAAGGTCGTAACAGTCGTTCATCTAATGGTAATAATACAAACTCAACAACTGACCCATTGGGGGACAGTGTCGGGTCATTATTAAGTCCACGTGGTACAGTTTCAATTGATCCACGTACCAATACATTGATTATTAACGATACAGTTCAAAAAATTGATCAAATTCGCAAGATGATTGATTTACTGGATGTTTCTGTAAAACAAGTCATGATCGAAGCTCGTATTGTACGCGCGACAACAGATTTCACAAAAGAAATGGGTGTGAAATGGGGTGTAGTATCGAAAGGTGTTGCAACCAATAATGATCTTTTGGTTGGTGGTAGTGATCAAACGCTGTGGGATTTAAAATCACCAAGTGAGGATGGTCGTTATAATATTCAACGTCCTGATAACTTAAATGTGGATTTAGGTGTGGCTGGGGCTGCAGGTAAAATTGCATTTGGTTTAATCAATATGTCTGATTTTATGCTGGACCTTGAGTTGTCGGCACTACAAGCTGATGGCTACGGTGAAGTTATTTCTACCCCAAAAGTTCTCACTGCTGATAAGCAACAAGCGAAAGTTGCTTCAGGTCAGGAAATCCCTTACCAAACCACTGAAACTGCAGGTGGTGCTGCAACGGCGACGACTTCCTTTAAAGAAGCGTTGTTAAGCTTAGAGGTAACACCAAGTATTACGCCTGATGGTAAAATTCAAATGAAATTGAACATTACCAGTGATTCACCAGCAGGTTATGCACAGAATGGGGAAATCATTTTGAACAAAAATCAAATTGATACCAATGTGCTTGTGAACAACGGTGAAACTGTGGTGCTAGGTGGTATTTTCGAGCAAGAAACGATTTTTAACCAAACCAAGGTGCCTTTCTTTGGTGATATTCCTGCTGTTGGTCGTCTATTCCGTAAAGACAGTAAAACAGAGAATAAGCGTGAGTTATTAATCTTTGTGACACCAAGAATTGTTAATGACAGGCAAACTAGAAACAATTAATATAGTTTCAATGAAAGCAATTCAATAGGTGACTCCTTGCCAAGCAAAGAGTTTGAAACCCTACCGAATATTTATTTGGTAGGGCCCATGGGAGCTGGTAAAACAACCGTTGGTCGACATCTTGCAGATTTACTTCATCGAGAGTTTCTTGATAGTGATCATGAGATAGAAAGAAAAACTGGGGCGACCATCCCATGGATTTTTGAGAAAGAGGGTGAACAGGGATTCAGACATCGTGAATCACTGGTAATTGATGATTTAACATCAAAACAAAATTTAGTTGTTGCGACGGGTGGCGGTGCAGTTACTCAGTCGATTAATCGATCTTATCTAAAAGATCGAGGTATTGTGATTTATCTTTATACTCCCGTAGAAATACAACTTCAAAGAACCTACCGTGATAAAAATCGACCTTTATTACAAGTCGAAAATCCTGAACAGAAATTACGTGAATTATTGAATATTCGTGATCCGCTGTATCGTGAAGTTGCACATCATATTATTGAAACGAATCAAGGTGCTGCGCGTGATTTGGCACAACGTATTCTTAATGTGATTGTCGCAAAAGAATTGAATTAAATTTGTTTTATTGGCTTATAACATCATGCAAACCTTATTCGTTGAACTCGGTGAACGCCGTTATCCTATTTTCATTGGTAGTGATTTAGATCCGCAACAATTACTTGAACCCTATATTCATGGGCAACAGGTCATGATTGTCACCAATGAAACGGTTAAACCGTTGTATTTAAATCACTATGTATCAGCTGTGGAAGGTTTAGGTAAAAAAGTTGAGACATGTGTTCTACCTGATGGTGAATGTTATAAAAATATTGAACATTTGAATTTAATTTTTGATGCCTTGCTTGAGGCAGGATTTAACCGAGATTGTACAGTGCTTGCCTTGGGTGGAGGGGTGATTGGTGACATGGCTGGATTTGCATCAGCTTGTTTCCAACGCGGAGTGTATTTTATTCAAGTCCCGACTACGCTGCTATCGCAAGTCGATTCGAGCGTTGGCGGTAAAACTGGAATCAACCACTCATTAGGCAAAAACATGATTGGCGCATTCCAGCAGCCACAGGTCGTACTTGCGGATATGGCGCAACTTAAAACATTGCCTGAGCGTGAGTTATCAGCAGGTTTGGCTGAAGTCATTAAGTATGCCCTATTAGGAGATGTTGATTTTCTTGCATGGCTTGAGGAAAACATGGATGGTCTGGTTGCACAACATCCAGAATTACTTGCTGAAGCAGTGTACCGCTCTTGTGCACATAAAGCGCGAATTGTGGCCAATGACGAGAAAGAACAGGGTGAGCGTGCATTACTGAATTTAGGTCATACCTTTGGACATGCGATTGAATCTTATCTGGGATATGGTGAGTGGTTACATGGTGAGGCTGTGGCGACGGGAATGGTGATGGCGGCAGATTTATCTTATTTAATGGGGTGGATCACAGAAGCTGACCTTGAACGTACAAAAATTATCATTCAACGTGCGAAATTACCGATAAAATGTCCTCAAATTCCACTTGATGAATTTTTGGCATATATGTCTCATGACAAAAAAGTCCTGAATGGTCAATTACGTTTAGTGCTCTTGAAGTCGCTAGGGCAAGCAGTAATTACCAAAGAGTTTGATGTGGAATTAATGAAACAAGCGATTTTACGTAATCAAGCATAATCTTAGGTTTTCTCATGACGGTACGCCACTCATCCCCACGCACAGCGCAACAATATATTTGGTTGATCGGTGGCATACTGTTTTTAGTCGCATCTTTTGTATTCTGGATTTTGACTGATAGCAAAGAGTTGGTTACTCAGTCTAAGCAAATTGAAGAAACTCAAGTCCAGATTCAACCTGAAAAGGTGGCAGCAACAAATTATTTGGGCGGGCTGACTGATCAAGTGCGACCTTTGGAATTAACTGCGCGTAAAGTGGCTTCAGGAAACCATTTGCCTGAATTTAGAGGCACAAAGTTTATTCAAGACAATAAAAATAATTATTTTATCGAACTATTTCGCGTTACCAATGAAGATGTAATTAAAAGTTTTCTTAATAAGCAAACTGATCGTAAACCATACATTTATTTTCGTTTGAGTGGTGAGGATCAAGTTGAACAGTACATTTTGGGTTATGGGCTGTTTATGGGGGAAGGTGCTGCCAAGACAACTTTAAATGGATTGGATTTAAAGTTACCACCTTCTGTAGCGCCTAAAGTTGCTGGCTTTAATCAGTTTGTGGGTCAAGTCAATGACATGGGTTCTGAAGAACTAACAACTGCAAAATTATACGAAATTAAATTACGACCTGCAGCGGTACCATTGATTGATGAGTCATTGCTGGTTCGTCCTAAGCCAACCCCTGTGGTTGATCCTGCTAAGGCAACAACCAATGTGACTATTACAAGAAAAGATCAGTCAGGAAATGTGGTTGATGTGAGACGTTCGCAATCGAATGTTGACCCTATTTCGAGCGATAATTCAAAGAATAATACGGATAAGCGGAATCAAGAGGCTCAAATTAGTGATCCATTTAATTAAAATGTTATAAAATGGCGCAAAATTAAACGAAAGCATAATAAATTTGCACATCATTGGTGCGATAAAGTGGTTCTAATTTGGTGCCTTTTCGGTTAATAATGACAAAATAATTGAAATAAAACGCTTGCACGGAATAAATAAATATTGGCATAGATTTTGCTTTTATTGGTGCACTGATTAAGTAAATTGTCCCTATTTTGGAGCGAAGACCTTAATTTAGTGTGCGATTTAGTCAAATTGATCTGCTTTAAATGGGTGCAAATCGTCTCGTACATTTGTGAAATTAAATCAGAAAAGACGTTCAATAACGAAAGACATACAGAATCATGTCTTTGTTTTATAAAGAAATCGTATTTGAAGAATAGATAAGTTTTGCCCAATGAGGGCCATGTTGATGAAGGGTACGCTATGCACATGCCATCGCCTAATACTGTAGCTCCCGCTAAAGGTCTATACCAACCGGATGAGTTTAAAGATAACTGTGGTTTCGGATTAATCGCCCATATGCAAGGTGATGCGAGTCATGACTTGGTCAAGACCGCGATTCATAGTTTAAGTTGTATGACGCACCGCGGTGGTATTGCTGCAGATGGTAAGACGGGTGATGGATGTGGTCTACTGTTGGCTATGCCTAAGCAATTCTTCCGTGAAGAAGCAAAACGTTTAAGTGATATTACACTCAGTGAAATTTTTGCAGTAGGTACAGTTTTTCTTAGCCTAGATCCTGCAATTGCTGCACATGCAAAACAAGTGCTGACTAAAGAAATTGAATCAGAAGGTTTGCGTGTAATTGCATGGCGCTTAGTGCCAACCAATAATGAAGCATTAGGCTCAATTGCGATGCAGTCTTTGCCAGCATTTGAACAAGTAATTGTTAACTGTCCAATGGGTGTTGAAGAAGTTGAGTTTAACCGTAAGTTATTCTTGGCTCGACGTCGTGCTGAACAAAAATTAAGTCAAGATAGTTCATTCTACGTTACAACACTTTGTTCAACTGTGATCTCTTATAAAGGCTTAATGATGCCTGAAGCGATTGCAGATTTTTATACAGATTTGGCTGATCCACGTTTGGAATCACACATTGTAGTGTTCCATCAGCGTTTCTCAACCAATACATTGCCACGTTGGCCATTGGCACAACCTTTCCGTTACTTAGCGCACAATGGTGAAATTAATACCATTACAGCAAACCGTAACTGGGCGATGGCACGTACACCAAAGTTTGAAAACCCGCTCTTACCTGGTTTAACTGAGCTCAACCCAATCGTAAACCGTACTGGCTCTGACTCTTCAAGTTTAGACAACATGCTCGAGATCTTGGTTGGTGGAGGTATGGATTTATTCCGTGCACTACGCATGCTCGTTCCACCAGCATGGCAAAACGTTGAAACTTTAGATGCTGATTTACGTGCATTCTATGAGTTCAACTCTAAACATATGGAAGCATGGGACGGGCCAGCAGGTCTTGTGATTCAAGATGGTCGTCATGCGATTTGTATGCTTGACCGTAATGGCTTACGTCCTGCACGTTGGGTAATTACTAAAAATGGTTACATCACACTTGCATCAGAAATTGGTGTCTGGGGTTATGAACCAGAAGATGTGGTCTCTAAAGGTCGTGTTGGACCAGGTCAGATCTTAGTCATTGACACTTTCACTGGTAAATTGCTGGATACTAAAGACGTCAGTAATCATCTGAAAAAAATGCGTCCTTATCGTCAATGGTTGCGTGAAAATTCAGTTCGTATCCAAGGCAGCCCTGAGTTAGAAGAATATCTATGTGATCAAGGCTTAAAAGGCGATGCTTTAAAAGCAGCGCAAAAAATGTTTATGGTGACATTTGAAGAGCGAGATCAGTTATTACGTCCAATCGCTGAAAGTGGTCAAGAAGCAGTAGGTTCGATGGGCGATGATACGCCGATGGCAGTATTGTCTCGTCAAGTACGCCATGTAACAGATTACTTCCGTCAACAGTTTGCTCAAGTAACTAACCCACCAATCGATCCATTACGTGAATCGATCGTAATGTCTTTAGAAACATGTTTGGGTCGTGAACAAAATGTATTTGAACAAGGTCCAGAGCATGCGGATCGATTAATTATTTCAAGTCCTGTACTGTCAAACTCTAAAATGCATCAAATTCGCACTTTAGGTCGTAAGGGCTATGAGATTACAGATATTGATCTAAACTATGCAGAGACTGAAGGTCTAGAAGCCGCGATTACACGTATTTGTGAAGAAGCAGCGCAAGCAATTCGTGATGGCAAAACCCTATTGGTGATTTCCGATAAGAAAATCCGTGAAGGGTTCTTACCAGCCAATGCAGCGATGGTAACGGGTGCTATCCACCATTACCTCATCCATGCAGGTTTACGTACAGATGCAAACATTATTGTTGAAACAGCTTTAGCGCGTGATCCACACCAGTTTGCCGTAATGCTTGGCTTTGGCGCAACAGCAATTTACCCATATCTTGCATATGACGTCATTAATGATTTAATTGCGAAAGGTGAGTTGTTAGGTGATCCGATTCATGCACAAGCGAATTTCCGTAAAGGGATTGAAAAAGGATTGCTGAAAGTCCTTTCAAAAATGGGTATTTCGACTGTTGCTTCATATCGTGGTGGGCAGTTATTTGAAGCTGTCGGTTTATCTGAAGAAGTTGTTAATAAATGCTTCACAGGTGTTCCAAGCCGTATTAAAGGTGCTACTTTTGTTGATCTTGAAAATGATTTGAAAAAATTAGCAGAAACCGCTTGGAAATCACGTAAGCCAATTGAGCAAGGTGGTTTGCTGAAATTTGTATTTGATAAGGAATATCACGCTTTTAATCCTGATGTAATTAATGCTCTACATAAATCTGTACGTTCTGGGAAATATGAAGATTTCAAAGAATATGCTGAGCTTGTAAATAATCGTCCAGTGGCAACCATTCGTGATTTATTTAAACTCAAAACAGAAAATTCAATTCCACTGGATCAAGTTGAATCTGTAGAAGCGATTCTTCCGCGTTTTGACTCTGCAGGGATGTCTTTAGGGGCATTATCACCAGAAGCACATGAAGCGATTGCCATTGCAATGAATACAATTGGTGGTCGTTCGAACTCAGGTGAGGGTGGTGAAGATCCAGCGCGTTACGGCACAATCCGGAACTCAAAAATCAAACAAATCGCATCAGGTCGTTTTGGTGTAACGCCTGCTTACTTAACTTCTGCAGAAGTACTGCAAATTAAAGTGGCACAAGGTGCAAAACCGGGTGAAGGTGGTCAGTTGCCAGGTGGTAAAGTGAATGGCTTAATTGCACGTTTACGCTACTCTGTACCGGGTGTGACATTAATTTCTCCACCACCGCACCACGATATTTATTCAATCGAAGATTTATCGCAGTTAATTTTTGATTTAAAACAAGTTAACCCTCAAGCGATGGTCTCTGTAAAACTGGTATCCGAGCCAGGTGTGGGTACGATTGCTGCGGGTGTTGCAAAAGCCTATGCTGACTTTATTACCATCTCTGGTTATGACGGTGGTACAGCAGCATCGCCATTGTCTTCGATTCATCATGCGGGTTCGCCATGGGAGCTTGGTCTTTCTGAAGCGCATCAAGCCCTTCGTGTAAATGATTTGCGTGGTAAAGTTCGCGTTCAAACGGATGGTGGTTTAAAAACGGGTCTAGATGTCGTGAAAGCAGCTATTTTAGGTGCGGAAAGCTTCGGTTTTGGTTCTACACCAATGATTGCGTTGGGTTGTAAATACCTCCGTATCTGCCACTTAAATAACTGTGCGACTGGTGTAGCGACTCAGCAAGATCATTTGCGTCAAGAGCACTATATCGGTGAACCACAAATGCTCATTAACTTCTTCACCTTTATTGCTGAAGAAACACGTGAGTGGTTGGCTGCATTAGGTGTATCAAGTTTGAAAGACTTGATTGGTCGTACCGATTTACTAGAAATGCTACCTGGTGAAACAGATAAGCATGCTCACCTAGATTTAAGTGCTTTACTTGAATCACATCCAGCTGCTGAAGGCAAAGCTCAATATTGCGAAGTCGAAGGAAATGCACCATTTGATAAAGGTGTTTTGGCTGAGTCTATGATCGCAGAAATATTGCCTGCGATTGAAGCTGGTACAGGTGGTGAATACAGTTTTAGCATTGGTAACTGTGACCGTTCTATTGGGGCACGTGTTTCAGGTGAGATCGCTCGTCGCTATGGTAACTTAAGTATGGAAGCACACCCTGTTAAAGTGAATTTGACAGGTACTGCTGGACAATCACTTGGTGTATGGAATGCGGGTGGTCTGCATATCAAGCTTGAGGGTGATGCGAATGACTATGTGGGTAAAGGTATGGCGGGTGGTCGTATCTCAATTTTCCCACCGAAGGGTTCTCCATTCCAAACACAAGAAACAGCGATCATTGGTAACACATGTTTATATGGTGCAACAGGCGGTAAATTATTTGCTGCAGGTACAGCTGGTGAACGTTTTGCTGTTCGTAACTCAGGTGCGTTCGCGGTGATTGAGGGTGCTGGAGATCACTGTTGTGAATACATGACAGGTGGTATTGTGACGGTACTGGGTAAAGTTGGTCATAACTTCGGTGCAGGTATGACAGGTGGTTTTGCTTATGTACTTGATTTAGATAATAACTTTGTTGATCATTATAACCACGAGTTGATCGAGCTTAATCGTATTTCGACCGAATCAATGGAAGAACATAAAGAGTTCTTAAGCCGCATTTTAGATGAGCATATTAAGGAAACTGGTAGTGCTTGGGCGTACAAGATCCGTAACGAGTTTGATTTCTACAGCCGTAAATTCTGGTTGGTGAAACCAAAAGCTGCAAACTTGCAGACTTTATTAAAAACAACTCAAGCTGATCCTCAATAATTCCACTACTGCAGATATATAGGCAGATGCAGCTGAACTAACAATAGACTGCATCTACCCACGGAGAGAGACATGGCAGAACGCCTTAATAATGACTTTCAATTCCTGGATGTCGCACGCCAAGATCCAGAGAAAAAAGATCTCAACGTCCGCAAAGCTGAGTTTGTGGAAATTTATAAACCCTTTACAGCTGAAGTTGCGAAAAACCAAACACATCGCTGTTTAGGTTGTGGTAACCCTTACTGTGAATGGAAATGTCCAGTACATAACTATATTCCAAACTGGTTAAAACTGATTGCTGAAGGTCGTATTTTTCAAGCAGCAGAGCTTTGCCACCAAACCAATACTCTACCGGAGGTGTGTGGTCGAGTTTGTCCTCAAGACCGTTTGTGTGAAGGTGCATGTACACTAAATGATGGGTTTGGTGCGGTGACCATTGGAAATGCTGAAAAGTATATTAATGATACGGCATTTGCATTGGGCTGGCGTCCTGACATGTCTCATGTCAAATGGACAGATAAAAAAGTCGCGATTATTGGTGCAGGCCCTGCAGGTCTAGGTTGTGCGGACATTTTGGTGCGCAATGGTGTTAAACCTGTCGTATTTGATAAGCGCCCAGAAATTGGTGGTTTGCTGACCTTTGGTATTCCTGAATTTAAGATGGAAAAGGACGTGATGAAACGTCGTCGTGAAATCTTTACAGGCATGGGGATTGAATTCCGTTTAAATACAGAAATTGGCACAGACATCACTATTGATCAATTGCTTGCTGATTATGACGCTGTCTTCATGGGTATGGGAACATACACATACATGAAAGGTGGTTTCGCAGGTGAAGATTTGGAAGGTGTTTATGATGCGCTTGATTTCTTAATTGCCAATGTGAATCGTTGCCAAGGTTGGGAGAAAGATCCTTCAGAATTTATCAGTGTGGAAGGTAAGAAAGTTATTGTACTCGGTGGCGGTGATACTGCTATGGACTGTAACCGTACTTCAATCCGCCAAGGTGCAACATCTGTCACTTGTGCATACCGCCGCGATGAAGAAAACATGCCAGGTTCACGCCGTGAAGTTAAAAATGCGCGAGAAGAAGGTGTTGAATTTCAGTTCAATCGTCAGCCGATCGAAATCGTGGGTGAGAATGGAAAGGTCACAGGTGTTAAATTTGTGACGACTCAACTCAGTGAGCCTGATAGTCGTGGTCGTCGCAGTCCTGAACCGATCCCAGGTTCAGAGGAAATCTTACCTGCTGATGCAGTGCTGTTGGCCTTTGGTTTCCGTACAAGCCCTGCAGAATGGTTTAATGATGTAAGTATTAATTTAGATGGTTCAGGTCGTGTCGTTGCTCCTGAGCATCAACAATACAAGTTCCAAACTTCTAATCCGAAAATCTTTGCCGGTGGAGATATGGTGCGTGGTTCTGACTTGGTCGTAACTGCGATTTGGGAAGGACGTCAGGCTGCTGAAGGTATTTTAGATTATCTTGATGTTTAAACGAAAACATGCCTTACAAAAAATCCTACTTCGGTAGGATTTTTCATTTATATGCATGACTTGTTTGACAATCTCTTGTTGAATATTCAAAAGTATCCAATTCAAGAACTATCTTACGAATCATGTAATTAAATTAAAAAAGAGAATGGAGTTGTAATTTAATTTGCGACTTTATTGGCAAAAAATATAATTTATTTGTCTGTGTGGTTATTTTTGCAATATTAAATCTGATTTATTCTGACAGTATGAATAAGAAATGTTATATCCATATAGGCTCTAAAATGACAACTACACAAATCGCCAAAGATAAATCTTATTTAAATCGTCCAAAAGCGATTGGGATTACCGTACGACGTTTAAATTATAATCCTAAAGCCATACGACGCCATTTTTTCGCGAATTCTCCTGTCATGTCACACTTGTTGACGGCACTTTCTTCTACCTTTCCAATTGGTGAACAATTCTTTGTTCATAGTGTTCGTAATGTACGAGATAAAGTGAAAGATGAAAAATTACAAGCGCAGATTGCAGCATTTATTGGTCAAGAAGCGATGCATTCAAAAGCACATGCGGAATTTAATGACGCTTGGCGCCGTGATGATTATCAACTTGACAACTTTCAAGCATGGTTAGCGCGACGCGATGAATTTATTCGTACTACCCATCCAAAATTGCAGTTAGCAATTACCTGTGCTTTTGAGCATTTTACAGCGTTATTGGGTGGTTATATTCTTCGTCATCCTGAAGTCCTGTCGACCTTAGATGAAGATGCAACTAAGCTTTGGGTGTGGCATGCTATTGAAGAAATCGAGCATCGAGCAGTTGCATTTGATGTCTACCAAGCGGTATATAAAGATAACAAAGTGCGCCGCAATATTATGCGTAGCGTAACCACAGGTTTTGCGAGTCTTACATTTTATTCAGCAACTCGATTATTTTGGCAAGATCGTCGAAAAAGCTTACCGAAGGTCAGTGGAAACTTATATGGTATTTACCTGATTTCTAAAATGATGATCGAGCTAATTCCAGAATATTTATCATATTACAAAGAAGATTTTCATCCTTCTGAAATTGACTATACGGATATCGTGAATCATTGGAAGGCAAAATTAGCTGAAGAATATCAAGTGGAAGGCTTCCAAGAGCATCCCCAACCTGTACTATATAGCTAACAAAAAAACCTAGCGAAAGCTAGGTTTTTTTATTACTTAGATGAGTCTTGATTAAACTGACGCATTCTTCTTTGGCGCTGCCAAGGGAGAGGGCGGTCTAGTGCTTCGGGGACATCGCCTGATGTAGAGCGTAAACGTAAATGTAATGCAGCTTGTGCAATTAAATTTGCCGATACAGGCGCCGTAATAAAGGCAAGTAATGTAATCAGTAGTTCAGCAAACCCAAAGCGACTATGAAAAGCTGAATAAATCATAGCTGCTATTAAAAAACTACCTAAGCCTAGTGTGCTCGACTTTGTAGGGGCATGCAGACGCATGAACAGATCGGGTAACTTTACGATTCCAATTCCACCTACAAGGGTAAAGAAGGCACCGGTAAGAAGGAAGAATGAAACTAAGATTTCCATGATGAGCTGAGTATTCATATTGTTCTCCTAGTCCACCACATGGCCTGTCGTAAAATAACGAGCCAATGCTGCTGTGGATACGAATCCAAGCATTGCCACCAACAATGCACCTTCGAACAATGAAGTACTTGCCCAAAAAATTCCAAGTACCACGACCAAGCAGGTTGCATTCAGAAATAAAGTATCTAGTGCGAGTAGTCGATCTACCATAGAAGGACCAATGACTAAACGTATTAAGCAGAGCAGCATTGAAATCGTAATTCCAATCAAACTAATTCCCAATGCATAAAGTAAGATCGTCATGCTGAATCTCCTTGTTTCACATGGAAAATCGCCATAAGTGGTGCTTCATAGCGTTGTTTGATTTCCAAAATATCGGCTTCGGGATCATCTGAGTTAATTGAATGAACCAAAATGTCACCGCGTTCTTGGTCGATTCCAGCACTTACTGTGCCAGGTGTAGTCGTAATGATCATTGCCAATAAGCTGTTGACCTGATCATGATCAGTATCTAATGGAACACGATACCACTTGGGATGAAGACGGTCAGTTGGTCCAAGCACTTGCTTAGCGACACGGATATTACTGATGATAATGTCCCAAAGTACGACCAAAATTAATTTGCACGCTAAATCCCAATGAATATTGGGTGTGCGAATGATAAAAGGTTGTACCAATTTTGGGATGACTAAACCAATCACAATGGCAACTAAAATATCAAAAAACTGAGCGCTTTGTGCCAGCATTAGCCAACTTATTCCCACAATCACAGAAATAAAAGGATGCGGGAAAACTCGATCGAGTAGAGAACTTTGTTGTTTCATTTATTGCTCCATCGGTTGAAGTTTAGATTGAACTTCTTCAGGCTGAAGCTGATTCAATTCTTGCTCTTTAATTTGACGTTGCTTGTACTCAGAGATATGTTCTCCTTCGAGTGCCTTCTCGCTTACGATATGTGGAATATAATGCGCATTTTGGTCTGCAGATTCCCCGCCATATTTTGTTTCTGGCAGATAATTTGGATCAAATGGTTGCACACTAATCACTTTGCCTTGTTCATCTTTTTTCAGGACAGCTGCAATATATTGCTCAGAATCATTCAGTTGGACTGCGGTATATTGAATATACTGAGTAATTGGATTTGCGAAAGCCACATAAGCAATAAGGCCAATCAGGAAAATATAAATCGTGGTGTGATTACGAGATGGTGCCTGATTTGGTAATTTTTGATATTCCAAATATGCTTCTTCTTTAGGATTGTTTTCAGGAGTTGTAGAACGCCAGAAAATGACAAATCCTAAGCGCGTGAAAGCAATGATACTAAGCAAGCTCACAATCAGAATGACAATAATAATGAGCAATTGATAGCTAGATACAGAGGCCGCTTGAAGGATAAATACTTTTCCAAAGAATCCACTGAAGGGTGGAAGCCCTGCCATCATGAGTGCAATAATGAAGAAGCAAATCGAAACTAGCGTCTGCTGTTTCATGATTGGTGCGATTTTTAGATGATCTTTGAATGCACCACGCTGCGAAGTAATCCAACCGCATAGCAAGTAGAATGCAGCGGCAATAATCGTACTATGCACGAGGTAATATAGCGCTGCAGCCCAAGCATCTGCAGTCATCAGAGAAAGGGCGATTGCAATCGTTCCTATAGACGATAGGATCATGAAACCAACAAAACGACGCATTCGCTCTGCACCAATCGCACCAATTACACCATAAATAGTCGTAATTAAACCAATTGGAAGCAGCCAAGTGCTGAGAATTTCTCGCGAAAGCTCATCGGTGAATACGGTTCCATTCACACGTAAAATGGCATAGATACCCACTTTGGTCATGATGGTGAATAATGCGGCTACAGGGGTCGTGGCGACGGCATAAGTTTTAGGTAGCCATAGTCCGACAGGGAGGATTGCAGCCTTGATACCAAAGACTACAAACAGCATTAATCCGCCTGCAACTGCCATATTGTACTGATCACCTTCAAGTGTACGTACAATTCGACCCACATCAGCCATATTCAGGCTACCAGTATTACCATAAATCATCCCTAAGCCAATCAAAAAGAATGCAGACGCTAATAGGTTGATCGTTACATAGTGAATACCAAGTTGGAAACGTGCTTTGCCTTGACCATGTAGAAGCAATACATATGAAGCCATCAATAGCACTTCAAAGAAAACAAACAAGTTAAATAAGTCGCCTGTTAGAAATGCACCACATAATCCCATGAGTAAAAAATGGCTCATTGCATGGAAATAGCGTCCACGTTCATCCCATTCTTTACTTGCAAACCAAATAATTGGTGTCGCAAGAGCATAGGTAAGCACGAGCATAAAGGCTGCCAAACGATCTACTACAAGTACAATGCCAAAAGGAGCTGACCACTCGCTTAAACTATACACATAGATCTGACCAGAGTTCGCCTGAATTAAGTAAATGATTGCAGTCGCTAAACCAAGAAAAACCGATGTTAAACTGATTCCACGACGCCAAGGTTGACGCCAGTCATGCGCTAAAGATCCTGAACCTGGATTACCCAATAGCACTAAAATAAATGCAGTAAATGTCGGAATTAAAATACTTAAAATTGGCGAGTGGGTGAGCCATAAATCATAAAAATTCATCATTAAGGCTCATCCTCTCTTGGGTCTGTATTGATTATTTCTTCTTTAGAGTCAACATGATCAGTACCCGATTCATAACGACTTCTCAATGCTAGTTGCACGATAAAAGCAGTTGTGGCAAAACCGATTACAATTGCCGTTAATACAAGTGCTTGAGGTAATGGATCTGTAACTTGAGTGGCATTGGTTAAAATCGCAGGTGAATTTAATTGAATCCGCCCCATTGCAAAGAGAAATAAATTGACTGCATACCCTATCATGGCCAAGCCTAGTACCACAGGGAAAGTGCGGGCACGTAAAATCAGATAAATACCAGTGGCAACCAATAATCCAATAGCGGAGGCGAGTAAAAATTCTAAACTAATCATTCTTTACTCCTTCGGTACAGGGCCGGTGATGCTTGAGTTGCGTGAGTCGCCTAAAACGGAAATCATGAGCATTGTTGCACCAACGACTGTGACATAGACACCAACATCAAATGCTGCAGCAGATGGCAAATGCATTTTTCCGAGAATGATCGGCTCTACATAAATATGAGCACTGGTCAGGAATGGTCGACCCCAGAACCACGCAGCGACCCCAGTCAGACCAGCAATAGTTAAGCCAGTACCAATCCAAATTTCATAAAGACGCCCAGACTTTGCTCGTAAGAGTTGTTCAGTGTGATCTTGACCTAGTGCAATGTACTGAATCACAAGCGCCATTGATGTAATGAGACCTGCGATAAAGCCACCCCCTGGAAGATTATGTCCGCGTAAGAAAATATATAAGCTGACGACTAAGGCAATCGGAAGGACCCAAGATGCGGTCATTCGGAACATCAACGGTGATGGATTAAAGCGATAGGTTAAGCCTTGTGTAATGGTCGTACCATGAGCACGCATTCCATCCATTAAACACAGTGTCCCAATCGCAGCAATACCCAGTACTGTGATTTCACCAAAGGTATCAAATCCACGGAAATCGACTAAAATTACGTTCACAATATTTGAACCACCACCAAGCGGTAGAGATTGTTGAACAAAGAACCATGAGATTGAATTGTGATCACGCGTTAGAATCATCCAAGTGATCCAACCGATTCCTAGGCCTCCGATGATTGCAATCACCGCATCTCTCCAACGACGAGTGCGTGAAGATTCATAAGGCGTAAGTTGTGGTAAGAGGGACAGACTCATCAGAAGTAAAACAGTTGTGACAACATCGACTGTGATTTGTGTGAGTGCCAGGTCTGGTGCTGACATCGTAACAAAGACCATCGTCACGACAAGACCGATTGCTCCACTGATAAGAACGGCTTTAATGCGTTCATGGTGAAACCAAAGCATCATCCAGCACGCTGAAAACAGTAATAACCAAAGCACGATTGCAACCAATGGTGCATGCGTCAGTTCGCGTGTACCTGCATAAATACCTTGACCAATGAGAGGCATGGAGACTAAAGCAACAGCAAAAATTAATATCCACAATAAATAGTTTTGTAGAGAACCTGTTTCTGTTGCTCTTTTTAATTTTCGCGAATTTAAGAGCAAATGTTTGAGAAAGAGATCAAACAGGACTTTACCTTGAAGTTTGCCAAGTATTGGATCAAGGTCAATGTCACGAATTCTACTGTTCTTCGCAAGACTAAAATAAAAAATAATACCGCCAATCAATGCAATCGCACTCATCAATAAAGGCACATTAAAGCCATGCCAGATTGCTAGATGTACGCCTTTAAAAGCTGGAAGGTTGGTGCTTGCTCGTGCACCAGCATTGACGATATCGCCTACTAAGAGCGCTGGTAATAGACCCACTGCAATACATAATGTAGCTAATAAAATTGCAGGTGCACGCATACCAATTGGTGGTTCATGCGCATCTTTATTTGGAATCGCTTTGCCTAAATCACCATCAAAAAATACGCCATGAACTAAACGAATAGAATACGCGACAGCAAACAGACCTGCGAGTGTTGCAATAATTGCTGCGAAGATACCTACACCACCCGAGAGATTCGCTAATAGTTCAGTAAAGAACATTTCTTTGGATAAGAATCCATTGGTCAGTGGTACACCAGCCATTGAGGCTGCTGTGATCATGGTTAAAGTCGCTGTAAATGGAAGTAACTGCCATACCCCACTGAGTTTTCGTAAATCACGTGTACCTGTTTCATGGTCGATAATACCAGCGATCATGAATAATGCTGCTTTAAAGGTCGCATGGTTAATGATATGAAAAATAGCTGCAGCCACAGCGAGTGGTGAACCAATCCCAAGTAAGCAAACGATCAAGCCTAAATGACTAATGGTGGAGTAGGCAAGCAAACCTTTCAGATCTTCCTTAAAAATGGCAAAGAACGCGGCCATACATAAGGTAAATAAACCAATGAATGTGACGAGGTTATGATACAAAGCAGAACCAACAAAGATCGGCATTAAGCGCGCCAGTAAGAAAATTCCGGCTTTCACCATTGTCGCTGAATGCAAATAAGCTGACACGGGTGTTGGAGCAGCCATTGCATTTGGCAACCAAAAATGGAAAGGGAATTGAGCACTTTTGGTGAATGCACCTAAAAGAATAAGGAGCAAGGCTGGCACAAATAAATGACTCGATTGAATCTGCGCCGTCATATTGAGGATTTGATCAATTTGATATGTGCCAGTGATTTGACCTAAGAGAATAAAACCACCGAGCATGGCTAAACCACCCATACCCGTGATGGTTAAGGCCATTCTTGAGCCACGCTGTGCTGCTTCGTAATTACTCCAATAACCTACTAAAAGAAATGACGAAATACTGGTCATTTCCCAAAAGACAAGAAGAATAAGTAAATTATTAGAAAGTGAAATGCCGAGCATGGCGGCCATGAACAGCATCAGTAAGAAATATAGCTTACTTAGAGAGTTTTTATGATTTAAATAATAATAAGCATAAATATAAATGAGCGTCCCAATCCCTGTAATAAGAAGGGAGAAGATCAAGCCTAATGCATCAAGTCTAAAGCTTAAGTCGATACCAAACTGTGGTAACCATGACCAATGTTCAGAGAGGACTTGACCTTGAAAGACGTCTTTGGCTTGAGTCAGCAACAAGATAAAACTTGTTAAGCTGACTCCAATTGCCCCTAATGCTGTCGCCCCGCGAGAGATTTTTTGCAGCCAGAGGACAAGAAAAGTGCCAAGTATTAATGGTAACAATATAATAATCGGTAGCACACTCGTATCCATAGAGTTGTAGGTCGGAACCTATGATGAGTTTTATCTTTCAAAAGCTTGAGGATGGCAAAGAGTCATCCAACTACTTAAACTTTGAAAGCCGAACGAATTTTAAAAACAAAAACAAGTTGTGTTGCGCAACTTGGAAAGCTAATGCAAAGAAATAGACATTTTTTGATTAAAAAATGAATGAGTAGATTTTATTACATGTATAAAATTACATCAAACTTTTTAGCTACACAATTCAGAATTATAGCGAAAAAAAGCTTAAATTTCTGTTTAAATTGAGTGAGTCATACCCGATTAATTCATCTAATTCCAATCAATTAGGGTGATGAAATACTCGATAAATCTCCAGCTTGGAGATACTCAATAAAGCGCTGTTTTTCTGACAATGATAAATTTTTGAAGTATTCAAACAAACGCAAGCCATCAAGCGTATCAGTAGATCGACTCACTTCAGTGATTTGATCATCTTGTAAATCATTAGCCATGAGTTGAGCAAATAGTTCATCATATTGTTCCCTGATTTGGTTTTGTTCTACTTCAACAATTTTTCTATTTTCTAACTTAAAATGTTGTACATCTACTTCATTGTTTAAAATCAATTCAGAGCATGCAGATGCGATAATTTGAATTTGTGGGAATGCTTCATGCAAACGGCTGAGTACGTTTTGCACAAAATCTTCATCTACTTGAGCATCAATATTGTCAATTAATAGAATGCCTTCACCATCAAGGCATGGGTCAATACTATGAGGATTCAGGAGACAAAGTCGTCTGACAATATCACCTACTAAACACAACCATTGACGATACGAATTAGATAATTGCGAAAAAGGAATTTCTTGACCATTTTGTACCAGCATCAATTGGATCTTGGGCGTGTATTCAATATAAATGTCACTGATCGATGGGAATAATGTCTGGATGGCTTTCTTGAGTGCTTTGAGTGATGGTAGTTGCATCTCTGCTTCAAGATTCAATAATTTTGCAACTAAATCCTCTTGGTCATGATGAGAGGATAATTTTTGATTGGTTTGAATTTTTTGAAAAACTTGTGCTAATCGTGCATTTTCGATGTCACTAATTTCACGAAACCATTCGAAGAACCGAGCAAAGGTTGTATAAGGGAGTGCTGCAAGTTCGTAGGCTGCATGTGTTTGTAATACAGCAGGATTATTTTTGCTTAGCAAATTCACTTCGTTGATAAAACGATCAGAAGGATAGTAGGCCACCATAGGCATGCCTTGAGCAGGATCTTGTTTGATCGCTTGTTGATAAAGATGAACGAGTGATTCTAATTGAGTCGTTAGCGCTTTACTATGACCTACACCTTTACTGGTTAATGTTTTATAGAGTTGCCATTCGCACAAACCATCTTCATTGTGTTGCACAGTCACAGCCTGTTCAATAGATCCAATATCAGTGGGATATTGAACACAAATATCTATTTTGGCTTGAATGTGTTTGTGCTTAATATCAGAATCAAGCATGACTACACCAGCGGTTCTTAAATCTTTGGCACGTGCAGCAAACCACGTTAAAGCTTGATAAATATTTTTAATAATCGCAGTTTTACCAGAGGCCTGATCACCTAAAATAATAGATATTGGTCGTTGAGTTGGATTAAATTTAATTTTTATATCTGAAAAATGATAACAGTGACGTAACTGAATAGATTGAACTTTCATATTTTGCCTGCAACTTATCGTAGGGGATTATGCTGTTGCTTTCGTTTTAATCGTGGATTTAAGTTTGAGTTGTTGTATTAAATCATAAATATGATGAATATTTAAGCTGCTTTTTGCTCGTGTGCATGCAACATAAAGTAAACGTAATTCTTCATCGCTAATTTTATGTTCTAGTCCATTAATTTTAAATTGGTAATCATCTTCTAAATGCACACGATTCCACTCTAAACCTTTGGCTTTATGAGCGGTTGAGATTACATAGTCCGCTTGTTCAATGGGTGTGATTTTGGCAAGTGCTCGTTTAAGTGGGTCTGTACCATGTTCATCGACCAATTTAACCAAAGGCTTGATGTCACTACCATCATTTGTTTCACAATATTCATGCACATCATGCCAAGAGTTGAACCAAGCTAACTCTGGAACGTCCGTTACTCTTTTACCTTGTTTAAGTAAGCTTGCAGCATCAACAAAGCGATTTAATTTCGCATGATCGGCTTGTAGGCTCACTTTGTCTCCTTGAACTAACCCTGAGAGTAAAAGTTCCATCGCGCGTGCGTTAGTACGGCACAAAATCGCATCTCGCATTTTGGTATGAGGCTTGTTGACGACTTTTGATTGGAGTTCGGGGTTGCCAATCAATGGAACAGTCTCATTGAGTGCTCCTAATAAGTGATTAGCAACTTCAGCAATATCATTACCAAAACGGAATGAAGTGGTTAGGCGCGATTCGGGTAAAGGCATTTGTTGCATCGCATTGACTGCCCCACGCCATGCATAAATTTGTTGATGTGCATCGCCGACATAGATGACTTGCGTACTTTTTTGTTTGAGTAAAATCCCCAGCATTAGGGGGTCAGCATCCTGTGCTTCATCAAATAATACATAGTCTGCGGGTATAAAAGGATCTGATAAAGCCCATAATTTGAGATAGATATCATGCCCAATGCCAGCCTGATGATTAGGGTCGATTGATTCTAACCAACGACGTTCGACTGCAGGATAAAGGTGTTGCTGTAATACCGCAATATCGTCAGCATGTAGCCAACTTGGTGCTTGAATATGGCGGGGTGCAGGATATTGCGAGCTTGTTGAACAGAAATAACTGACAGCATTTGCAACTAAGCCAGCTAAACGACTAGGCATGAGCGCATATTTTTCGTAACGCCCCCCCATGAGTCGGCGTAATGTGATGGGTTGCAAACGGTATTCTTTGGCAATAAAGCTCGGGCTCAAGCGCGGGAGTCTAAGTTTATCTGTCACTCCACGTGGAACGCTTCGAAATGCTAAAGAGTGGAATGTACGACAATCCACGCGCTGATGAAATTTTTGTTGAGCCTCGCTGGCAATCGCTTTGTTAAAGGCAAGATACATACCGCGACGCTGTTGCATCGCATCACTGACTAATTTAAGCGTTGTTGTTTTACCTGTACCTGCATAGGCAATCACTTTGAAGGATTGACCAGATTGCGCTTGTTGAATCGCAATTTCTTGTTCTAAGGTAGGTTTGACAATGACAGACACAGGTTAATAAATCTTCAATGGTTTTAAAATGATCAGTGAGTATAGCAAGAATTTACAAAGGGGAGAGTTCAATCTTCTTCTTTTTGGATGGGGAGTCTTCGGCGACTTAAAAAGCCGAATTAAATAAAAAAGCCATGTTTGAACATGGCTTTATAAGAGTAAATTAATGCGTGCGATTCGCTTTTTCAACAAGTCCTGATAGACCCTGACGTCGTGCAAGCTCATTTAAAACGAGTTGAATATCAAGATCGAAGTAACCCAGCATGACTATGGTATGGAACCAAACATCAGCAACTTCATAAATTAAATCATTTTGGTGATCCAGCGTCGCTTCTTGTTTGAAATCTTTAGCAGCAATTACCGTTTCAAAACTTTCTTCACCAATTTTTTCTAATATTTTATTAAGACCTTTATGATAAAGCTTTGCCACATAAGAAGAGTCAGGATCTGCAGATTTACGTTCTGCCATCATTTGACCAAGATAATGTAATACATCGACTTGCTCAGCTTGAGCTGTTGATGCATTCATCACTTTACTATGCGCATTCTCAGACTTTTCGCCATAAATTTGGTTCGGATCTTTCAATTGAGCGTCTACAATTTCCCAACCGTTTGATGTTAAGCGGCGATAAAAACATGATTCACGTCCCGTATGGCAAGCAATGCCACCATGTTGCTCAATTTGAAGAACGATCACATCAGCATCACAATCTAAACGAATTTCATGCACAGTTTGGAAGTGACCTGATTCTTCGCCTTTATGCCACAATTTGCTACGTGAACGAGAGTAGTAAACAGCTTGATTTTTTTCTGCTGTAAGTGCCAAAGACTCACGATTCATCCAAGCCACCATCAACACTCGACCTGTTTGATGATGCTGAGCAATGGCAGGGATTAAACCTTGTTCGTTAAATTTTACTTCATCGAGCCATTGCGTATTGTTCATAAGGATTTCACCAGAATTAAATGAGACACTACAAAATTGTAGGTCATTAGTTTAAGCGAATAAATCTTTGTAGGGGAGAGTAGAAATTAATTTATTTAAGATCTTGCATGTATTCTTCAAAGTTTTGCTTATGGATCATTTCTAGGAATGTATCCCCTAATCGTTGACTTTCAGCTACAGACTGTTTCCAAACCTTGATTCGTTTTTTTTGATCAAGCCCTTTCAGTGTGAAATCTTTGCGATCAGGAAGACGTCCTAAAGGAAGTGATCTTAAATAAGACTCAGAGGGTGAAATCAATACGGTTCGTGCTTGATATTCAGCATTAGATCTACGTTTTTTGAGGAACTTATCGAACCAACCTGGTGTTATTTGATCTGTAAAATGAGGGTATAGGACAATCCCATGACTCGGTAAAGGTAGATCAATATGATAATCGATTAGCCCGCCATCACGATAAGCAGCGACATCTGCACCTTCGATATTTCTGACCGCTGGCATCAAAAATGGAATGGATGCAGATGCCATTAACCAATCTTCTAAATTTTTTTCAGTCAACGCATAATCAAGGTGTTCGAATTCATTTTTGATGAGTGAAAGTCGTGAAGCGTTGTGTGGTTGGGCAATTGTACGTTGCATGAAGTGCCCAATTTTAGCTCTCGAAAAAGTATTGAGACCGATAATGCCAGCGACTGCACGGGCCAGCATAAGAGGGTGATCACTTTGAAATTTTTTCGATGACTTTACTGCCAAAATAGCCAGATGGTAGTCGGGATGATCAATAATTTGATTGGTTTTACCTTGAAGGAGGGCTTTAAGCATGCCGCGACAGACATCTCCAACTTCAAGAATATTCATCTTAGGTCGAAATTCAAGATGGGTATATAAGTCTGCTAATTTGGATGTGCCTGCTTGTGCACCATGCGCTGCAATACTTGCAAAACGCCAACTCCCAATGGATGAGCCTATTAAAGTTCGCTTTTTCGGTGCTTGAGCAAAGAACTCACCAAAAACAGCTTGGTCCAATCCTTGAATTCCAATACCTTTAGGACCACCTGCTGCTCCAGGAACAAAATCAACCGCACTGGCTTGTAAACCTTGTTCTTCAAGGACCTGTTTTGCTTTATAACCTACATGAATATTCAAGCAAGGTTGAGTGTTCTTGAGGATATGTGTCATAAGCAATTCAGCGACTAAAAACCTATTGAGGTAGCAAGTTTTGACATGAGATAGTGAACTTATTTCACCATACGCCAAATGGCAATAAAAGATGCCAACACAATTAAAATCATGGAAATAAACCATGGTGCGATCACAGCGATTGAGAGCAGAATTGCGATTACACTTCCGAAAATCCAACTACGCTTTTGCTGATGCTCCATTTGCAAGCGCAGCGTTTGAAGTTCATTCAATTGTTTAGCATGCCATGCAGACTGATTTTTTAAACCGTTAAGACTGTCAATCAGTAAAGTCGGTAAATCCTGAGCGCCCAATAACAAGTCTGGGATTTTTTGTCCTAATTCTTTAATATTTTTTTGAGGATTCATTTGGGCTTTAACCCAATCCGTTAGAATTGGCTTTGCTAACTTCCAAATATCTAATTCAGGATAAAGGTCTGTACCTAAGCCTTCAACATGCACTAAGGTTTTAAGCAATAACATCAGTTGCGGTGGGATTTCTAAATGAAAACGTCGAGCAATGTCCATCACTTGGATCAATATGCCTGCGAAATCTAACTCATGCATCGGTCTCGAAACCATAGGTCCTACTGTACGACGCATTTCACGTGCTAAAGCATCTTGATCCGTGCCTGGTGGAATCCAACCTGCTTGATGCACAATCTGAATCAATTGCATGAAATCACTGTTCATGACTGCCAGCAACATACGTGCTATCGTCATTTGATCATGCTTGGAAAGCTCGCCCATGATGGCGCAATCGAGCGCAATAAATCTTGGGTTTTGCGGATTAATCGTTTCTACGAAAACATTACCCGGATGCATATCTGCATGGAAAAAATTATCGCGAAACACTTGAGTAAAAAAGATTGTTAAGCCTTTTTCTGCTAAGTCTGCACGATTCATTCCTAAACGATCAAAGGTCGCAGTATCTGAGATAGGCACACCAGTGATACGCTCTGCCACCATTACATCCGGACTATCCATATATACTTCAGGCACATACATCATGCTTGAGCCAGTAAAATAATGGCGCATACGTCGTGTATTTTCGGCTTCAAGAGTCAAATCGAGTTCATTTAAAATGATTTGACGATAATCTTGAATAATTTCTGATAGATGTAAAGCACGGGCAGCTTCTAGCCTTTTTTCTAAATAGTGACCAAGCCATTCTAAAATTTCAAAATCTTGAATAATTTGAGCACGTATATTCGGGCGAGTTACTTTCACGACAACTTCACGCCCATCGTGAAGAGCAGCGGTATGTACTTGGGCAATTGAAGCAGCAGCTAGCGGCTTATCATCGAAGCGCTCAAATAATGTGGAAACATCTGCTTTAAGTGATTCTTGAATTCTTTGCTTAGCCACACCAAGATCGAAAGGTTTAACACGATCTTGTAATAACACCAATTGTTGTAATATTTCTGGTGGAATTAGATCGCGACGCGTAGAGAGGAGCTGCCCTAATTTAATTGCGAGTGGCCCCATTTCTTCTAAAGCTTCTTTAAGCTTTAAAGGATTTTTACGTTCTCGACTAGAAAGTGCAGCAGGATGCAAACGTATAAGATTCAGCAGGGGGCGAACCTTTGCAGGAATATCTTCCGCAGGTACCAACGTGTCGAGTCTATAGTGCGCAGCTATACGCCAAAGTTCGATTAAACGTCTAATGTGCGGAATCATATATGCAATTACCTGAAATCTACGAAGGGTTAAATTTTGATTTTAAAAGCTGAATTTTTGCTTCTAGTCGATCAATATCTTGATTAAGCTGGCGAGTTCCGTGGAGAAGATCGTCCATTTGCCAACGTGGTGCGAATAGTCCAGTATCTTCTTTTAAAAAGTCTTCCGCAAAAAAAAGATGAGATTGAAGTGACTTAATTAAATGTTGTGGTGCTAATTGAACTTTGCCGATTTGACTTGCAAGATTAGGTCCGATCCAATCACTCAATTGCGAAGCGAGGTCTGGCTCAGCATTTTGTATAATTTTTTGAATGTCTTGCAGAAGGCGATAGTCACCTTGAACGGGGATATTGCCAATGTCATCTGCTAGAAATAGTTTGCACAAGTCGACCACATTATTAACATGCAATGTGGAGTCTGCTTCAGTAATCGTGTGAGCTTGCTCCCAAGGCCGCTGTTCGAAAATAGAGGGTTGAGTGCTATGACCTGTTACTGTTGGTTCTAAACGAACTTTATTTTCATCAAAAAACACATCAACGGAAAGCTGTGGCGCATCGATCACAACACGAAGCATTTTCCCTTGTAATTGGTTAAATTGGATACGAGTAATCGCATCCAAATTAATCCAATGATGTATGGTTTTTTCAACTGCACCCAGTGCTAAGATTGACCACATGACGAAGTGCTACCTGCGGTTAGAGTTTAAAACCACGGTGAACTGCAACAATACCACCTGTTAAATTGTGATAATCGCAGTTTTGGAAGCCCGCATTTTCCATCATGCTTTTCAATGTGCGTTGGTCTGGGTGCATACGAATTGATTCAGCAAGATATTTATAGCTTTCAGCATCATTTGCCACAATTTTACCCATGATTGGTAAAGCAGTGAATGAGTACAAATCATAGAGTTTTGAGAAAGGCTCAAAGACTGGTTTTGAAAACTCTAATACAAGTAAGCGACCACCTGGTTTAAGTACACGATACATTGCTGCAAGTGCTGCATCTTTGTCTGTTACATTACGTAGACCAAAACTGATGGTGAGTAAATCAAAACTGTTGTCTTCGAAAGGCTCGAGGGTTTCAGCATTCGCCAGTACAAAATCAACGTTGGTACAACCCGCGTCGATCAGACGGTCGCGACCTACATTCAGCATGGATTCATTAATATCAGATAATACAACATGCCCAGTAGGACCAACTTCACGGCTAAATACTTTCGCTAAATCACCAGTACCACCAGCGATATCTAAAACGCGTTGCCCACGGCGAACGCCAGACATATTAATGGCAAAACGTTTCCACAAACGATGAATACCAAATGACATTAAGTCATTCATAATGTCGTATTTTGCGGCAACTGAATGGAAAACTTCAGCGACTTTTTGCGCTTTATCTTCAGAATTTACGGTTTTATAACCGAAGTGTGTCGTTGGTCCAACGTTTCCAGTATTCGCACCACGTGGCAAATTATATTTCGGTACTGAAGAATGTACTGGCGTATCTGTCAGTTGCTCTTGTAGTGATTGTTGCTGACCTTGAGGTGCGCCAGTTGGTAATGGATCTGTTAAAAAAGGACTCACGTTGTCTTTATTATTTGCCGGCTCAACCTGAGCATGAGGCTGTTGATTTTCATTAGACATTCGAGTCACTCCTGAACACAAATAATATTAAATCTGAATTAAACTGCATAATGACAGATTCTTCAGTTTTTTTCAGTCTAGATTATGCAATTGATATGAATAATATACAGAATTAAAGCGAAGTTTCATCCATGAAATGAGAAGATGTTCTTTTATTTTCGATATTCTGACCAGACGCTTTTACGCTTTTTCGGCTGATCAGAATCTTGGCTGATGAATTTTAATTAAGCGATTTGGAAGGGATTTTCTTTCCCTGTGTGGACATTATTCACGATGATTCGCTCTTTTTCTGTAAAACTCCGAATGAAGGTCGCAGCCGATTTCATTGGTTTCATAGCGACAAAGCCTTCACCAATAAAGTCATACATCAGTTCAAAATTATATTTGCTTGCTGCACCTTTACACATTTTAAACGCTGTGTGCATGATGAATGAACGCATGTATTTGTCCAGACTCAGACCGAGCTCATCCAACAGATTGAGTTGTTCATGGCGCGCTTGCTCTTGATCTAAAGCCACTAGAGTTTCACGCATCATTTCATCAGTAATGGGTTGGTCTTTTGGATAATGTTGGAGTAAATACTGTGCAACTTGTTCATCCAGTTGCATCGCCAAGACCGCCAGTCCTACAGATTTTAACCCAGTTTTAATGGCATTTTCTGGAATGATTTTTTCAGCTTTGTGTGCGTATTTTAGTAAACGTTCGATTTGCAATGCTAGGTCATCAAATTCAGGGCTACCATAAAGACGGTTAATAAAATATTGAGCCATCAGCTTATTTTTGTCTTCAGCGAATAACTCAGCATGTGTGTGAAGTATGCGCTGTTTTAGCCAATTTTGAGCATCATTTAACCTTTGTTTAAGTGCCGGATCCTGATGATAATTGAGTTGTTTGTATTGTTCTAAAAGTTGATCTAATGCAGCAAGTTTGGACATGTTCTAGCTCAATTAAAAGGACTGAAAAAAGCATAATAGGTTGGATTGCGCTCGACTATGACTGTTGAAATCTAAAATAAAACCTTTCAGGTCAGTCATGGATGAAGACAATTGCAATAAATTGTACCTGAAGATTTAAGTTGATACTGTTCCTTGCGTATACTGTCGAAAATACAATAATTTTGAGTGGGCTATGTCTGAACCAAAACAACAATTTGATAAAAATACTGATCAACCCGAAGATAAGAACAAAATATTTGATGCAGATCAGATCAATTTAGACTTAATTGAAGCGCAATATGCTCTCAAAGATACACGTGGTAAGAAAAATGCCAAAAGCTTAGTGGTGTTGGTAAGTGGCATTGAGTTAGCAGGTAAAGGAGAATCGGTTAAGCAATTAAGAGAATGGGTTGATCCACGATATTTGAAAGTCAAAGCTGACCCTCCTCACCTTATTCAGCCGAATATCCCATATTGGCAACCTTATGCACGTTATATTCCTGCTGAAGGACAAATGATCGTCATGTTTGGAAATTGGTATAGTGATCTTTTAGCCACATCCTTACATGTTTCAAAACCATTTGATGAAACCATGTTCGAAAATTATTTGCAGCAAATGCAAAGCTTTGAGCAGGATTTAAAAAATAATCATGTTGATGTCGTGAAAGTTTGGTTTGATTTATCGTGGAAATCATTACAGAAGCGTTTAGATAAAATTGAACCTTCGGAGCAGCGTTGGCATAAATTGCATGGGCTGGATTGGCGCAATAAAAAACAATATGAAAATGTACAACGATTGCGTCAAAAATTTACCCAAGACTGGGTCATTATCGATTGTGAAGATGAAGTATGTCGTGATCAGAAATTCGCAGAAGTTGTATTAGCGCGACTGAAAGATTTGCCAAATCATCCTCAAAAAATGCGCCAAAAATGGCATCAAGCGGATATCCCAGAAATTTTAACGTCCCCCAATGAAGCAGTACTTGAAAAAGATCAGTATAAGGCTGAACTCAAGAAACTGACCAAGAAGGTCGCTGAAGCATTACGCGCAGAAGGACAAAAAACGGTGATCGTTTTTGAGGGGATGGATGCCGCAGGTAAAGGTGGTGCGATCAAGCGTATTGTGAAAAAGCTCGATCCAAGAGAATATGGAATTTATAACATTTCTGCGCCCGAAAAGTATGAATTGGCGCGGCCTTATCTCTGGCGTTTTTGGAATAAACTGCTTGAAGATGAAAAAATCTCGATTTTCGATCGCTCTTGGTATGGTCGTGTATTGGTGGAAAGAGTTGAAGGTTTTGCAACGGATGTGGAGTGGAAACGTGCATATGATGAGATTAATCGCTTTGAAAAAGATCTAGTAGATACGCAAACAGTCGTTATTAAGTTTTGGTTGGCCATCAGTCAAGAAGAGCAAGCCAATCGTTTCAAAGCACGAGAGGAAACACCGCATAAGCGTTTTAAAATTACGGCTGAAGATTGGCGTAATCGCAAACGTTGGGATGATTATTTATTGGCTGCAGCAGACATGCTCCACCGAACACATACCGAAGATGCGCCGTGGTATATCATTGCTACCAATGATAAATATACTGCACGCCTTGAAATTTTGAAGGCAATTTTGAAACAATTAAAAGTAGATGTTTAGAGCTGGTGAGAGGTATAAATAAAGCCCTTACAGGGCTTTATTTATACGTATAAGGTTTTATGGGTTAAGCGTATTTCACAACATTTGCTTGTTGTTTTTGTTGAATGCTTTTGGCAAGTTTATAGCTTTCTTCAACATGAGCCTCAGCCACTTTTTTCATGACAATATAACCCAAGCTAGCTGCAATAATTGAACCGCCCAATGGAATAAACTTAGTCACTTGCTTGGTCAACACTTTGGCTGCCATATTGTTCAGCGAAGCTTTAGCGGCAGTACGAGCCACGACTAGACCAGAAAACTCGAAACCGCGTTTGCGTAGTTCGTTCCAATGGATTTTTTTGGTTTGAGGATCAAAAACGCTGATTTGTTCAGGAGCTAAGCCAAAGCGAGCATTAATTTCTGGAATTAAAATTGACAACATACCTACGTCAATCACAACATCTAAAAAGGGCACAGGAATGACAGCAACACCTGCTGAAACATAAGAGCGTTTTTTGACGAGTTCAAGACATTCATCTCGAATTTGTTCTAAATTTAAATTTGGGTCGATTGTTTCTGGAATTTTATCAATTTTCATTTATTTATCACCTAATCAAAGTCTATGGTTCTCGATCCATCACATGATGAACATAGCGCGAGATGAAAGTTTTATTAAAGTCATAAAGTAAAAGTGACATAGTCAGATTAAGATGTATAGTAATTTATGTTTATGATTTTGTTCACACAACTTCATAACGTGTTCGTTGAATGGTGAAAGGGACCTTATGGGAATTCATGTAATTCAAAGTCAGCGCATTGAAGTTCTGGTACAAGGCATCATCACGACTCAAAAGCGTCCCACGAACAACCCATTTGCAGTCCTACAGCAACAACATTTTGTGGTGCCTTCTGCGGCAATGCAAGAGTGGTTAACCCAACGGTTATCTGAGCACCAAGGCATCAGTGCAAATACATTTTTCCATCAACGTATTCGTGGCTTTCAATGGTATGCCTACCAGCAAATTTTGAGTGACAAAGATAAAGTACGTAAAGCGAATATTCCACGTCTGATTATGAAGTGGCGTATTTTCCAAGCACTCAAACCTTTTATACAGCGTGCGCATAATCAGCTTGAGGTTGAACATCCTTTATTCCCATTAATCACACGTATCTATGACAGCGCAGCACGTATTGAACAGTCAAATGAACAATATCGAAAAAAAATGAGCATGTTGTATTGGGTGTCTGATCAAGTGTCAAAATTGTTCAGCAATTACATGATTTATCGAGCAGATTGTCGCCGAGCATGTGAATATGATTGTCGTTGTCCTGAAAATTGGATTCAGGTATGGGGGCGTAATGAAGCACTCAATATTGAACAACAATTACAATATTTAAATGATCAAGATTCCAGTTTTAAATTTTCGCAGGCACAACAATTAGAGGCTTGGCAACGTTGGTTATGGCTCAATATTTTTCATGAAGACTTTGTTGAAATGCAAAGTATTGATCATGATTTTTGGGGTGTACTTCGTGATGAACAGCAACAGAAAATAGCCCTCAAAAAACTACCACAGCAACTGATCGTTTTTACACTCTTGGATTTACCACCAAGTCAATTACAGTTTTTGCGCCGTTTGGGTCAGTACATTGATGTGTTGATTTTGCATTACAATCCCTCACAAGAATATTGGGCGGATAGTGTCGATCCGAATTGGAAAAAACAATATGACTTAAAGCTCAAAGAGCGATATATCGAAAAGTTTCAGCAAAAGCATCAAAGAAAACCAGCTGATAATGAAGTTGAGCAGTTTTTTGAGAATTTTAGTCTGAGCTTTAATGGGCTGGCACGTGAGTCCAGACATCCCTTATTAACACGAATGGGAAAGCAGGCACGTGATCACTTTTCTCTGTTGTCTAACCTTTCCTCGGGTGATGAGGGGCAATGGATAGATGCTTTTGTGGATGAAGCACCGCAGCATTTACTGAGCCAATTGCAATCAGATATTTTACATTTGGTTGAACCTCAAGCTCAAAGTTATGTATTAGATCCAGCAGACGATTCAATCCACATTCATGTTTGTCATTCCGCTGTACGACAGCTTGAAGTCTTAAAAGATCAATTGACCCGATGGCTTGCTCAGTCAACAGCAGAAGCACCACGCCGTCCGAGTGATATTTTAGTTCTTGCGCCTGATCTGAAGCAAATTGAGCCTTTGATACGGAGTGTGTTTCCGCAAAAAAATACTGCAACAGGTGTTTATCTGCCAGTAAAGCTAGCTGGTATCACGCAGTTAGATACAGTATTGGCATGGCGTTCAGTGTTAGGGCGAATTGAACTGATACAAAGTCGATTTACCATTGATGATTTTGCTGATTGGTTGAACTTAGCAGCGACCCAGGTGAGATATTGCTTAGACATTAACGGGGCTGAGCGCATCTTATCGTTGTTGAGACAAGCGGGATTTCGACGAGGTTTGGATGAGCAACATTTGCAAAAAACATTGGCGGAGTATGATCAAGACTATCGGTTCAGTTTTAAGTATGCCTTAGATCGTTTGGCGCTGGGTGTGGCTGTTCCAGTTCATGCGATGTTTCAGGAGACCTTAAGTTCTCATGTAGTGGACTCGGGTGATTTTCACTTAATTGCCACGCTCATTGAAATATATAAGCACTTTGTAGAGCGTCGAGATTGGCTCACGACGATTGAAATCGAAAATGATCAAGAGACGTCAGAGCATGTTGAATTTTGGCTCAATCGTTTAATTTTAGAAGTTAATGAGTTTGAAAGCGCTGGTGTAAGCTCGTTAGAGATGATTAAAGAGATTATTCAAAAGCAAATAAGAATGCTAACGCTAGCAAATTTCTATGAAGAACATGATCAAGCCATTCTTAAAAACATACGTTTGCCTTTGAGCTATATTCTGACTGAAATCCAAAGCACCCTTGAATCGCAACTTGATTATGCATTGCCAACTGGACAAATTACATTTAGTCAAATTGGTTTGATTCGGCCAATACCGTATAAGTTAATTGTCATGATGAATTTAGATGGCGGGAAGTTTCCAAATCGGGAGAGCCATTTACCTTTTGATTTAATGGATTTACTCAAGCCAATGATTGGTGATCGATCACGTTTAGATGATGATCAAGGTGCTTTTTTAGACGCTTTGTTATTGGCCAAAGATAATCTCTGGCTATTCTATAATGGTTTTGATGTAGCCGATGGTGAAGTGCGAGATCCATCAAGTAGTGTTCAGGAATTGCTCCAACATCTCGCGTGGATCATAAAAACATCAGATCAATCTTCCTCGAATCCTCTCATTGATATAGATGGCATTCAAGTTCATCAAAATTTGAGCACACTCTATACGGTGCATCCTTTGCAACCCTTTGATCCTGATGGTTTTCAGCAACAGCATCAGCGCTATGACGATGAATGGTATGCCGTGGCTTCTAACCTCAATCGTCAGGATCAACGTGGTCATAGAGCGGCTTGGATTAATACCTCGCTTGAATTGAATCAGGACATCATGGTCTTGGACGCTGAACAATGGATCAAAGATATTTGTTTTCCTGCGCGTCTTTATTTAAAAACCGTAGGCGTATCTAATTTAAAGGATCAGGATTTACCTGAGGTGAATGAGCCGCTGTTATTAGATGGATTAGCACGATACTCTATTCGTGACTTTTTACAACAGCAGCCTAATGTTTCGAAGCTTCAGACTGAATTACTCAGTGACCAGCTTCCTGTCGGTAAATTACAAGAAGTCAGTTTGAAAATGAGTCTGTTAGAACATCAGCAGTTATTAAAAAGGCAAAAGTACTATATTGATGAGCCGACCAAAATCACTCAGCGCGTCATAGCAATAGATGATATACATCTTCAAGTGACCGTTCCTCAAGGGGATGAGACGAGTTGGGTGAGTGTTTCAACATCCAGTGCACGCGCACAACGACGAGCACATGTGTGGTTAGAATACTTACTTTGGTTAAGTTATCGAGACTTACCAGATCACCTTGCAACTGAAATGCAGCGCATCCAAATCTTTAGCGATAAAACCATCATGTGTACTGGCCTGACGACGAAACAAGCTAAGGATATGCTTTCCCAATGGATTCATGCATATAAACAAGCTCAGATAGAGCCTCTCGTTTTACCTGCAGCATTGCTGATGAAACTTGCGGTAGATGGAAAAGCATTAGAATGGGTCACTGATGAAGAGGGTCATCAGCAGTTAAACAACTTCGATAAGCTATTAAATGAGTGGAATAAAAGCGATGCCTTTCTGAGTTATAGTTTAAATGGCAGCGAAGAAAGTCATTTGCACCGAGATTGGCAGTATATTTTACAAGATTTAGATGCTGAGCACCTATTAAAACAAGCGTGTGATCAGTTTGCTTATGTCTTATATCAGCCGATATATATGTATCAATCGGAGGCTGAAATATGAGTCAAAAGCCTATAGTCTCATATCAGCCAATTGTGGATATGCATTTCACTGGATTGCATTGGATTGAGGCTTCTGCGGGGACTGGAAAAACGTATACGCTCTCCAGCCTCATGGTCAGAATTTTATTAGAAGAATATTTACCAAAGCAGATTATTGCGACGACATTTACACGCAAAGCAGCGGCTGAATTGAAAAGTCGAATTCGTGCACGTTTAATCGAGGTACTTGGACTTTTAGAGTCATGTCGTGAGCTAACTCAAGATCAAGTTCAGGCGCGTGCAAAATTAGAATCAGATATTTTATATCAAGTGATTTTAAATCAATTTTCTGGCTTGATTGCACATGCATGTGCACGTTTAAAATTGGTGATAGATCAGCTTGAAGAACTCTTTGTTGGGACCTTAGATAGCTTTAGCCAAAAGCTTCTTCGTGAATTTGCATTTGAGAGCGGTAAAATTGAACGAATGCAAATCACCAATGATGCAAAACAATATACGGTTCAGTTAATTCATGATGAATTACGGGCATGGATTCAACAGCAGCCTCAATCAACTGTAGATTATTTGCTGCTTAAGAAAAAAATTAAGTCACAAGATGCTTATATCGATTTAATTGAAACGAGTTTGAATTTTTCCTCTGCTTATTTCAAAGCAGTGCCAGCGCCGACCATAGATGTAGACGCTTTCAGAACTCATGCAGAGCGCTTCATACAGATCGAGCTTGAAACGCTAGATTCATTAATAGACTTTTATGATCCTGAAGGGCAGTATTATGCTGTAGTCGCAAAGAAGTGGCGCGATCAAGATAAATTAAAAATTACACTCACGCAGTTGTTGCCTGAATTCCTTGATCAAGTTAAATCCCAAGGCATTGAAGTCATTTTTGCGTCGCATCTCAGCACTCATCTTAGTCAGTTGAATGAATTGAGAAAAAAAGTTCTCAATAAATGTCCCGTCGATGTTTTGGCGGCATTTGAGCAACATCCTATTATTGTTGAACTTGCTGAGTTTTTTAAACACTTTGATAAGCTCAACCAACAACTCGAGCATTTGGAGAGTTATTTACAATATTATTTAGCGCAGCAAGTAAAACAACGTCTGCCAGAATTGCTACAGCAAAAATCCGAAACCACATTTTCACAGCAAATTCGAACTTTGGCCGAAGCACTGCAGGGAGCGCAAGGTCAGGAGTTTGCAAAGTACGTTCACGCGCGTTACCCACTTATTTTAGTGGATGAGTTTCAGGATACCAACCAAGATCAAGATGATATGTTGGCGCAGATTTGGAGACATCCAAGTCGTGTGAAGCAGGGTTGTATGATTATGGTGGGAGACCGTAAGCAAGCGATCTACGGTTTCCGCGGTGGAGACATGCTCACGTTCCTAAAAGCATATCAAGATGTTGAAACTAAAGCAGGGCGTTTTTACCAACTTGTGCATAATCATCGCTCAGTGAAACCATTGGTCGAAGTCGTCGATGCATTGTTTCAACAACAAATGGATTTTGGTGAACAAGTTGAATATACGCCTGTTACAGCAGGTACTCGACCGCATCCAGGATTGATCCAATCCGGTTTAGAAAATTATGCTCCGCTTCGTTGGGTTCAAGTAAATGATAAGGAACACGAGTTAGAGCAGGTTGCTTGGAAGATACTGGATTTGCTCAATCAGGCTGCCCAAAGTCAGCTATATTTCGAAAAGCAGGGGCAACGTATTGAGCTTCAGGCAGATGATATCGCTGTTTTGTCTCGTAACAATCCTGATTTAGATAAAGTTCATCATCACTTATTGATGTTAGGCATTCCTGTAAATCGACCTTCACGAAAAAGTGTCTTCAAAAGTGGAATTGCTCGAGATGTTGGTGCAATTTTGACAGCCATCATGAATCCATTTGATGAAGCTAAATTAAAGAGAGCTTTACTTACACGATTGATGGGTTTTAATTTACATCGTTTTTTGCAACTTCAAATTCAAGCAGATGGCTTAAGTTTATTTATCACGAAATTTGAAGAAATTCGTGAAATGTGGATGGGCCAAGGCTTTTTAACAGCATGGCAAAGTTTCCTCACAGAATTCAAAGTTTGGACAAACTTGGTTGAGCAATTCAGCTATGACAATGAACGCGAAGTGGTCAATCTACGGCACATTTCAGAGTTGTTGAGCCAAAACAGTGATGAGTTAAGAGGTATGCATACCCTTTATCATTGGTATATGCGGCAGCTTTCAAATCCGATGGAAAGAGAGTGGGAAATTGAAAGACAGTTGAGTAATCAAGCGGGCGTTCACCTTTTAACTATTCACCAATCTAAAGGATTGGAGTTTAAGATTGTATTCTTGCTTGGCGCAGATCGTAAACTGTCAGATCGAAGCGAACTTAACTTTTCAATTCGTGAAGTGCAGGATCATGGAACTGGAAAGTCCGTCGCACAACGTGTCGTGGCGTTAAAGCGTGAAGAATTATTGGAACCATTAGAGGTTGAGCAACATGACCAACGTGCTTTGGCAGAGCATCGACGATTATGGTATGTGGCCTTAACTCGAGCACAACACCGCGTTTATTCAATGATGAGTGATCAAAAAGGGCAATCTATTTATGGTTTGGCGTTTTGGCGTGGTCATGGTGCGAACCAATTTCAGCATGCTTTCAGTTTAGATGAGCCATGTTTAGAGCAATGCCCTGAGAAAGTAATCGCAAAAAAAGAACATCATACTGTTCAAATGATTGCGCAGAAATATCCTCAAGTTCATTTTTATCCTAGAGCCAAAACCAGTTTTAGTTATCTCGCACAACATTTGAGTCATCAACAAATTAAAGATCGTATGGCGGCTCAAGATATGATTGAACATCATGCGAGTGATGAGGTCAATGCTGTGACGCTCGTGACTCCATATCAATTTGAGGATTTGGATCATCAACAACCTTTGAGTTGGATTCGTGCTCATTTTCCGATGGGAACATTAGCTGGAAATTTCCTACATGAAATTTTTGAACATATCGATTTTCAAGATCGCCGAGATTGGACATTAGAAATTCGCCGCCGTTTTAAAAATGCCTATTCGAGTTTATGGGAGCAATTATTCGCTAAATTTCAATCAGATTTTCCTCAACATCATGATGCCGAGCAACATCTGTTAGAAATGATGGCTGAATGGTTAGCAGAGGTTTTAGAGACACCTATTCAACCTGAATTTCGACTCAAACAATTAGTACCTGAAGCACATTTGGCTGAATTTCCATTCTATTTGGCTTTAGCAGACCGAATATTTGGTATTCAGCGTATTCAGCAATTATTTTTAGAGTTTGGGCTTAATATGCCCGAATTCAATGCTGCAAATTCAGCACGTTACCTCAATGGTTCAATTGACTTGGTTTATTATGATGGGAAGCGCTATCACATTGCCGACTATAAGAGTAATTATCTCGGAAATCATGTGGAAGACTATTCAGCTCAAGCTATTCAGCTGAGCATGACGCATGCAAGTTATTGGCTACAAGCAGCCCTATATTTGGTGGCATTACATCGCTATTTAAGTATTCATATTGATGACTACAACATCGATCGAGATCTTGGTGGTGCCAGTTATTTATATTTACGTGGGATGAATGGCACTGACCAATATGGATTTAATTATTGGCGTCCTAGTTCAGAATTTATTCTAAGATTAGATGCAATATTGGGCTATTTTGCTGAGGATAAAAACAGCAAAATAGCATGAATATTTAAATGAATTTATTATTAATCATTAATTTATCTTGTGGATAATATTGATGATAAATGTGTAGATAACTATGAGGATAACTGTGTGGAAATTAACCAGAATGAAAAAGTTGATGTTCCTCAATGGGTAACAACTTGGGCTGAATATATCCTAAATCAGTATCTTTCATCAGATGATTTAAATGAACAATCCATTAACACCATTGAACAAGTTCTGATGGCATCTACTGTCGGCGATAGTTGTATTGATTTGAAAGGGGAGGTTATCCAAGATCTGAGTAAGTTGCTCGTGAGCGCAGAGCTTGCAGAACAACAGGTCGCGCCTTTTGTTTATGATCAGAACTATTTGTATTTATATCGCTATTGGCAATTAGAGCAGCGTTTAGCTCAACAAGTTTATCGTTTAAAGCAGCAAACGATAGTGCCTGTAGATTGCACAAAATATGAAAAATTATTAATCGATCCATTTCAAAAGCAAGCCTTAGAAATAGTATCAAGGCAAGCGCTGAGTATGATTACAGGTGGTCCGGGTACAGGGAAAACGTATACTCTAGCGCGTATTATTGCCGTATTAAATGAGTCGAATCATCAGTTAAGAATCGCAATGGCTGCACCGACAGGGAAAGCTGCACAGCGAATGAAAGAAGCATTGCAAAACTCATTAAATGACGATGCAATGCTCAATATGGGTTTGGATATTGCCCACTTAAAGCAGCAAAATACGTTAACGATTCACCGTCTTCTGGGTTTAGGGCATAGCGCTCAACCTAAATACAGTCTGAAAAAGCCATTACCCTATGATGTGGTGGTGATTGATGAAGCCTCAATGCTCGATCTCAATCTCGCGACGATGCTTTTTGAAGCAATTCCAGACCAATGTCGTTTGATCTTGTTAGGGGATGCACAGCAGTTGGCCTCGGTTGATGTGGGGATGGTATTGGCAGATTTACAACAAGTAAAAGCGCTTAAAGACCATCACGTCAATTTAGTGACCAGTAGAAGATTCAAAGCAGGTGCAAAAATCGGTGATTTGGCAAGGTTCATCCAATCACATGAATGCTCACCACAAAGCTCGAAAGTTGATGTATTGGCTAAATTTGAGAAGGAGATTTGTAGAGCGTCTGAAATCCAACAGATTAATTTAGCTGAGCTTCAAGAGGATCTTGTTCAACTAGAGTATTTGAATAAAGAATATTCAGATCAAGATTTAAAAGCCTATTACCTTAAATTAAGCTCGGGGTTTACGGATTACTTTAAAGCACTCAACCTTTATGTCAGAAATGGATATCAGCAGCAGGATGTGGCTGAAATTATCCAAAAATTTGATGATTATAGGATCTTAGCTGCAGTGAGACATGGACATTTGGGATTGAATCGTTTGAATGATGAAATTGAAAGGGAGCTATTTCAGCACATGCGGATATCACGACACGACCTTTGGTATATTGGTCGCCCTGTCATGATGACATATAACGATTATCAACTCGGGCTTTCTAATGGTGATATTGGGATATGTCTCAGACATCGCCAGTTTGCTGATCAATTTGAAGTATATTTTCCAAGTCTTGACCAATGGTTTCCAGCATCACGTTTACCAAAGTCAATGCAAACCTGTTATGCGCTGAGCATTCATAAGTCGCAAGGTTCTGAATTTAAACACACTGCAGTTGTATTAGATGAGTTTGCATCACGTCTATTGAGCCAAGAATTATTGTATACCGCGATTACGAGGGCAAAAAAAGCAGTCAGTTTATTGGTGGATACTGATGCTTTATTTGAGGCAATAAACATTAAAACAATAAGAAAAACAGGTTTATTGAATAAATTAAACACTTTATTTATATCTAATATTTAACGATTGGTTGAAAATAGAAAACCTTTGTAGGAAATATCTTACAAGGATTCGAGAAATTGGCGCATAGAGCTTCGTACAATTTTTTGCGATGATTGCTTGCATAAAAGGTTCAACACGGAAAGTTGAGCAATATCGCATAATTACAATAATTTATAGTCGAGAGACTGCGAACTTACAATGATGTAAGTGATAAAAGAGGAAACTTACAGCCGCTAAGCCTTGTAGTTTTGGGAGAGACTACAGGGCTTTTTTATATACATATAAGATTAAATTGATTACATAATGTACGTAATTTCTTACATAAAGATCAGAAAACTGCGACTTGTGTTGCATAATGAATCTGGCAAAATAGTCATATAAGGAAATGAAACCTTAAGAACAAGGACCGTATTAATAATAAATGTGTGTGCAGCACTTACAATAAAAATATAAATAACAGAATCATAACTAAAATATAAGAATCTACAGCGCAAAAAAGGCCCTATGACTTGTCATAGGGCCTTTTTTAACCGTTTATCTCAATTTTAATTTTTAGGCATCTTTATACTTGTTTTGACTTAATGATTCTATTAAAGTGAGTAAAAATTATCACTTTATAAAAAAACCATGAAAAAATTCATAATTTTAATCATTTTGGTGAGTCTTGTTCTGTTTGGGTTGTATAAATGTTTTAAGCCTGCAGATCAAACTAGTTCCTCAGTCGCTCAGATTGATTTTTTATCTGCTTCTGAGCGTGGACAGCAAACGCCAATATCGCCTAACGAAGATAAAGTCGAAGATTTAAATGAGTCTGAGAAGATGCCTGTTACTGATTCTCCAGATTTAGTAGATCCGAAGAGCGATTTTTCGATTAAGCCTATTGATCCAGAAACTGATCCAGCCAATCAAGTGTAATTTTTACCCTGCGCACTAAAAACATAACAACGGAGAACAATTATGTTTAAAACTTTATCATTAAGCGCATGTTTGAGTGTTTTGATGGTCGGTACTGCAATGGCTCAAATGAGTCCTGTAGCAGCTAACGCTAAATTGAACAATCAGGCAAAACAAAAAGTGTCGAAAGGTGGTATTAATCTGTCGGCATTATTGAACAACAGTTCAAATGATCTAATCGTTGAATATCATATTGACATTAATCATTTAGAAAATAATCGCGCTCAACTTCGTGAACATCTTGCTCAAAAGAAGCAATCGATTCAATCGAACTTTAAGCGTTTAGGTGGTATTCAATTACTACGCGATTATAATGCCTTACCATATAGTTTTCATCGCGTTCAAAAGCGTGACACGCTCGTAAGCTTATTGAATGACCCGAATGTAAAAGCAATTTATCCAAATAATATTTCTTATACGACAGCATCTCAAAGTCTACCATTAATTGGTCAAGTGCCTGCAGCTGCGCAAGGCTATACTGGTGCGGGGACAACAATTGCTATCTTAGATACAGGTATTAATTACCACCATTCAGACTTTGGTAATTGTACAGCGCCAGGTGTACCATCATCCACTTGCAAAGTTTCGGATTCTATTGAAATTGCTCAAGAAGACGATACATTAGAATTAGATGTTAATGGACATGGAACTAACGTTGCAGCAATTGCTTCTAAAGTTGCACCAGATGCAAAAATTGTGATGCTTGATGTGTTCACCGGCAGTACAGCTAGAACTGGTGGTGGCGCATCCGATTATGACATAATTGGTGCCTTGAACTGGGTAGCGAACCATGCCCAAAGCAAAAACATTAAATCAGTAAACTTAAGCATTGGTAATGGACGTAGTTATTCCTCAACTTGTACTAGTTCCGTACTTACAGATTCTTTTTCGAAGTTGAGAGGCTATGGGGTATTACCAGTAGTTGCATCTGGCAATGATGGCCATCTGAGTGGTATATCCTATCCAGCATGTACTGCGGGTGCAGTCAGTGTAGGGGCAGTTTATGATGCTAACGTAGGTTCGATTGCATTTAGCAATTGCTCTGACAGTGCAACTTATAGCGACAAAGTAACGTGTTTCAGTAACTCTAGTCGTAATTTAACTTTATTGGCGCCTGGTTCACGTATCACCGCTGGTGGATATACAATGGATGGTACTTCAATGGCTGCACCTCACATTGCTGGTGCTGTTGCTGTGTTACGTGCGAATAATGCTTTCCCGAATGAATCTCTGGATCAAATTGTTGCACGTATGACGTCTACGGGAACTTTGGTTACGGATCATCGTAACTCAATTCGAACACCTCGTTTGAATTTAATTGCTGCGTTAAATGGTGCTCCATCTACTCCAGCACCACAACCCCCTGTTATTGACCCACCTGTAGTGACGCCAACTCCTACGCCAACACCAACGCCAGCACCAAAACGTAACTGTCGTACTTTCTTTTTTGTGACAATCTGCACTGGTTAATTAATAGCTAATAGATGAAAACTTTAAAAAAAGGCATCTAAATGATGCCTTTTTTACATTGATATTAAACACGTTCAGTTTCAGATTGATCAGTTCCAAATAACGCGCGTCTTTTTTCCTTAGGAATACTTGGGCATTGGTTGGATATTTGATATAGCACTTTTGCTAAAGCGGCTAAATGTGTGCCTAACACAGATTTCCCTGTATTTAAGAACGATACACTGATATCCCGTTGAGGATCTGCCCAACATAAAATATTCGAGAAACCTAGATGACCAAAAGCTTGTCCAGTATTTGGGCCAAATACACCGATTGGATTACTGCCTAACATCGGACCAAGTGCATAACGCATAGGTGCTAAAAGGTTACGGTCTATTGTTGTATTGGATGTAGGGAGTGTTGCTCTGAAGACCGTTTCTGAATTGATAATTTGCTGATCTTGATAACGACCACCATTAAGTAACATTTCAAAAAAACGATTGGCTTGTTCAGCACTGGTATAAATATTTCCTGCAGGGCAGACGGTATCCATAAAACGGGGATCATTGGTGACATCCACTGCCAGTTGCAGTCCTCCGCCTAATACACGATTGAGATATAGGTCAGTCCCCAAAACAGGGTGAATCCCAGTTGGATAATTTTTTGCAACTAAATGACGTAGTTCTGGTTTTAAACCATAGTTGAAGAAAGGTAAATTCATTGGTTTTTCAATATGTTCGTGCAAGTAATCACGAATATCTTGTCCTGTTACACGTTCAACCAATTCTCCTAAAATATATCCAGCAGTTACAGCATGATAAGAGAGTTGCGAGCCTACGGGTGCAATCGGTTTTGCTGCATAAAGATGCTCCAGGATCCCTTGACGATCAAATAAAAGCTCTGGAGTGACCTCAGTTTCAATTTTAGGAATACCGCCACGGTGTGATAACAAATGAAATATGGTGGCGCGTCGTTTACCGTTAACACCAAACTCTGGAATATAGCGACTCACTGGATCAAGTAAGTTAATTTTCCCTTGTTGATCTAACAAATGCACTAACATGGCATTAACGATTTTAGAGGCAGAAAACATACAGACCGGTGTTTCTGGTGTCGCAACTTTAGAAGGGTCTGTTTGATAGTTTGGACCAAGTTCTGTGTAACCAATACTGCGATTAATTAATATCTGACCCTTGCGACGTAAACACATACTGATCATTGGATGATTGCCAGTACGATAAAGTGCTTCAACACTGTGCCAAATTTTATCAATTTGCTGTTGCGTCATTCCCCCAAGTTCTGGCGCAACTTCGTCTTTATGACGAGTGATCGTAGTTAAGTCTTTTGGTGCTATGCACGTATTTGTAGAGAGTAATTTCACGTTCATTCCATGTTTCATTGTTTTTATAACAGGCAAGTTTGCCCTGCCAAAAAACAAAAGTCAGTATCTTTAACGACATGAATTGATGATTGTTTCTGCCAGAAGTTATTGAGCGGATAATTTTGCTTTTTGAGGGGGGTTCCTTTAAAATAGCACGCTGCTGTAGTGATGCACGGCAGTCAATTCCGCTTTGAAGAGCGTCATTGATTTGTATCAAATACTTTTAAATAAGCATCTCGGAGAAATCGAATGGCTTTAACAAACGCAGATCGCGCAGAGATCATTGCTAAATTTGCTCGCGCTGAAAACGACACTGGTTCACCAGAAGTTCAAGTAGCTCTTTTATCTGCTCAAATCAATGACTTACAAGGTCACTTCAAAGAGCACAAACACGACCACCATAGCCGTCGCGGTCTTATCCGTATGGTTAACCAACGTCGTAAGCTTCTTGACTACCTTAAAGGTAAAGATGCTACTCGTTACAGCGATTTGATTGCTGCTTTAGGTTTACGTCGTTAATTCGATTTAAACTTTATTTTCGGATTATTGCATGTTGAATGCTGTATTGCTGAAAACTAAAGGCGATCTAGTTTCGACTAGATCATGGGGAAGGGGCGAATAGTTTCGCTCCTTCTTTGTGTTTAAAAATAGTGTTTCTAGTGAGGTCGGCTTCTAAGCTTTGTCATTTAAAACCTGTGTTGTGAATGCCAAACCTTAGGGGTCTCCACTAGAATAAAATCAGGAAAAAATAGAACATGTCGATGTTTAATATTATTCGTAAAGAATTCCAATTCGGTCAGCACCAAGTTGTGCTTGAAACAGGCCGTGTGGCGCGTCAAGCAAATACAGTAGTGATTACCATGGGTGGTGTGACTGTATTGGTTGCTGTTGTTGCTCAACCGACTGCGAAAGCAGGTCAAGACTTTTTCCCACTGACTGTTAACTACCAAGAAAAACAATATGCTGCAGGTCGTATCCCAGGTGGTTATGGTAAGCGTGAAGGCCGTGCATCTGAAGCTGAAACTTTAATTTCACGTTTGATCGACCGCCCAATTCGTCCGTTGTTCCCAGAAGGTTATTACAACGAAATCCAAGTGACTGCAACAGTTGTATCATCTGACAAAACTATGGAAGCTGATATTGCTGCAATGTTAGGTACCTCTGCTGCACTCGCAATTGCAGGTACACCATTCCGTGGTCCAATTGGTGCTGCACGCGTTGGTTTAATTAACGGTGAATACGTTCTTAACCCAAGTCATGAACAACTTGCTCAATCTGACCTTGACCTTGTGGTTGCAGGTACAGAAGCTGCTGTTCTTATGGTTGAATCTGAAGCGAAAGAACTTTCAGAAGACCAAATGCTTGGTGCTGTATTGTTCGGTCACGACGAAATGCAAATTGCAATTCAAGCGATCAAAGAATTTGCTGCAGCTGCTGGCGCGAAGGAATCTGACTGGGTTGCTCCAGCGAAAAACGAAGACCTTCGTAGTCAATTGAAAGCAGCTTTTGAAGCGAAAATCTCTGAAGCATACACGATTGCGGTTAAGCAAGACCGTTATGCAGCACTTGATGCACTTCATGCTGAAGCAATTGCGCAATTCGTTCCTGAAAATGATGAAACAGGTATTGCTGACGAAGTTAACGAATTATTTGAAGACCTTAAATATCGTACAGTTCGTGACAATATCTTGTCTGGTAAACCACGTATTGATGGTCGTGATACTAAAACTGTTCGTGCAATCGACGTACAAGTGGGCGTATTAGATCGCGCTCATGGTTCTGCATTGTTCACACGTGGTGAAACTCAAGCGTTAGTAACGACGACTTTAGGTAATACACGTGATGCCTTGATGGTAGATACCTTAGCGGGTACAAAAACTGATAACTTCATGCTTCACTACAACTTCCCTGCATACTCTGTAGGTGAAACTGGTCGTGAATCTGGTCCTAAACGTCGTGAAATTGGTCATGGTCGTTTGGCACGTCGTGGTGTTCAAGCAGTTCTTCCACCAGCTGATCGCTTCCCGTACGTGATTCGTATCGTATCTGACATCACTGAATCGAATGGTTCGTCTTCAATGGCGTCTGTGTGTGGTGCTTCTTTATCACTTATGGATGCAGGTGTTCCACTTAAAGCGCCAGTTGCAGGTATTGCAATGGGTCTAGTGAAAGAAGGTGAACGTTTCGCAGTTCTTTCAGACATTCTAGGCGACGAGGATCACCTTGGCGACATGGACTTTAAAGTAGCAGGTTCTGCAAACGGTATTACTGCACTTCAAATGGACATCAAGATCGAAGGTATTACTGAAGAGATCATGGAAGTTGCATTGAATCAAGCGTATGCAGGTCGTATGCATATCTTGAATGAGATGAATCAAGTGATTTCACGTGCTCGTCCTGAAATCTCAATGCACGCACCAACATTCCAAGTGATCAGCATCAATCCTGATAAGATCCGTGACGTGATTGGTAAAGGCGGCGCAACTATTCGTCAAATCACTGAAGAAACCAAAGCAGCGATCGATATCGAAGATAACGGTACAGTACGTGTATTTGGTGAAACTAAAGCAGCGGCAATGGCTGCAGTAGCGAAAATCCAAGCGCTTACAGCAGAAATTGAACCAGGTACAATTTACACAGGTAAAGTCATTCGTATCGTTGAATTCGGTGCGTTCGTCAATATCCTTCCTGGTACTGATGGCTTGCTTCACATTTCACAAATCTCGAACGAGCGTATTGCGAATGTGACAGACGTTCTTACTGAAGGTCAAGAAGTTAAGGTACAAGTTGCGGATGTTGATAACCGTGGTCGTATCAAACTTACAATGAAAGACATTGAACAAGCTTAATCATTTAAGCTAATTCTAAGCCTTGTGTGGTGCTTCGTTTAAACGAGTGTTACACAAGGCTTTTTTTATGGCATGATCAAAATGTTCTCATTTAAAAATAACTAAAATGCAAAAGTTTAATTATTATTATCATCAAGATGACGGGTATATTTATCTGAGTGAAGCATTATCGACTGATGTTGATGCAGAATTTATATGGTTGAGTTTTGAACGCCACGAATTGATTCAAAATACAGAGACGTGGCAACGATATATTTTTGAGAACACTGGAATTCTGTTGAACGAATTTCATCTTAAAGATATTCAAAACCTTGAGCATCCTTGCGTATTTGATGCATTAGATGATTATGATTTGTTGATCTTTAAAAAATTAATCACCCCAGATGACCACATACAAATTCAGAATGGTCATTCAGCTGAGCAACAAACTGCGGACATTGTTACAACGCCGGTAAGTTTTGTCATGACATCAAATGTTTTAATCACAGTGCATGAACGAGGTAATCGTGTATTTGAAACATATCTTGAAAGAGTGCAGGCGATTCAAACACGACCTATAGAGCAACAGAATATTCCACGAAAATTAGCACAGAGCCCTGTAGATATTGCGCTTAGATTACTGAATATGATGGTGGATGGCTATTTAGGTTTACGTGTACCACTAACCAAACGTGTGGAATTTTGGCAAAAAGAACTATTACAAGGAAATCAAAAATTTAATCGATGGAATCAGCTGCTGCAAGAGATCACGGCTTTTCAACAAGTTGAAAATTTGTGTGAAGAACAGGTTGAATGCCTACAAGAATTAAGAGATGAAATTGTCGAAAATTATCATCATATTAAAGCTAAACGTAAGGCAGAGAAGCAAAATTTAATGCTCGTCCGAATGGATGATTTAATTAGCCATATTGAAAGAATACAAAAGCACAGTGTTCGGTTAAACCATGCAGTACAAGCCGCCATCGATTTGCACTTTTCAGCAGTGGCCAATCAAACCAATGAAAATATGAGAATTTTAGCAATTATCACCGCTGTATTTGCACCACTGACTCTTCTTACAGGTATTTACGGAATGAATTTTGAATTTATTCCAGGATTAAACTCACCGCATGGCTTTTGGTATATGCTCACAGCCATGTGTGTGACAACACTTTTGTTAATTTGGTATTTTTATCGTAGACAAATGGTCGGGCGCGGTGAAAAAAGTGTGATGGAATTGTTGGCTCAACAAAACCAGCAGCAACAACTCGGTTTGTTTGCATTTTTGGAGTATGAACCGATTCAAAAAACATTGAAAGGTACGCTCCGAGAAATGGGACGTTGGACTCGATTAAAATAGTCAACGTCATATAAGGCACTTATGCTTTAAGTCAGAATGATAAGTGCCAGATTCACCGTTATTTTATAATATTAAATTGAAATTACTGGGTAAGGTTCGTCTGCGCTTGTTTGAGCAAACGATACATTTCATCTTTTAATTTAAGTTTTTTTCGCTTTAGAAACTCAATATCATCATTAATTACATTAACTGGATTTAGTTCCAAATGCGTAATTTCATGATCTAGCGTTTCATGTTCCTCGAAAATTTTAGCGAAGTGAGGGTTTTCTTCTCTTAAAGGCTGAATAAGTTCACGGAACTCAGGGAAAAGGTTTTTCAGCTTTTTATTGCATTCTTTAACTTTCATTGATGGTTTAATCCTTTCATTCTAATCAATAAAAAATAAATGCATGTAACAGTACATGCATTTATGTGGGCTTGCTTTATTTGAAGTATTTCACTTGCTTGCGCAATTGTTGTACTTCATCTATCAGATCCATCATCATGGCGACGGCAGGGAGACTTGCTTCAAAATCCCGTTGCAAGCGATAAGCTCTCCGTGCTCGAGTAAGTTCTTCACCAAAAAATTGATGGATTTTTTGCTCAGAACGAGCAGGTAGAATCTCATATTCAAGTAATTGCAAAACCCATTCAGGACTTTGTCCGCATGCTTGGGCAAAATGCTTTAAATCAAAAATACATTGGTCATCAATGATTTCAGCCTCTAAATATCCATTTTTGTACACTTCTCGGTACTGAATCGTTGTCATGATTCACCTCCTTCATCACGAGGGTTGAAATGTGTAAATGCTTGAGCAAATTGCTCATATGCCTGTTTTTGCTGCGGGGATTCTGCTCTTGGATAAACAATATTCAGGATTAGATAAAGGTGTCCCGGGGGTGAAGAGGGAATCCCTTTTTCTTTAATACGGAGTTGTTTGCCATAAATTGTATGTTGAGGAATGCTGACTTTAATCTTTCCAGAGGGGGTTTTTAGCTCGATGTCTTGGCCTAAAGCAGCTTCCCAAGGACTAATGTTAATGTGATAGTAAATGTCTGCCTGATCGACATATATGCTGTCAGTGGTTTGATAATGGATCTGTATATAAAGATCTCCATTTTCACCGCCCGATAAACCAGCTTGTCCTTGACCTTTGAGCCGAATTTGTTGACCGTTTTTCATCCCTTTCGGGATTCTAATTTCAAGGGTTTTTCGCTGAACTTCAGGTTGTCCATATGCATTAAAAGTGGGTATACGCAATTGGATGGATTGAGTGACACCTTCAAAAGCGACTTGTAAGGGCACTTCTATACTGGCATGTTGATCTTCACCACGAATTGGCTGGGATTTATATTGGTGTGAGCGCTGTGCATAACCTCCACCAAAACCTGTACCAAAACGCCCAAACAAATCTTCAAAGCCAGAAAATTCATGATTTGTATGGTTTTTAGTATCCGAGAAAGGAGACTGACTATTCAACTGATCGAGTTGTTGATCGTACTCTTGTTTTTTTAAAGGATCACTTAATGTGTCATACGCAGTATTAATCGCCTGCATTTTTTTTTCGGCATCAGGTGCTTGACTGATATCGGGATGGTATTTCCGAGCCAGTTTTCGATATGATTTTTTTATTTCCTCAGGACTCGCATCGCGATCTAGTCCGAGTTCCTCATAATAATTATTTGCCATTAAGCAAAAATAACCGTTGATTAACTTTTAATCATTATGAGCAGACTTTCGAAGACTACAATATGTTCAGATGGTGAATAATTGTTTCAATTTCTTACAACCAAAAAAATCAGCAAGTAAAACTTGCTGATTTTCGAAGAGAACTGTTAAGGATTAACTGAGGTGCTCGCCGAATAGACCGAGTGCTTCTTCAGCAGTAAATCTGTATTGAGTGTTACAGAATTGACAGTCCATTGTAATAGGGTTCTGTTGTTCTAAAATTTCACGCACAGATTCAGCACCCACCTGAATTAATGCTGTAGAGCAACGCTCTTTAGAACATGTACAGCCAAATTGAAGTTGTTCAGATTCAGGTAGTCTGACTTCTTCTTCATTATATAAGCGATACAAAATTTCTTGCGCATCCAGCTCAGTAAGTTCATCTGTTTTTAAAGTTTCAGTGAGCATGGTTAGACGAGGCCAGATATCTTCATCAACCTTTTGCTGCTCTTCATCATTGTTACGCGGTAACAATTGAATCAAAAGACCACCAGCGCGTTGAGCAGTACTAGCTAAAACGATCTTGGTTGGGATTTGGGCAGATAAATCATAATACTGCATGAGGCATTTAGCTAAATTCGGCTGATCTAAAGGCACGATACCCTGATAGCGTTCGCCAAATTCAGGTTCAATATTAATAAATAAAACTGGACTGACCAAAGTTTTCAGAACGATGCTGCTGTCTGATGCTTCTTCAAAACGTGGATCAGCTTCATATTCAGCTAATCCGCGTACTTCACCGAGGTGATTACATTCAGCCATAGCCCATTTTAAGGTGCCAGAAGCTTGAATTTGGAGGCTAATACGTCCCTTAATTTTAAGTGTGCTGGCCAACAATGCAGTTGCACTGAGCATTTCGCCCAATAAAATTTGAATCGCAGGTGCATAGGCGCGTTGCGCTAAAATTGTTTTAAGCGTATCTTCAAGATGTACGACTTCACCACGAACAGGGCTGTTATCAATAAAAAAACGTTGACGTAAATCAGACATAAAATTCTCCAAATCCCTGTCTAGATGGTGACGATATTGTAAATCACAAGTTAAAATTCTTCATCTCGACAAACATTAATTTGGTTTTGCGAGTGCTTAGCGCGTCGTTCTACAGAACTTACTTCAGAATCAATGGTTTCATCTAAACTTTCTAAAAGTGGTTGATGTTGTTGCGCATCATTTTCAAAAATTTGTTCGAGTTCCGCTAAGAAATTTCGATAGCTTTCAAAGACTTTTTGATCATCCGTATAGATGCGTTGTTGCTCAGCTAATAGACGCCCATCATAGTCTCTAAATATTTCAATACTATGTTGAGCATGTTCTTGACTTAAACCTAACGCGGTTAAGGTGCGAAATGCCATACCGAGTGAAGATAGAAAAGTTTCACGCCAAATATGCTCAATGCCTAAGTCTTTAAGTAAATGCATATGATGTCGATCACGGGCACGGACGATGAGTTTGAGCGTTGGATAATTCAAACGTAAATGGCGAGCAATATTCATCGACATTTCCACATCGTCTACAGCAAGTACAAATGCCTTAGCATGCTCGATGCCTGCAGATCTCAATAAATCAGGGGAGGAGGCGTCTCCATAATAAATTTTACCACCGTACTTTCTCACAAAATCAATTTTTTCTAAATTATTATCAATGGCTGTAAAGCTGACATGATTGAGATAAGCAACGCGCGCCACTATTTGTCCGACGCGTCCAAAACCTGCAATGATTAATGTTGAATGAGTGTCTGGTAATGGGACATCTTCAGCGCTATCAGTCTTTCGATCAAGATATGGAATGAGCCATCGTTGTGCAAGCCAGAAAATGACAGGGGTGAGTGCCATCGAAATTGCAATGATCAGAATCGTAGGGGATAACACTGCTTGAGTAATTAAACCTTCGGTATTCGCAACAGCTAAGATCACATAAGCAAATTCTCCTCCTTGAGCAAGACAAATGGCAATCAATACACTGGTTTTGCATTGAAATTTAAAATATCGTGCGATTGCAACCATGCTTAATATTTTTATGATGATCAGCACGAATGCCCCACCAAAAATGAATAGCGGCTGATCTACGAGGAGATCAATCGGTGTCATCATGCCTACGCTCATAAAGAATAAACCGAGTAGTAAACCTTTGAAGGGTTGAATGCTCGATTCCAGTTCATGGCGAAACTCAGAATCCGCGAGTAATACACCTGTCAGAAAAGCACCGAGCGTGGTGCTTAATCCGAGCATATCCATAAACAGAACGACAGCCAAAACAATGAAGAGTCCAGCAGCCGTAATGAGTTCAGTGGCACCACTCTGTACAATGAATCTAAAAAATGGTCGCATCACATAGCGACTAAATAAAAATAAGCCAGTAAACGTTGCAACAACAGCGGCAAAATAAGCAATACCATGATGTGTAGACTGATTTCCCGCGAGTAGGGGAATCAGGGCGAGTAAAGGAATAGCGGCAATATCTTGAAACAGTAAAATAGAGAAAGATTGCTGACCATGCGCGGTATTCAGCTGCTGCTTTTCTGCAAGTAATTGCATGACAAATGCTGTAGATGATAAAGCAAGGGCAAGACCAATTACGACACTAGCAGCAAGATGCTGTTGGAAGAACAGCCAAATGGTTGCGACAAGAATTATACCTGTGATCAAGACTTGAGCACTTCCAATCACAAATATAGAGTGACGCATATTCCACAAGCGCTGAGGGCGTAATTCTAGGCCGATTAAGAACATCAAAAAAATCACGCCGTACTCAGCTAATTTCATTAATGTTTCGGCATCATTGGTCAAATTCAATGCACTTGGACCAAGTAATATTCCTGTAAACAAATAACTTAAGACTGTCGCAATACCAATTTTTTTTCCGAGCGGAACAAAAATTAATGCGGCAGCTAGAAAAATTGTGATTTGTAACAACAATGGCATTGGCCTTCCCTAAAGTGGAATGTTGGACTGATGAAATTGTAATCGTGTCTGCTTTAGCTGTGTAAATTTAATTCAGGTCTTCGACTTTGATAATTTAACTCTATTCATGATTAGCTTAGCTCTTGAGGATCTATATCAATACTGAGCTTCATCGTTGAAGGTTTTTGTTGAAGCACAAATGGCCACCATTCTCGTATATAGAAATGCATTTTTGCACGATCTGATGACAATAAAACCACATGTGCCTGATAACGCCCAGCCTTTCGCTCCATTGGCGCAGGAATTGGACCCCAAATCTCAATCAGCTCACCAGTATGTTGTTGGAGCGATTGTGTCATATTGGTTAAAAAATTGAGATTTTCTTCCTGACTACGCGATTCACAACGTATTAATGCTGCATAGCGCATTGGAGGGAGTAAAGCAGATTGACGATCATGAAGTGTTTCACGAGCAAAAGCACGATAGTCTTTATTAATGAGCGTGTTGAGTAGAGGGTGATCAGGTCGTAAAGTTTGTAGATAAACCTCACCTTTTTTTTCACCTCGTCCTGCACGACCTGCAACTTGAACAATCAATTGGGCTGTTCGTTCCGTTGCTCTGAAATCAACACTGAGTAGGCCACTATCAATATCTAAGATTGCAACTAAGGTTACATACGGAAAGTGATGACCTTTGGCTAACATTTGCGTACCAAGTAAAATCATCGGTTTACTTTGATGAATTTGCTCGTAAATTTTTTGCCAACTCCCGACACGGCTCGTGGAATCACGATCTACTCTGACCACAGGAAAGTCTGGAAATAAAAGTTGTAAATTCTCTTCAACTTTTGCCGTGCCCATTCCAATAGGCTTCAAGGTGTGTTGCTGACAAGAGGGGCATTGCTCAGGCAGTCGATTAATTGTCCCACAGTGATGGCAATGCAGGTGCTCATATGGTTTTTTATGAAGCGTAAAATGTGCATCACAATGGGGACAATTGGCTTGCCATCCACAGCTTTCGCAGATCAGGACAGGTGCATAACCACGTCTGTTTAAAAAGATCAGTACCTGTTCTTCTTGATTGAGTCTTTTTTGAATTTCTTTAATGAGTTGTTCGCTTATACCATGCTGTTTTTGAGCAATCTTTAGATCAATTAAATGAATTTTAGGTAAGCTTGCACCTGCGGCACGTTCATCGAGTTTCAGAATCGTTAATTTTTTTTGCTCCACCAAATGATATGAGTCAATACTTGGTGTTGCTGAGCCAAGGACAATGGGGCATTGCTCTAAATAAGCGCGATAGAGAGCAACATCACGTGCATGGTAGCGAAAACCTTCTTGTTGTTTGAATGACAGGTCATGCTCCTCATCTAAGATAATGAGCCCTAAATTTGGCATGGGGGTGTAAATCGCAGAGCGTGTACCAAGAATAATGGAGGCCTTCCCTGTTTGAGCATATTGCCAAGCTTGGAGGCGCTTTGTGTCATTCAGTCCGGAATGCAACAAGACAATATTGCAGTGAAAGCGAGATTGAAACCGGCTGATAGTTTGAGGGGTTAAGCCAATTTCTGGTACCAGTACCAATACTTGCTGACCTTTTTGTAAAACCTCTTGCATGACTTGCAAATAAACTTCAGTTTTGCCGCTACCAGTTAAACCATCGAGTAAAAATGCTTGATAGCGATTTTGTGCTTTTAAAATGGATTGAATTGCTTTTTTTTGATCATCATTTGCAGTCAATGGCATTTGAGCCAGCTGTACAGGTTCAGGACTAAAGTCCTGCTGAATCAATTTACATTCGACGATTTCTTTCTTTTCAAGCGCTTTTAATGTTGCTGTTTCCACACCACTCAAATTCAGTATCGTCTCGGCAGTCCCTTGAGGGTGTAGCTTTAAAATTTTATAAGCCTCTTGTTGTTTTAAAGATCGAGCCACTTTCTTTTCAGCGTCTAAATTTAAAACTTTCCAAGAGTGAGCTAATAAATTATAGGGTTTACCCTGCCTTAAAAATGTCGGCAAAGTGGTATGCATGACTTCCCCAATGGGGAATTGATAATATTGAGCAGACCACTGCGCGAGCTGAATGATCGTATCATTGAGTATGGGTTGCAGATCCAAGATTTCAGTGATGGGTTTCAGTTTGATTTTCGGATCTAATGGCGTTTCCGGTGCGATCTTTTCGAGTACGATTCCGACTAAGTTTTGACGACCAAACGAAACAAGAACACGGCAACCTATGTGTATAGTTTGGTATTGTTCTGCAGAAACTTCATAATCAAAACAATCATATAGATAAACTGGCACCGCGATGCGCACTCGATAAACAATTTGGCTTAATTCTGAAATATTTGTCATATATAGTCGTCAATCAATATGGTGAAAACTTATCGTGGATAACCAATGCTTATGATAGAGTGTTCAAGTTGTTGCAAGTGATCAATATGAATGAAGAGAACGGTCTAAGGCAACTCTTAAGACATCATAATTAGGAAAATTAGAGCATTATCATGCCCGCATATCAATATACTGCCATCGATGCTTCAGGAAAGCAGCAAAAGGGTGTGCTAGAAGGTGATTCAGCCCGACAGATTCGACAACAGCTTCGGGATAAACAATGGATTCCAGTACAAGTTGATGCTGTAGAACAAAAAGACAAGCATCGAACTGGTGGTTTTTTTCAAAAAAAATTTACAGCTTATGACTTAGCTTTGATGACTCGCCAATTATCCGTATTAGTTGCAGCGGGGATCCCACTTGAGGAAGCATTAAGAGCAGTTGCCAAACAAAGCGAAAAAGCTCACGTGCAAAATTTGATGTTATCTGTAAGATCAAAGGTTTTAGAAGGTCATTCCTTGGCTCAAGGGATGCAACAATCTGGCAGATTCCCTGAACTTTATATTGCAACGATTGCTGCTGGTGAGCGATCAGGACACTTAGATCTTATTCTCGATCAATTGGCTGATTACACTGAAAATCGCTTTGCGATGCAAAAGAAGATTCAAGGTGCAATGATTTATCCTATTATTTTGATGTTGATGTCTTTCGGTATCGTGATGGGACTCATGACCTATGTAGTGCCAGACATCGTTAAAACCTTTGACCAAAGTAAAGATGCGCTACCTTGGATTACGGTTGCTTTAATGAAAGCCAGTGATTTTATACGTCAAGCTTGGCCATTTGTATTGGTCGCGTCGGCGTTGGGATTCTTTCTATTGGTACGCTTTTTAAGGACTGCCGCAGGGCATTATGCTTTTGATCGCCTCACGTTGAAGTTGCCATTATTTGGAAAACTATCACGAGGTATTAATGCGGCCCGCTTTTCAAGTACCTTATCTATCTTAACGCAATCAGGTGTTCCTTTGGTCGACGCGTTGAAAATTGGTGCAGCAGTGAGTAGCAATTGGGTTATTCGAGATGCAGTCAATGTCGCGGCTGAAAAAGTCACAGAGGGTGGAAATCTGGCGACGCAACTTGAGCGCTGTGGTTATTTTCCACCGATGATGGTGCAAATGATCAAAAGTGGTGAAGCCTCAGGCGAGTTGGATCGAATGTTAGAAAGAGCTTCGACGATGCAAGATCGAGAAGTTACCACATTAATCTCGACATTATTGGCGTTGTTGGAACCACTAATGTTGGTGTTAATGGCTGCGATTGTATTGGTGATCGTGATTGCTGTCATGTTGCCAATCGTCAACATGAACAATATGATTTAAACAGATTCAATAAATTCTAATAATGAATGAAATAGCGAGTGAAAACATGCGAAACAATATGAAAATGCGTAGACAATCTGGTTTTACCCTGATTGAAGTGATGGTGGTGATTGTGATTTTAGGTGTGCTTGCAGCACTGATTGTGCCTAATGTCATGGGTCGTGGTGAGAAAGCGAAGGTTGATACCACAATCATTACGCTGAAAGGTGTTGCAGGTGCATTAGATCAATACAAGTTAGACAACAACCAATATCCATCCATGCAAGATGGTGGCTTGGATGCTTTGGTCAATCAACCAGCTTCAGCAAAAAATTGGTTACCTGGTGGTTATGTGAAGGGTGGTTATCCTAAAGATAGTTGGGATAATGATTTACAATATGTGATTCCCGGTTCGGAAGGTCGTGCATATGATCTTTATTCATTCGGCGCAGATGGAAAGCAGGGTGGTGAAGGAAATGATGCTGATATCTTTTACACACCATAAATGAAAATCATTATTAAAAACCATTCATGGTATTAATCACTTCACTTAATCGAATTAATAAATATTGAGTGAAGTGATAATCTTTATTATTTAGAAATATTAAACCAAATCATTGATAATTATAATGTTTAAAAATAAAGGTTTTTTGAGATTTATAATAAGAATTATTCCCATATTTAATGGTTACAAGAAACAGAAAATATGAAGAAAATTAGGCTTTTTATTTTAATTTTTCCCTGCATAATGGAGCCAACAGCTTAGCTTGATAATAAGGGGGAATGATGAAAGCATTAATATTGTCAGATGAAATCAATTTATTTCATTGGACTGTGCTCAAGTCTGCACTGCTTATTTTGAGCTTATTGCCTATTAGTCATCTATTTATTGATCTTTGGTCAAATGCAGATGCAAGCAGTCAAATCATGATCGGATTTATGGCGATTAGTGTATTTAGTGCGATTACGATTTTAAGTTTTTATAGTGCACTTAAAGCATCTGTTTTGACGCTGTCTGATGTATCTTCAACATTTGAAGCGCTGCTCATTAAAATTTATCGATCTATTCCGATGTTGAGTTTGATGGCAATGCTGTCTTACCTCACAACACAAATTTAAAAAAACCGAGCATATTTGCTCGGTTTTTTTGATATAGAACGTATATTTGATTTGAACCAAGTGTTATCGACGAGATTTAAAACTGACATCGACAACACGTGGTCTAAAGAACCAACCCATCACCAATAAAATCAATGACAATCCCAATATTGGCCAATCACTGAATCTCGTATACCAAGTTTGCCCTTCCATTGCAGGTAGATCACCACGAAGAACCGCTTTTTGATCAATTGGGGCTTGGCTGACGATTTCCCCTTTGTGGTTGATAAAAGCAGTTACACCTGTATTGGTTGCACGAATAAACCAGCGTCCATTTTCTTTTGCTCGCATTTGTACCATTTGTAAATGTTGCCACGGACCAGCCGTACCCGTAAACCACGCATCATTTGAAACGGTGACGAGGAAATCACTATTTAGTGCATTGCGTCGGGTTAGGTTCGGATAGGCAACCTCATAACAAATCGCAGCAGCTAATTTGTGGTTGTGAATTGAAAAAGGAGCTTGATCCTGCGGACCACGTGAAAAACCGCTCATTGAAGGATCATTTTGAAGCGCAGGTAACACCCAACTTAACAGGCCAGACAGCGGAATATATTCACCAAAAGGAACGAGACGCTGTTTTTTATATAAGCCTGTAGCTTCATCACCAGATGCCATCATGGAGTTGTAATAACGCGGATAACCCAATGCCTTAGATTCATTTAAATCCCAATATGGAATGCCTGTTACCCAAGCTGTGTTGGTACTTTTGGCTTGCTGATCCATTGCATCTAAAAATGGTTCAATATCTGATTGAAACATTGGGATAGATGATTCAGGCCAAACCACCAAGTCACGTCCCCATTCTGATCGCGTTAATTGTGCATAGATTTCAAGTGTCTTTACTTGATACTCAGTTAACCACTTTAAATCTTGAGGAATATTACCTTGGATTAAAGAAACGCTCAGCGGTGCTGATTTTTTTTCTTCTACAAAAGTTAAATAGGATGCGCCCCATGCACCTAGCAATACAATTGAAACTGGAATAGCCCAAAAGTAGCGTTTTCGTAGGAGTTCAACAAGTGCAGATGCAATGAGAATGACCACGAAAGAAACTGCAAATACACCAAATAAAGGTGCATAGCTATCTAAGAAACGCTCGGTAAAAGCATAACCTGCAAATAACCAAGGGAAACCAGTAAATACCCAAGTTTTTGCCCATTCAAAGAATACCCATAAAGGGGCAAAAGTAAGTGGTGTTTCTGGAAAGAATCGACGATATATCCAAGTTTGTATTGCTGTAAATAGCCCCATCACCAAGGCCATAATCGCAATCATGATGACACTTAAAAACGCAGATGTATCACCATACACATGGATAGAAGTGTATAACCAGAATGCACCAACAAACCATAAACCAAAACCGTAAGTCCAACCGATGAGGAATGCTTGTTTAGGATTTCGCTTACTGAGTGTGGCATATAGCAATGCTGGCGATAATATTGCCAGCCACCACCAATAAAAAGGTGCAAGTGCGAGACTAAAAGTCGCACCTGCTGTTAAAGCAATAAGGAGTGGATAAATGAAAGGTAATGATTTTTGTTTTTCTGAAGGACTCAATAATTTTTGAAAATAGGCTCTCATTTACGCACAGCTCGAATCAGATGAATAGTACGGACATCTGCTTCCACAATGGTAAATTCCCAATCTCCCAATTCAATCACTTGGCCTTGAAGATCGCTGACTAAACCAATTTCTTGCAGTAATAGTCCACCCACAGTTTCCACTTCATCATCAGAAAATTCAGCATTTAAAACATTGTTAAAATGTTCAATTGGTGTAAGTGCTTGAACTAACCACGTGTTACTGCTGTTGCTGGTTTGATCTGGAACAATGAAATTGGCTTCTTCATCGACATTGTCATGTTCATCTTCAATTTCACCCACAATTTCTTCAAGAATATCCTCAAGTGTCACTAAACCCGAAGTAGAACCGTACTCATCAATCACAATCGCAATATGTGTTTGAGTGTTTTTTAGCATTCGGAGCACTTGATCAGAACGCGCGCTTTCAGGCACAAAGATCGGTTGGCGCATCAGCGAATGTACATTTACTTTCGAATCACGATCTTTTAAGAAAGGTAAGAGGTCCTTTGCCAAAAGGATACCAATGACGTTATCAGGTTGATCTGTTGAAAATACAGGGAAACGTGAGTGTGCTGACTCGATGAGAACATCAAGAATATCCAATAACTCATCATCTTCTTGTAAGCTGACCATTGAAGTTCGTGGCGTCATGACTTCACGAATTTTAGTCGCTGGAAGGTCAAAGATTCCCTCGAGCATCGCTACTGTATCTGGTTCGAGTAGTCGACGTGAATCTTGTACAATTTTTAACAGTTCATCTCGGGTTTCTGGGGCTGTGCCTAACCATTTGCGTAAGCCACGCATACCCCACGATGTACCTGATTCCTCTTGCATGATCTTTCCTAAAGACTCTTCAATTGAAAAAATAAGTTTTAATCATACCGAAGAAAATACGCTTGTCTATTGGTAAAATTTTGATTCCTAATGATCTATTTGATCATAGACCACTGTATTTGGAGTCTTTTTCTGAATTTGGGAGTGAAAAGATTGAATTATGATAAAATAATCGCCCAATCTTTTAAGGGCGATATTGAATGTCTGATTCTCAAGTTCAACCTCAAATCCAGTTGAATACACGTGGTTTACGTTGTCCAGAACCGGTGATGATGTTACATCAAGCCATTCGTAAATCTAAGTCTGGTGATGTGGTGGAAGTATTTGCAACAGATAATTCAACTTCTTGGGATATTCCTAAATTCTGTATGCATCTTGGTCATGAATTGCTGTTGCAAGAAGAACGTTTAGATGACAATGGGAACAAAGAATTTCATTATTTGGTAAAAAAAGGTTAGCCCGTCGTGAATTAACGGTTGAAACAATTCATATCGTTTAAAATTGATTTTTTCGTGTACAATTTGGGTTAAGAATATCTAAATAATAATGATTAACTCATTTTGACATGAAGAATTTCATCAATAATATTCAGCGTACGATTGAACAGCTCGGTCTAACTGCCCAAAACAGAGCCCTCCACATCCAATTCAGTCATTCACAGCTGAATAGCCAAGTCTTCCTACAACGCATCGATGGCAGCCATGCCCTTAACGAAGGCGTGCAAGCAGAACTCATCTGTCTCTCGACCAATGCCTTAATTCCACTCAAACAATTCATCGGCACACAAGTGGCCGTCGATCAAGTCACTGATCAAGGAATCCTGTTTAGAACCACTGGCATCATCACCGAAGCCTCACAAGGACAAAGCGATGGGGCACTGACCCTCTACAAACTCACGCTTAATGATGCAACAAACCTGTGGCACAAACGCCGCAACAGCCGCGTATTTATGAATAAATCCGTGGTCGAAGTGGTGGAAATCCTCTTTGAAGAATGGCAAAACAAAAGCCCACTCTTTGCCTCG